>NZ_AUBQ01000003.1:0-313321 GCF_000429325.1 Fundidesulfovibrio putealis DSM 16056
TTCAAGACCTCAGAGGATGAGGATTTCCATGATCTGATCGCGGAGCGGTACGAGCGGTGCCCGACGATCATCACCAGCAATCTGGACTTCTCCGAATGGGGAGAAGCCTTCAACAACAAGCTCTTGGGGGCCGCGACCCTGGATCGCTTGCGGCACGGAGCATACAAGGTGGTCCTCGAAGGTCGAAGTTTCCGAAGCTCCAGGGAAGAGGCCATGATCAAAAACTGCGTTGCCGGTGCAGGGGAAAACAACTAGATGTTTAACACGTCCGAAGCCCGGAAACGCTGATCCAAGTGGCTCCATTAGGGGCGGACATGGGTGGCTCCATTAGGGCGGTCAATGACACTGCTCGCCGTCGTGTCTTCCACCAACTTGTCAGCGGTCATCGTCCCATCAGGCGCAACCGCCGCGTTCGCCGTGATCGTTGCGCGGGTCTTCGTCCACGCCGCGTTGCTGAAGTCCTCCGACGGGTACAGCAGATTCGTCCGCTGCTCCTCGATGAGCAGACCCTTACAGATGCCCGTGAGGGGGTCGTGGTCATATCTTGGTTTATTATTGCCTACAATTCTCAGTTTACCAGTTGAATCTGTTACAGTTGCTGATGAAGCTCTTGTATAACTCAGTAATGGATGCAAAGTTTTCTTTGGAATAAAATTAAAAATTGGTTGTGGATAACTCATTTAATCTCCCTTATGATAGTGCTATAATTAATGAAATAACTTCAATTTGTTCTCCCCAGGTTCCGTCACCTTTTAGAACTTTGTTTGAGTTGTTAGGTAAGTCCATGAATGCAAGATCACCAAGATCTGAATTTCTTGGAACTTGATTAGGATTGATTCCAATGTTTGAATTTGTTAAAATGTTAGAAACTAAAATTCCTGAATCTTTAATTAATTTGCCATTTGTAGAGTTATAGGTTGCAATGTTGTCTATTGTAGAAACTGAAGGGCCAACAACCATTCCATCTAGATTGGTTATTACATGGACCCAATTTGATCCGACAGTTGTATGGTTTCCGGCGATTGAAGGAGTTGCGCAAAGAATCATGTCGCCAACAGAAGCCGTTATTCCACTTGCACCGCCAATTTTACCAGCAACTGAAACAATGTAATAGTCACCTTCAATTCCGCTTGGGTAATTAGGGTTTGTTGAACAATCCAAAACACCCTTAGGTTTAAAATTGTCTAAATTAAGTAATTCTTCTGCTGAAGTTGCAGCAGCTAGAGCACTTGCAGCCGCGGCCTGTTCAGAGGACATTGCAAGATTGCGATATGACAATGCCTGATTTGCATAATTCATTGCCTGAAGAGTAAATTCAGATGGTGGCGTAGTTCCTGTGTTTACGGGAATTACAACTTCAATAGTTTCAATTGCCATGTTATGTGTTCCTTGTTACTTCTCTAGAAATTTTAACTTGTCCTTCTAGAAGTCTGTAAACTTTGTTATTCGGAAGGGTTAATTCCAAGTCCCAAAGTCCTTTGTTAAAATCTAGTGCTTGAGTTTGAGAGTCAGATAGTTCAATTCTAATTATTCCTGTATTTGCAAATATTGTGCATGTAAAAACAGCTACAGCGTCAGCATAAAAATCAGCATAACCTGCTCTGACTTGTGCTTTTGCACTATAGCCAGTAAGGGAAACGATTTGACCATTTACATCTTTGCAAACAATATCCATTTCAAATGTTGAGCCTTGTTCTATTGTTAGGTTTTGTTTTTTAGCCATCATTAAACTCCGAGAAATTCAGGGCGAACTGGATATTGTTTTCCAATGAACCAAGTTTCATCCATGAAATTACGCCAAGCATTGAAATATTCATCAAGTTCGATAATTTGTTCTTTTGTTAATGTTGTATTTATGATTTTCTCTGCTTCTAAAAGTCTCAGTTCAGATTCATGTCTAAAGATTAACCATTGCAAAGAATTCATTTCTCTTTCTCTAGATAGTCTGTCACGCTTGCGATACTTTTCAATGTCTTGAATCCAGTCTTGACTACCCCAAGAATATAAATCTCGATTTGGGCAGGCAATTTTTGTTAATTCTTCAGGTAGATCACCAAGTTTGTCATAAACAACTTCTTTGCCAGTTAACTTGTTGAATACAATTTTATTTTTGTAATTGCTAATTACCTTCCATTCTGAACCGTCAAAAATGCAAGTCTCATCAATATTCAGACTTGGTATTGCATTGGTTGTTGAATTTGCTGGCAAATTTGATTCATCTAAAATGGTTAAATTTCCAGAATATTCTTTCGTAATTGGGTCAAAAAGATATATTGTCATTACATATAGTCCTTAGTCGTGTTTGATTATAAACATGAAGTATTTGTTTTTAGGTCTTGTTTCATTTGAGACATAGTTTTGAACGATTGATGAACTCATAGCTTCACCATGTTCTCTATCTCCATATGCCCAGGCTCCACCTTCAGCGACATACTGGCCTCCCACATCAAGATTATGATTGTGAGGTCCAACAGAGTCTGCTTGTGTAGAGCCTACGTGATCGCCACCGCTTCGTGCTGCTCTGTCAGGATCAACACCAGCTGAGTGGTCCCAACCACGAGGGAAGTAGCCGCGCATATCGGGAATTTTGAAATTCAGACCTGTACCACCCCAAAGATAACCAATTGCATCAAACAACTTGGGATAGTCAGTGATTACGTAGGTAGCACCATTACATTCAAACCATCCTGAAGGAGCAGTTTCACCAGCAAACATGGTAACTGAACCAACAGGAGGTTTTGCAGTGTCTGGAATGTTTTCGAGTGGAACGTCAGAATTGTTGTCTAAGGGTGCAACTCCATTTGGAGAACCCTTTTCAGTCTGACTAATCTTCTGCGAAGTGAGAGTGTTAACAGTGTTGGCATGAGTATAAATTTTACTCATGTCATCATCAAGTTTAAGGATACTCTGTTTAACGGTGTCTTCATTGACGCCAGGTAGTATTGTATTGTCTCTTGTAAAAGGCATTCTCGGTTATTTCTAACCTCCTTTGTTAATCGTTGCTTTCTTCTGAAGCTATTGTTCCAAGTCCAATTAAAGACCTGTTTAGCAATCCACCATTTGAAGATTTAATAATGTCTTCTAGTGTTTTTGAAGGATTTGCTGAACGTCTAATTGCATTAATTGCTTTGTTTTTAAGTGCAGTTTTTGCAAGGTGAGCTGCTACTAATCCACCACCAAATCCCTTGCCTGTATCGACTAAAGTTTCTCCAAATGTTCTATTGTTTCCACCAGCATAACCATATGCTCCTGCACCGAGCAAACCACCACCAAGTTTACCACCAACCAAATTGAGTAACATGTTTCCAAGTAGTGCAGAGTTGGCAGTGTTTGAATTATTCTCGTAAAGTCCTGCTCTTGCCAAAACATCAGACAATTCTTTTGAGTTTTTCAATTCATCAGCAGTTCTTGTTGGGCTAAAGATACTTTCGCCATTACCTATTCTGCTTCTACCTTGTAAAAGTTTATTGTAGTTTGTATTGAAAAAGTTTGGTGAAGTTGCTAATTCTTCAGCTGCAACAAGGCTTTGAGCAGAATTTGCACTAGCGTTACCACCACGCATTTTCAACATGTCTAATGCACCTGATTTTTCAGCGTAATCCTTGCGCATCAAAGCATCTTCAGGAACAATTGCATTTAAATCTTTTTCCATCGATGCCAAAAGGTCTTTAGCAATTACTTTCTTATCTTGGCTAATCAGGCCATTATTAATTCTGCCTCGTAAAGTCTTTGCCTCACTTTCAAGAAAGTCATACATTGGAGCAGGGTTTGAATCGAAATCAAATCCACCCATTAAATTCTTGAGTTGCTTTAATTTCTTATCGTCTAGTCCAACATCCTCGTATTTCTTCAAATATTCATTAATTGTGTCATAAGTCTCGCTGAGAGGAATTCTTTCATTCTTTGAATTGTCAGTAAGAGACTTTAAGGTGTCTTCATAGTTTGAATTTCTAATCTCTTTAATGTCGTCCTTAAGTCCAGCTGAACGAGTAGCAATGTTGGTTCCTGTTAAATCAGCTTCAGTAATTCCAGCCTTTTTCATTGCAGCATTTTCAATTGAGTCAGTGAGTAGCAAACCACCTGTTTTTTGTGCATCTTGAATCCCAGCACCAACTACAGGGAATTTAGCTAAACCACCTTCAACTTTTGCCATTGCAGGATATGCAGTTGAAAGAAGAAGTCCATCTTTTTCAAGCAAAGTCTTAATTTCAGGTGAAGCATTATCAATTTCATTTATGATAACTTTTGCTTTAGTAGCGTCCATCGGTCTCAAAATTTTGTTGTTAAGTGCTTCAAGTCCTGCACCAGCAACCTTTGAAATCCCATGGCCTAGCAAGCCACCACCGACACCGAGTGCCGTGTCTGTTGCCACCTCTTTGACCTTGGATGAAAATTCCTCGGGCTTAATAGACTCTATGTCATTATTGCCTAGAATCATTCTGAGAGCTTCCTGGGTTAACCGCTTGCCTCCTGCGTCAGCTACAGCAGATCCACCGATAGCCGCCATTGTTCCACCTGTTCCGATAGCCGCCGCTGTTCCAGCTGCACCACCAACGATTTCAGGGGCTGCGCCTGCAATATCTCGAACGTCAAGACCCTCAGGGTTAAACAGCTGGTTTTTGCCATCCTTTTTGATTATGTAATTGTCTTCTCCAAATTGTACTGCTTCAGGATGGTATTTCTTAACAACTGCCATTCGTCTTTCAGGGTCAGTTTCAGCACCAACAGCTAGTCTAACTTTTGCGTCTGCTCCTGCACCATGAGATTTAATAAATTGTTTTCTGTCATTTTCGTATTCAGCTTTTTGCTGACTATCCATTTTATTGGAATTGTAGGCAGATTCCCATTTTGAAAAATCTTCAGGATTCACAACGGATAAAAGGTCATTCAACACTGGCTTGTTGCCAACTGACTCCATCATGGTTCCAGTTAAATCATTTGAAGCAGCTGAGACTTTTTCATCATAAGCTTTTCTGTTTTGAATAAACTGTGGAAAGTCATTCTCAAAATCAAACTTTTCTTGTTCAGACATTTTTCCGCTAGAATAAGCATTGTAAATCTTTTCAAGCTTATCATCTGAAAGTCCTAGATTGTCTTTCAATTTGAATTCATTTAGAGACATTAATTAATCCTCATGTAACTTCTGCCTTGACTTTGATGAGAAGGTGCAAGAGGTGCTTGGTTATTTCCATCTGAGCTTGGTGCTACTGGATTACCATAGACTCTTTTCAAACCTTCATTAGGGTCATAAGCATCAATGCCAAACTTCTTAACATGTTCAAGTTTATCTTTTGCAAGTTTGTTTTTCATGGTCATGTTTTTCAATGCACCTTCAAGAGCAGCAGGGCTAGATTCTGCACTAGCAAAAGTCTTTGCATAATATTCTGATTCTTGAGGTGAAAATACTGCACCTGTTAAATCATGTCTCTTTTGAGCAAAATATTCTCTCAAATTTTGGTACATTCTGATTGTGTCATTATCTATACCGTTATTTTTCAAAACATCAGGATTTCCAGTTTGAAAGAAATTACTCATTACATCAATTGATTTTGCACCAAGTTTTGTATAAACATCAACTTTCTTGGTTGCACGTTTAATCATTTCATCGTCAGAAATAATGTTGCCAGACATTTTTTCATCTTGTGACATAAGAACATCTTTGAGAGATGAATTTACATTGTCAAAGGTGTGAACACTCTTTTGTAATTCATCCAAAGTTTTCTCTTCAGCTTTTGTCATTGTTTTGCTGCCAACAGTTGAAATTCTTCCTGATTTTACAGGTGAAGACATATCACCATTGTATGCTTTATTTAATACACTTAGTGCGTTTTGACCTTCGGTTGAACTCCAAACATCCTGTCTAGCTTTTGCGTAGGCAGTTTGTTCATCAAGACCTGAATTCATATATTCAGCTTGTTTTGTTTGGATGCCATTAGATAAGAAACCATAAGCATCTTTCACACTGGCATGACCAACCTTGTCGTATTGCTGAACTGAAGTCATGTCCGCAGCTGTTTGCTCTGTGCGTGGTGAATATTGAGGCTCAACAATTATCTTGTTTCCCTTTTCGTCCTTGTCTTCAACACTCACCTTTGATCTATAGTCTCTCAAATCTTGTTGATAAGAATTAACAAGAGAAGAAAATGATTTGTCACGCATCAATGTGCCAAGTGCGATCCTAGTACGTTCATCACCAGACTTGTTTTCAAAATGTTGTGCATTTCTAGGGTCGTTAATAATCTGGTCAATCTTGCTTGAAATAATCTCTTCTCTTTGCTGTAGTCTTGTAGGTAGAGCTTGAGTGTTAGGATTATATTCTCTAAAGCGATTAGGGTCTGCATTACTCAGTTCAAGCGGTGTCATGGCAACAATATTGCCAGTTTGCATGTCAATCATGCTTTGTGGCTTTTGAGTCATTGCTCTTTGAGCTTGAGCACTTTCAAGTGCTGCTCTTTGTTGTAATTCTTGTTCTACAAGTTTAACTTCTCCTGCTAGAGGATAGTCAATTCCAGCAGTTTTATATCGTGCAGCATCATTATAACCCTTTGCAACAATGCTTTGAAGTTGTTCCGTAGAGAATTTTGATAGTTGACCATTAGTTCTAGTGTATTGCTCTGCTCTTGATTTAAAATCATTGGCTGGTGCTTCAGGAATAACAGGTCCACTTTCAGGTTGGCTTCTGAGTGCATTTGAACCGTCAGTCATTGAATTATTTGCAGCAACATCAAAACTACCATTTGGAGAAACTGCGGCAGTCTGAGGTTGTTTACCCATGCCAAGCAAAGTTTGACGTTCTCTGTCATAACGGTCAGCAAATTTTGGATTTACCGCTGATCTTGCTCTATAAATTGAGTCAATTGCACTTTCAGTTGATGAATAGTCACCATTTGCTTTTGCAATATCGAGAATGTCAGATGCACCTTTCACACCATGCTGAATAGCGGCAGAGGTGATGGCATCTTTTAGTCTGCCGTCGTTAATATCAAGTCCTAGTGTTTTGGCTTTTTCAGCAATAGGATTACTATAAAAGTCTTTAGCAACTTCCATTTGGGCATTTGCATGGCGAGAAGGGTCTTGATTGACCAAATCTTTAAATGCTTGATGAAACTTAGGGTCAGTTACTGGAACATCTGGAAGCCAGGAGCTTGTTGTTCCATCTTCATTTGTCCATTTAAGACCTGATTTTCTGAACATTGCTTCTTGAGTTGCAGGAGCATTTGCTTGCAGCAAACCGAAAGAAGCCGATTTTCCATCAGTTGGGTTAACAGCAGCAGGATTATTTCCTGATTCTTCCTTTGCCCAAACAGGATTTTGACCACCAATTAAACTTGTTGGTTTGATAGGTGCATCAGGAGAGTTTGTATCGAAAAGAGACTTAGGTGGATTCTTTGTAACATTCTCCATCAAGTCAATTTTGTACAAAGCTTCTTTAGCCTTAGCATCGCCAAGTTTAGCTTGAGATTCGTAGTATGGTTTTAAAAGGTTTTTGTAAGCAATATCTTCTTCAACTTTCTTTTTTGCTAATTCATAATCTCGATCCTTGTTTCCTTGGTCGAGTGCGTGCTTGTAGGTAGTACTGAAACTGTTTCCAAATCCACCTAGTAATCCTTGCCAAAAATCCATATATTATACCTCAAACTTTTTAATAATTTGCATTAACTCGATCTGAACCGGAAACGCCTGAACCTGAGCCTAAACTCCAGTCGACGCCTGGTTTTGCACCATTAATGAATGTGGTAGTTGTTCCACCGAGCATTCCGCCCAGGCCAGCACCTAGAGCTGTTCCAATACCTGGGACAACTGAACCGACTACGCCGCCGAGAATTGTTCCACCAATTCCACCGAGAGCACCCAAGGCAGAGCTTCCACCGCCTTCGCGTTGCTTGGCCATGGAAGCAATTTCTTGTTGTGTCTTCTGGTCCTGAAGCGGATCAGCGTTTTGCCAGAAAGTGTTATATCGATTAAAAATCCTGTCATTTTGGCTAGAATCCCAGGTTGCACGTCTCCATTGATCTTCATATGGTGCAGCAAGAAGCTGATTATATTGACCAGCTGCGTTTGTTGCCCAATTTGCCTTGTTCAAGTTGTAAGAGTTGTTTGCTTGAGTATTAGCCATATTATAATTGTTGTAATTTTGATTCTGGCTAAAATTTGCATTATTTTGTGCAAGATTTTCCTGCAAGTTCATTGAATTCAAGTTCTGGTTTTCATTGACCTTTGTGTCATAAAGAGACTTGTCGAAACCAGCAGCATATTGATTGTCTTGTTGCTGCATTCCAAATCTATTTGTGGTTGCATTTGAAGAGTTGGTTGCCATGGTGTTTAAATAATTCTTGTAAAGGTTGTCATTGGCTTGATTTGCCATGATTGAAGACCCATACATGCCATTATTTGCCATAGTAGAGTTTAAGTTCTTTTGTCCTGAAGCTAAGGCTTCTTTTGCTGCAATTTCACCAGGGGTTCTTAGTGCAGTTTCATAATCTTTATAATCACCTTGGGACAGTCTTTCATAAGTTGGAGTTGCACCACCGTAAGCCGATCTTTGTGGTGCACTCTGCCAAAATGCCATTTTATAGTCAGGTGCAGAGACATAATTTCCAGGGTTGTAGTCCAGTGGGTTAGCTGCTTTTTCAGTCCAGTTATTCCAAGCAGGAGCATCAACCGTTTTATTCCATGGGAAATTGTCGGTTTGCATGTTTGACATCATATATGCACTGTTAATTGTACTCATAATAATCCTCGTTCAACATTATTTCATCAGTATTTATCTAGCCATTTACAACAGCAAAATTCAGGTCAATGTTTTTGATTTTTACTCTACCAAGTTCAATATCAATAATGATGGACATTGCTTGATCTCGATAACTGTTTTTTATGTCAACATATGAGAAGGCATCGCCGTAAATATAAATGTTGGCATCATGCAGATATCCGTTGGCATCATGTAAAAATCCTGCATAGTTTGGTTCCCAATTGTATAATACTCGCTCAATTCTATTTGTTCGATCTAAAACAAGCACTTTGCCTTTGGTGTAGTCAATTTGTTCAAGGTAAAGTCTGGTTTCCTTAAGAAGAATTTCTTTTGGAAAAGTGAAGCATTTTGTTACGAGTTTTGACCGAATTTCTGTAAAAGTATTTAGCTGTAATTCATCTCTGCTTAGGTTTGTTGACCTATAAAGTTTTCCATTTGAGTCTGAGAAATAGGTCAAATCTTTGCCGTTACAAATTGAAGAGATACGAATGCCATAATCAAATATTGTGAAAGTGTTTAGGTGTGGGTGATAAATCAAGACATTGTCCATGCCTTCGACAATCATAAAAAGAATTCCGTAAAAATTTGACCAAACAGCTTCTTTGATTAATTTTCCATTCAGTAATGGACTAACTTTAGTTCCGAGAAGGTTAAATTTTACGTCTCCATGCTCTTGCACAGTTGCAATTGAATTAATTCCTGTGTCAGAACCAAAGACAAGGTCATTACCCACAGGTTCAATTGAAGTTTGGCTTGTGCATCTATTGTTTGAAAAGATGGGATAAACAGAAAAGTCAGATGCACTAATACGGTAGGCTTTTCCATCTTCTTTAAAAGCAACAACATAGTCAGAAACGATTCCAATTCCTGTTACTTTTCTACCATTTCCGTATCCTGCTCTAACACCAACAGCACCATTGTTTGTGTCCCAATTTGCTTTGTTAAATGGACCAGAAAAATATACGGCATCAAGTTCGCCCGATGCTTCAGAGTTACAAACAAGTCTTCCATTAATTTCTTCTAAAATGGTCACATATGAAGGCGAGGTTGTAATATCTGAGACGGTTGTGCCATTCCATGAACGAAGACATGTTCCTCTGTCTGCAATAATTAACTCATTTGAGTAGGTAATTAATGAAGGGATGATAGTTGAGTTTGTCAGGTCAGTAATTTTCTGCCAGGATAAAGTTTCAACATCGTCAATAATTGTAGACTTGAGGTAAAGTAATTCACCATTTGAAACAGCGATTAAATATTTCTCAGTTTCGTTTTTCACGTATTCATAGAGTTTGTCGATTGGATGGGTAAGTGCAGGAACGTCAACAATTTTAATACCCATTCGAGTTGTTAAATATTTTTCGTGATTGCTATAGAACAAATTCACACAGCTTTGTAACTCATTGTCAGCAATTGTTGTTGATGGCTGAGAGACGTTAATTCCTCCCTCAAAAGACAAAGATGCAGATTGTGAATTACTGTTTTTGTTACCTACTTTCATTACATCCAGCCACGATTAGAGATAACAATAGGGTCAACTGTTTTGTAAGTTTCTAGTATTGCTGTCTCAAAATCTTTCATAAATTCTACGTCCGCACTGATATCCATTTCATCAACGTTTTTGGTTCTTAAAGTCAGGTATTCAATAATCAGCATGTCTAGTTTTCCGTCCCAAGGGGTTTCACCAGTGAGAACAATTTCTTCAGGGACAAGAAGAGAATAGTAAAAGAGGTTTAGCTTGGATGCTTCAACTGGAATTCCTAAAACCCAAATTTTGTTGTCAATTATAATGTAATTAGAAACAGGGGTTGCATATTGAATTTCATTGAATTGCTCAATGGTTCTGTGAATGAGTTGTGTATTGCCATTGAAGAGGGCAATTGGAGACATAAAGTCATATGGCAAATCATATTCTTTTGTTCCTGCTACAACATCAATTTCATAAATTCTCTTACCGAGTTCAATTCCATTTCTACGAATTAAATGTGATGCCCTGACAAATGCTCTGCGCATGAAAGATAGAAGTTTTTCGTCAGTCCATCGTGTGTTAATTTCGTCTTCAAGTTCTTGACGAACATATTTGATTAAATCGCTAATTTTCATTATTGCCTCTATTTGATGATAATTTTGTGTGAGTTTGAGCCAGGAGTTACATAGTAATTAGCAGTTGTGAACTCTGGATTTGCCGCAAGGAACTTTAGAACATCTTTTTCATTGTTCATGTCGTAGCCTTCTTGTTCAGCTCTAAGTATTGCGACATATGGAATTGAAGCTACTTTTTGAAAATGTCTGTCTTTGGTAAATCCATTGCATGAATTCATTCTCTCTATGTAGTTTTCTTCAAGTAGAGGAATGTTGTTTGATGTGATTTTTGTTGAAATTTCAAAATCTTCTTTTCCAAGCATATTGACGTTGGTTTGTTTTTCAATCATAACTTCTCCTAAATTTAATGAAGTTATTTATGACACCTGACAAAAATAGGAATGCTCACCAGCCGTAAGCCAGTGAGCATTCGCATTAAGGAGGGGATATGAAAGGAACTATTAAACTCTAGAGATGTTTTCCATCTTAAAGTTGGCTGCTTCGTTGTAGCACTTGAGGGTTGCTTCTGCTGAAATTACAACAGGAGTTACAAGTCCTTGTTTTGCTTGTCTTTCGACTTTGGTTTTCTTAAGCCAAGCGATTTCCCATTTTTCTGGTTCCAAAATCAACATGTAGTCATACTTTACAGTTGAAACGTCTTTTGGTTCCATCCAACGTGAAGTGTGAACCTTAACCATACCAAATTGTGATTGGTAAAAATCTACTGCCTGAATAACAGTTTTCTTGCTTGCTTCTACATTTTGACTAAGTCTACCATTGCCTACGAAACCTGAGATTGTTCTAGCAACTGCAGGAGGAGCAAGAACAACTGAAGGATTTCCACCTGAAGACCATGCAGCTTGGATGCCGTCTTGGAATAAAGGTTCGGTCAAGTCACATGCGTTTGTGGTTGTTCCACCGAAGTTATAAGTATTGGTTGTAACAAAACCAAGAGCGCCTTTAAGCTTACCACCGGTTCCAGATACGTGAGCTGAAGGAGCAGCAGAGTTGTTAATGAATGCATATTCAGCATCTTTGCTGATTTGACGAAGACCCTTTTCGATGAGTCTTTCAATTTCAGAAACACGACCATATTTAGCGGCACTTTCCATTGAGTCTGTAATATCTACACGGTCAGCAAAAATCTGAGTATAATTGTACTTACGAACAGGTTGAGTTACAGCAGATGCGCTGCCAGTCCATTCTTCAGCTTTAGCGTTTACGCCAGGAGTTCTGTCAGAATCTTCTAGCCATTCTTCTTTAACGGAGGTAGCTTTTCCTTTCTTTACAAGGTTCATAAAAACTGTATCGGTTGGAGAGATTGTATAAATTGCATCTCCTACAGATTCTTTGATGTTTGACATACCATTTGTCATAAAGGTTGAAACTTCATTAGCCATTATAAAAATCCTCTTAATTAATGTATTTTATTTTCCAAATCCTAAATCTTCAACAAGTGTGCTCAGGTATGGTGCCCAATTTCCTTTAATTGCTTGTGCCTTAGCTTCTGACTTCTTTTGTTGCTTAGTTTTCACTGCAACATCGTCAACTACTGCTCCGCTCTTTTCGAGAATTGGTGCTTGAGGTGCTTTTTCTTTTCCAACGCCATTTGGCATATTGGATTCAGATTTTGTTTCACCATCAATTTGGTTTCTAATTCTAAGGTAAACTTCCTTATATGCATCAACATCAGAGTCCAAAATTTTAGCAATTTGCTCTTGAACTTTTGCAGGCTGGCTTTCAATGTATTTGAAAATACCTTCCTGAACTTTTGCATATAGAGGATCGCTTTGAGCCTCTTGTATAGTTTTATTTATGTGTTCTTTGTAAACATCTTGTTTTTGTTGGTCGGTTAATTTTGAAATTTCTTCTTGAACAGCTTTCTTTGCTTCAAGGGCACTATCGTAACGAATTGCATCATATGGATCGACAGGTCTTTCACCAAGTCCATAGTTATTGTCTTTTGGTTCTTGCTTGGAATAGTTAAGAATGTGTTGTGCAAATTCTTTATCAGTTTGGAATTGTTCAACTAAACCTTGAAATGCGAGAATCTTCTCTTTTTCTTTGGCAATGTCTTGGTATTTACGTTGATAACCACTTTCTAAATTTTTGGCCTGAATGATAAAGCCTTTCTTCTCGTTTTCATTAAGAGAATTATAAGCTTCTTTCATTTCTGTAGACCAATGGGCAGGAGCCTCAAAGGTTTCAGTTTTTGGTTGTTCAACTTTGGTTTCAGGTTCTTTAATTTCTTCTTTTTGTTCAACTATTTCATCGTCATCATTGTCATCATGTGTTGATTCTGTTTTAAATTCTGGGAAAAGTTCACTTACCGCACTTTGTGTAAATTCTGCGGTAGCATCATTTGTACTATCATTTTGAATATCTAATTCTTCGCTCATCTAATTTGTATCTCCTGTGTGGTTAGATAACTAAAGTATTACGTTGCCTTGTGGCTTGCTTTCACCCTCGTCTTTTGATGAGGATATGAAAGTGTTATAAATGTCGCCCACAATAATTTTCTGTGCCTGTAAGAGAGAAAATTCATTTTTTTCATGTGGTGCCAAATATTCAATCTTTTCTCTAATCGTGTTAAATGTTGTTTCAAAGATAAATTGGAAAAGTTCGTTTTCCAAAACTTCTCTAGCCAAATCTTGTTTATTCATTGTCTACCTCCATGCTTGTTATTTATGCAGGTGAGACTACATTGATATTAACTTGGTTCTTAAGTAATTCCATTTCTCGTTCATGGTTCATTTTCATTAGTGCGATTTCTTTTTCTACTGCTAGTTTCATTTCGGCTTTCTTTAATTCAAGGTTCATTTCCATTTGAATCTTGGCTTCTTCAAGCTGCATTTCGCTTTGCTTGAATTGTGCTTCAAGTTGTAGCTTGTCGATGCCTTGTGTCTTTTGTTTCAAGTTGGCATTTTCTTGTTGCAACATTTGCATTTGTTGAGACATTTGTTGCATTTGACCATTTAATTGTGTGATGCCTTGGTTTTGTCCTTGTGCAATTTCTTGTTCTGAGAACATGAATCTTTCATAAGGAATTTCTTGCAAACGTCCTTTGTATTCAATTGCTTCTCTAACTTTTTGCAAATCAGTAAGTCCCATTTGAAGAAGAGGACCTTTTACAGCCATTGCAAGGAATTGATCAATTTGACCTACAATGAATGCCTTATCTTGAGGACCAATGCCGATTACCACGTTGACTGTATATTCTCCCCTGAGGTCATCAGGATTGATTTTGTAATTTGTTCCAACAATATCTATAACATTAGTAGGAGGCCAAGTCTGGTTGATAAAGATGAAGTCTCTTACAACCTGTGACAATACTCTGCCTAAACGCTTGGCAATCAATTTTTGCTTTTGCTGAGAAGCAGAAGTTATCATTTGAATGCCTGTTGCTGTTTTGTTCAGTGAATTGGCATCGAGGCCCTGGTTGTAGCGAGTTACCCCAGTCTTGTTTTCGACCATGCCTTGGGCGAACTCCATAAAATTGAATGCAGCTTGAGAAGGTGCAGGAGCATCAAACCAACCAATTTTGTTAGGATTACCCATGATCGTGTCAAAAGGCTTTCTGCGGTCGAGTGCTGCCCTCATTTGAGGATCGTCAGTAATTGGGTTTTTCCAAGTGCTCATTGCTGTGCCGTCTTGGATAAAGCGAATGATGTTTGTTTGAACTTTTTGGTCGTTCTCTAGAATTTCAGTAAATGGAATGCCTGTAATCTTGTGAGGTTCAGGATTAATTCTGCCAAGTCTGAAAGGAGGTCTTTTGTAAGGATTTTCAGAGACAGAAAGAATAATGTCATTACATGAAACGATAATTGCATTTTCAAGAAGTCCATCACCATCAAGGTCTAATTTGACATATTCCTCTTTAATGAAAACTTCAGATGCGGGAAGTGCTTCTTTTTTGTCAGGATAACTCTGGGTGTCTGAATAATCGCCTGAATTATCACCTTCATAAAGTGAATTAACTTCATCCAGAATGTTGCCAGCGTCAGAAGTTGTATTGCCAAGTGCATCTTTAATTTTGGCTAAAGAACCTTTGCGATAAATCCCGGCGGCTTCTCTACGTTTAATATAGTCAAGATTTCTTTTTACCCAATGTGCAACATATGGTGCCGTGTTAACATCTGTGCTGCCAGGAGTGATGTAGAATTCCCAAGGTGGAATATTTTCCATGATAGGGCCAGAATACACTATATCTTTCTTGACAACTTTGATGTTCTTATAACGTGTAATTACTTGACCATCTCCAAGGTCATATTCAACAGGGGTATACTTTGAAACAATGAATTCTTCACTCAGTGCAGTAAATGTTGCTTCGTCAATTTCTTCGTCAATTGTTTCAGTTTGTGTTTTATATTCATTGGTAAAATATGTTTTTAAAACACCAAATTCATAAATGAGACAATTTTGAATCCAGGCGTCAAGTTGTTCTTCGCCTTCGTTCTTTACCAGCATTTGATACTTAATAAGTTGTTGCAAATTGTCTGCATTGTTGCCGTCTTTTGACTTTAGAGTGAAGAAGTCTCCAGTAAAAATTTCAAGCAAACCAGGAATTGAGCCTTGCACAACATCCCAAATTACTGACTTTACAGTTTGTGACCAGCCTTCTCTTTCATTTCCATATGGTTTTGCTCTATATTGCTTGTACCATTCTTGTCGTTTTGTTGACCTGTCATTTTGATAGTTTTCAGCAGAAACTCTTAAGTCATTAAGATGATTTTTAATTTCATCATCGGTAATGGAAATTGAAGTTACATTTGAATTGTCTGTCACCTCGATTTCTTTGGTTGCATTATCTAGTTGTGTACTCATAATATTCCTTGTCATTTCAGTCTGTGATTATTTATCTAAAGAATTACGTTTGGTGATTTGTAGCCATCATTGTATGAATTTACATAAATTCGATTTTGCGCAGGAGAAGAATAATTATAAAGAGTGAGATTGAATGCGTCTGCAAGGTTGGGTGAAGGAACACCTCTTGCTTTCATTTCGTCTTTGCCTTCAACTTTCAATTTCCCATTTGATGTATATTTGTAAGTTGGTCCGCAAAGCTCGTCAGTTAATTCTTCAACGAACTTACAAGTTCCATCAATTGAGCAAGTTTGTTCTTCAAAGAATTCTTTGGCATTAAACCATAGTTCATCTCTTAGCCTGTTGTATAATTCGCTTTGAGAAGCTTTTTCTGCTACGTTAACTCCAATTGTTGGTACATTATATGGATAGACTGGCAACATGTCGGCTACACCAGCACCTAAACCACAAGCGTCAACATAAATTCTATCAAACATTCCTCTTCGATAGAGGGCGACAACCCTTCCAATTGATTCGTCAATTCCAAGACCTTTCCATTGGTCAATATAAATTATCTTTCCACCTTGACGAATTACGATTGCAGTTGCGTCGTCACCAAAACGAGCAACGTCTAAACCTGCAATTTTTGGAGAACTTGAATATGAAACTTCTCTGTCGTAAGCTGATTCGATAAGACTGCGAGAAATTATGCTGTCATCGTTTAATTCTGGAAATTCTCCTAAAACTCTAACTCGATATTCATTTGATTGAGCACCATATTTCTTTTCAAATCCTTCAACATATTTTGAAGTTACAATTGGAGAGTCTAGGCAGTTAAAAGCTAAACGAGTCCAGTCATATTTAATTTTAGGGTGCATTTGTGTATCATAGAAATAGCCGCTGTTTCTTGTAGGGTTTGAACAAAGTATGATTATTGCACCTTCAGTTGAAAGTGTGCCTTCTGCGACTTCAAAAACTTTGTTGTCTACGCCTGAAGCTTCATCAATAATTACCATCAAGTTTTCAGCGTGGAATCCTTGCAATGCTTCTGGTTTGTCTTTTGCAGAAGTTCTTGCAACAGCAAATCGGAACTTTTCTTCACCAATTATATACATTCTATCATTGTTAATTCCGATAGAATCCTTAAATGGTTTATAGAGATAGCGTCTGTGCCATTTGGACAATTCAGCCCAAAGAGCATCGTGCAGCTGTGCGGCAGTGGTAGCGGTGCAGGGAATCTTTACGTCTGTGTGGAACAGCAAGAACCAGTGAATGAGCCACGCTAGGCTTGTTGTCTTGCCTGTACCGTGGCCCGATCTGACAGAAACCTTGGCGCCTCTGACTGAGGCAGCCTTAAGAAGACTTTCTTGTTGTGGGGTAGGTGTGACACCAAAACAAGTTTTTACAAAAATTACCGGGTCTGTAGCCATCGCCAACAAGGCGTCTCTATCGAGTTTGTTTATATCTTTATTTTTAGCCATTTTTATCCTTGGTTAGAGCCGAAAATATAACTCAAAACATTTGGTCCATATTGCTGATATAGATTTTTCACGTTAGAATAATAATCAGGAGTCATCTTAAATTCATCACCATATCCATAAGTGTTTAGTGGTCTTAAGTTCACATTCTGAAATGTTGCATTGCCTTTTTCATCTTGTCCTGTTTGCATCTGAAATGGAGTTTCCCATTTGGCATTCCATTTCTTGTTTAATTGTTCGCTTTCGGCTGGATCAAGTGACATTGGTTTTCCAGTTGAGGGTAAATCTCCACCACTTTGAAGAATTTTATCCCATTCAGTTTTATTGTTGAGATATTCATTTTGTTGTCTTTGTGCTGCCCAAGTTGTTTGTCTATCAATAGGGTCTTGATTTTGATATTGACCGTAAAGAGAGTTAAAAAGCTGAGAAAAAGAATTATCATCAAACGCCTGTCTCTCATTTTGCGGTACTGCTGTTAATCCATTGTTTAAAAGTCCCATTATTCATCTCCATCAGTAGTTTCTTCAATAATTTCACCATCACGTTCTTTAGCTTCTTGTACAAGTTTCCAAAGTGATTTAACGTCAAAGTCAAAAGTTTGTGCTTGTTCAGTTTTCTCAACCCACTTGTGCTTATTCTTTAATGCAAAAGCAGCGATTGAAGCTGATTGCTTACCAGCTAGTGCGCCTTCAAGTAAGTTTGCTTCAATTTCAGTTCTCATTCTAACAAGTAATTCTGACCTGTACTTATTAAATGCCCATTGATCTTCAATTGACTTTTTATAAGTTTTGTTTGCTGCTTCATCGAATTCCTCTTGAGTCATGTTAATACTGAGCAACAGTCTTGCCATTGTCATAGGGATTTCTTCATCACGGCATGTTTCAAGAAACAATTCACAGAGAGCTTGAAAGTCTAAACAATTACGAATAATCTTTGATCTTACTAAGCCTGTTTCAGTAACAACATCACCCTTAGATGTAGTCCATGTTCTTGGACGGTTAGTCCAATGTATCTTTTTATCTTCTTCCATCGGTAATTCCTTTAAATTGGTTTTCGTAACAATCAATTGTAGAATCTTGGTCTTTGCAATAATTCTTCAATGTGTTAATTGTGCTCAACATTTCCTTTTGTCTTTCAAGTGAATCAAATCTAGATGTTCCAAGTTTCCCAAAAGATGGTTTCTCAGGTCTTGGGCACTCATAAATGTCATTTGGTTTCTGGTTTTTGAGTGATGAACAACTAAAATTAATTGTCACCAAGAATAGAATTATACATGTCTTCAACTTCTTTTTCATTTGATATTCCATCTATACGTCTTTGGTTCTCGTTAAATTGTTTTGCATTTTTCTGAATATTCTTTGTGTGTGTTTGAATCGCTTTGACACCTGTTTTGCATCTATCCAGAGATTCTTTTGCACTCGAAATTTCAGCATCTTTAATCTTAATCTCAGTTTCTAGTTGCTCAATAGTTTTGCTCAAGAAAGCATTGTAGACAAATAAGCTGATAATTAATGTTACAAGAATTCCAGTTGCGATGATTTTTAGTTTTGTGAAGTCAATCATAAATATCCTCAACATTATTTATGAAAAAATTCTTAACCTACATTTCACCACTAATCTCAGATGGAGATAAACTGTCTACAACAGCTTTTTGGACTACAATTATTCTGGTGCATTGTTTAATTGTCTGGTTCGGTATGAAAGAAATACCAACAACCGAATTTCAAGTATTAATTTTATTACTTGGTTATCGGTTTGGTACAAAAGCTGTTTATCAATCGAAGAATGTGATGGAGCGATGGGTAGAATCGAGGCAAACACCTGAACTTTTAAGATACAAAGCCCAAGCATCAAAAGCAGCTAAAGACTGTGACCAAAATATCGGTTAAATCTTACTCTTTAGGTATTGTTTGCCATTAATTACAATGACATTTGAATTAGGATTATCAGTTTCAATAGGGTGCAACTCAAACAATATTGCGACCTTTTTTCTTTTGAATAGATTTAAAAAGTAGTTGATGAGTTTCATGTCGATATTTATGCAAAAGAAAAGGCAGCGTTCTACGCTGCCTTTGTCGTTACTGAAGTGTAACGATTTGCTTTTCTAGCCAGTCAATTAAATCATTTCTCTTGTAGGCAATGTGTCTACCAATTTTAACTCGTTTTGGACCTTTTCCAGAATTGTCGTAAAATTCCATTACTCGTCTACTATAAACATTTTGCACAATTGGTTTCAAGGTTTCTTCAATATTAGCTCTTAAAATGAATTCAGGTAGAGAATCAGACAGATAACTTAAAGAGAGTCTTCGACTTTGTTTCTTCATTCCACTTTGCACCAACCTTTGAAATATGGGTTAAAAGTTCATCTTGAGACTACCGTACAAAATCAAAACTAAATGTAAACGCTGGTAAGCCGGTTATTTTCATTCTGAGCCAAAATATTTTGGATGATGAATGAAATTACATACTTACAGACAGAATTATTCTGAGTTGATCCTGGTGACTGAGGCAACAAAAGAGGGACTGGCTAGCCAGTCCCTCATGTCTCCATTGAAAATGAAGCTACTTTACGATGGTGAGCTTTGGTTTAGGTTTCTCTTGTGTTGGTGATTTGCTGAACACGTTACGTACAATCTCAAAGTTCTCAGGTGCAAGATGTGCATATCTCTCTGTCATCCTGATTGATTTGTGACCAGCTAACTTTGAAACAAATTTTAATGGTACACCAGCTTGAACTAACCATGAACAAAAAGTGTGTCTTAAAGTGTGGAATACAACTCTTTGTCTAGGATCATCTACATTTTCATTGAGTGCTACATCTTCAACAGCAAGTCTAAATAGTTTCGATATTTGACTCTTTGAGTTCTCGTTATCTTTTCTGAAGACAAATTCATTTCTACCTTTTCTCTCTTTTGCACTCAACATTTCATAGAGATCATCACTCATTGGAATTGTTGATGACTCTTTATTCTTTCTATCTCTAGCTGTAATCATTTTGTGCTCAAGATCAATGTCAGACCATTTCAGCTTGAGAACTTCATTTAACCTGAAACCGCTATGCAGCGAAGTTAATGAGATTTCATAGAGATTTTCACTATAACCCTTAGTCTCATTTAACAAGATTTCAGCTTCATCTTTAGAAAGAAACCTATTTCTTTCATTTTGAATAGCTGGCAATTTCAGTTTTGCCATGTTTACAGGATTTGCACCATCATAAATGTCAAAGTTGATGCAAATGTCATAGATGTGATTGATTAAATTGAATACTCTTGAAATGGTTGCTGGTGCAAGTTCTGCCTTTATACAGATTCCTTTAATTTTGAGCAAATCAGTGAATGTGACTTCATTTAATCGTTTGTCTCCTATAATGGGATTTACCCATTTCTTAAATGTAGAATTTACTGAGTTGTTGGACTCTTTTGTCCTGTTTGAGTGAATTTGGTAATCTGATTCAAATATTTCTTGAATCGTTTTATTCTTCTCAAGTTCTTCTTCTCTTTTGATGCGCTCATCTTCAGCTTGTTGCTTCATTTCTTTATAAGTTACAGGTCCACCACTCAGCAGGTTTTGTTTAATTTCAGCAAGCAAATTACCTGCTTTCTCTTCATTCCAACCAGCAGATGCCCAACCTAAACCTTCAGTCTTTGTGACTCCAATTAATTGATAGCGTATTCTGAAATAGCGATCAGGCTTGCCTCCATGTTTACGAGTTGGGTGTTCACTCCATTGAAGACCTTTGAACTTCTTGGATGTTGTCCAGCCAGGCATAGGGACCTCCAGTTGATAATGCTTATCAAGTCCTAGTACAATATTTTGACAAAATCAATGGTAGTCAGTGGTAGTATCTGGTAACTCATGGAAGCAAAATATCCATTTTAAGTTAAGAAGTACATAGCTTTGTGAATCAGGGTAAGCACTTGGAGAGAATTAAATATTTAATGATCCAGATGATGCTGAAGGCCGGTTTGCAGCTTGGCATCTGCGACCCCAAGGGGGTCATCAAGGCCATCAAGGCCAAATACGAGTTCATGGACATCGACGTGAGCGAGTACCTGCTGTCCGACGAGCGCATGGACCAGGTGAAGGAGCTCAAGCAGCAGATCGAGGAGCTGAGAGGCCACAACAACGGCCTGCAGAAGGCCATCGGCGAGCACGCCAAGGAGCTGCGCAAGGAGTCCGAGCGCACCGCCAGGGCCGAGATGCGGGCCGGGCGCGGCGGTGGACAGGCCGCACAGGGAGGACGCCGGGGCGCTGCCCAAGGCCCCGGCATGGACGGCGCACCCGGCGTGGGCCTTAGTTTCATGGGACCTGGGATGCAAGGCATGCCCGGTGGGCCGGGTGCCCCTGCGGCAGCAGGCATGGCTGGTCCAGATGTCGGTTTTATGGGGCCTGGGATGCCCGGCCAGATGGCGGGCGATGCCTCCGGCATGAAGTCCGACCCTGCGATCCGCTCGTTCGGCTCTGGCATGGGGATGCCGAGCCTGCCCGGAATTCCTGAACTTGCTGGTTTGCCCGGACTGGCGTCCGCCCCCTCAAGCCCCGGCGCGTCCGGCCTTGACGGAGGTCCCCAGTGAACCACCACGAACTGGAACTGTTGTCCCGGCGCGGCGAGGAGGTCGGGCGTCTGCTGCACTGCGACGCCGTGCGCGAGGTCATCGACGAGCAGTTGGACATCCGGCGCGAGGCCATCCTGAACCTGAAGGCTGCCGACACGGCTGAGTTCTCGCGCATCAAGGCCGGGCTTGAGGCCCTGGAGGAGCTGGTGGCCGCGCTGACCTGCGTGGTGGAGGTGGGCGACGAGGCGCGGGGACGCCTGGGCGCAAGCGCGGAAGAGCGCAACAACGCCGGGAGGGTGCTGTGAACGTGATGATCCTTGGCGGCAAGGGCGAACCCGCCGCAGCGAAACCGTGCGCCGTGCACTTGGAGCTGGAGGCGCGGCTCGCGCGCATCGAGGCCTGCGTGGCCGCGCTGGAGAAGGCGTTGGGAAGTCAGGGCGAGAGCGCCTGGAAAACACCAGGCGCGTCCGTGAAGGCCAAGACGCGGGCTGCCGCCGCAAAGCCGCAATAACAGGGAACGGCCAGGGTGTGAGGCCCTGGCCGTTTTCAACAAGACGCAAGGAGCGATTTCATGTCTTTTCTTGAATCGGACGACGACAACTGGACCGGAAGGATGCCGGACGGGAGATATCCCAAGGAACCCAGAGGCGGCTGGTATGGGGGAATACCAGGACTTGTGGATGCGCTCGGGCGGCCACTGGGACCGGGTGAAGTGCGAAGGGAAGGAGTAAGAACACTACCGGCCTACGAGCAACCCGATGGAGACAAATGGATTCCTCTTTCCCAATCAGGTTGGGAAGGTAAGGAACGCCAGCCGTCCCTTCGGAGAAGACCTCCGGGGCTGAGGCTCCGGGAGGTGAAGTACTGCCTTATCCCGGCCCGGCTAAGGCAAGCCAATTCAGGGATCCCCGAACCGGCAAGTTCGACTACTGGGCTGGCTTGATGCGGGCAAGGCCAACCTCGGCAAGGGCGGCGTGTTGTTCGAGGACGACACCCCGGACGTGAACGCCCGCGAGGGCATCCTGGACAAACCCGCGGCCATGACCGCCGCAGGAGCCCCGGAAAACAGCCGGATGCCCGAGGAGTCGCGCTTCGAGGCGCGGGGCGCAGAGCAGGGCTACGGCCTTGGTCGCCCGGTTGCATACGCGGTGCAGGATGGCGGCGGTGGCGACGCCCCGTCTGACGGCGGCGGGGCTGGATCTGGAGGAAGCGCAGGAGAGGGGCAGGCGGGGACTCCGGCGCAGCCACAGGGGCCAGCGCAGCAGCCTTTCGGAGAAAATACCCGCCGAAAGGAAAAGCAGCGCATGATCGACGAACGCACCGTACGGGAGAGCGAGTCAGGCCCAATGAACGAACCCTACGATCCAGAGAGCGTCGCTGTCAGGGGCAGGGGGGGAGAGTATCTGCCGCCAGACTTGAAAGAGCGGGTGCGGGCGCGTCTGAAGGGGACCGCTTACGAAAACATGGACCTGGATTCGCTCAAGCTCTACAGAGGGCGGACGCCTTGGTACATGCCTTCTGATAAGGGCGGAATCACCCTAGAGAATAACATCTATATGGGTGATACTCCTGATGGGCGGTTTAATCCTGAAACAAACGACTACCATTTCAATGTTCTTGTGGAAGAGGTTGTTCATGCTGGGCAGTTTCAGAACAAGATGACGAGGCCGGGGTATCTTTGGCAAAGCTTCTTGAAGGGATATGAAGATAACCCGTGGGAGGATAGTGCTAAAAGGATTGCTAGGACGGGTCGATATGCGCGGGACAGTTCTGAAATGCAAATACGTCTGCCTGTTGATGAGAAGCCTCTTTCAAAGTGACGCAAGAATGAAGTAGGCTGTTGATGCTCAATGACCGGCATAGCCAGGGGGCAACTTGCGCCTGGCTATCCGGATTAATTGCGCTATATCGTATTGACTAGTTGTTATTCGCTTGGTATGTGATGTACGATGACGCTGCATTTGTCAGCTTGTAGTGCGCCGTTGGCCTGTTAATATGGGAATTGCTCGTGCGCGCCCATTGAGGTTTATTACTGTATGAAGATAGCGTTGAATATTTACTGTCTCGTCATATTGGTGACATGTGGCTCGTCGTGTTCATTTTATCGCACAGATTACAGTAGGTATGACCCGAGGTGTAAAAATTGGATTAACGATCTAAAGTCTGTTGGTTGGTTTTCTGAGTACAGCAGGGAATACATTGCTTCGCTTTCTGATCCAGCGGATAGATATGCATATTATGTGTGTGTTAATGGTGTTAGTGGGATGATGTTGCTCCAAGAAGGAAGTTTTAATGATATTCCTGAGAAAACAATCGAAATGATGAAAAAGAGATTGCCTGGGATGGTTTATGATATAGATGCCTGGTTTGCGATTAATATAATATTCGAGCTACATCATATGAAGTATTACGACGTTGCACAAGATGAAAAAATTATTTACATTATGAATGATAGATGTTCGAGGATGAAGAGTGATGTAAAAAGGGTTGATTGCGAAGAGAGTATTCATAAAATATTGAGTAGTGATTTTGCTAGGTAAACTTCAGTTGTGTTGAGCACGAGATGTCATGGGAATGGAGTGTGTCGTAAAACGTTCCCTTCTTTGTCACGAATTGCCAAGCTGCTTTTTGATGAGGCGTCACTGCCCTTTTTTAAGAACAATAACACCTGATTGAAATCTTCTTCAGAGCATCCCATGATCCATTTTCGTGTGAATAGTATTGCGTCGGATAAGGAGATATTTCTGGTCGAATGGTCCGCGTACATTTCATTGAGTGCTTGGAATACCTGCTCTATTGAGACGTTGTCGATATAGAACTGGGCCGTGATATCTTTCGCAGACTTGCAAGAGGAGCTGATGCTGTCTCCTGGTGTTTGTGATTCGACGTTGCCGTGGTGTCGTTCGATAGATTTTGCCTACATGTTCATCCCGGAAACAAATCCATATAGGACAATAAGCCGCGTGTGCTCTGGCCAACCAGCCCATGTATGCCCGTCAACGTGGGTAATGTTGGTTGGGTCTTGGGCAAGAACATGCTTGTCGCGTACCAAAACGAGAAACAGCGTGAGGAAGGCAGCAATGCAAATTGTTCTCATGGGGTGTGCAGCCTGTGTCGTTGATTTCTATGCGCATAATTTGTTTGCATGTATCGCATGGTAAGTCAACGGGTTGTGTGGCGGGCATGGTCAACCTGGGCAAGGGCGGCACGCTGTTCGAGGACGACACCCCGGACGTGAACGCCCGCGAGGGCATCCTGAACAAACCAGCGACCATGACCGCCACCGGAGCGTCCGAGAACAGCCGGATGCCGGAGGAGTCGCGCTTCGATGCGCGGGGCGCAGGGCAGGGGTACGGCCTTGGTCGCCCGGCGGCGTACGCCGCGCAGACGGCGGGGTAGGATCTGGAGGAAGCGCCCGGCAGGGGCAATATCCCAAAAGAAAGCGATATTTGCGAATTGATATTGTTGTCGGGATGAGTCGAAATGAAAGGGCGGCCACCACGTGTCCAGTAGCTGCGTGAAGTGTTGCGGGCGTGCCGCAATGTTGGGGGCTATGCCAGTTGGCACAGCCCCTGTTTTGTCTCATTACACCGGTTGGCTAACCTTTGGCGGCCCGATTCCGGGCTTTCGAGCCGCCACGACAGGGGCGTTCGCCTTCCAGAAAAATCCGTTAGAACGGGCGCTGGCTGTCGTCGGAGCCTATCGTGTCCCAGAGATCGTACTCAGGGCCGGTGAGGAGTCCGTCGCGGTTGGTGTCGTGTCGGTTGAACTGCGCATCGGCCTTGTCCTGGTCGGAGCTCTTGAACAGCTTCTTGAACTCCTGGAGGGAGATCTTCCCGTCATTGTTGGTGTCGGCAGCGTCGAAGGCGGGTTTCTTGGCTGGCGTGGCGCAGGCAACGAGGGCGAGCAGGGTGAGGACGGCGATGACGCGCATGGTGGCTCCTGTGAGTGCTGGATTTTCGTGGGCCTCAAAGGGTACTATTATTTGACTTTGGCATCGCTGGCACATTTGGTCAACCGGGTTGCGCAGGAAGGGCGTCGTCCACGGATGTCTGCCCCTGACCGCATCCTCCCGCGCCGCGCCTGAAGTCTCTTTCCCTCTCCCCGCATTTGCCGTATCTTATCCGTCGAATACCCCAAAACCCAGGAGACGGCATGCCCGGACACGTCATTCACGGGGTGAGCCTGCTCACCGATCACGATATCTACCTGTTCAAGGAAGGCACCCATTTTCGCCTCTACGAGAAGCTCGGCGCGCACCTGATGACCGTGGACGGCCAGCAGGGAACGCTGTTCGCCGTCTGGGCTCCCAACGCCCGCAAGGTGGCCGTCATAGGCGACTTCAACCGATGGGACCGCAAGGCGCATCCGCTCTCGGTGCGGCTTGACGGGTCGGGCATCTGGGAGGGGTTCGTTCCGGGCATCGGGCAGAGCACGGTCTACAAATATCACATTGTTTCGCGCCAGAACGGCAAGCACCTGGAAAAGGCCGACCCCTTCGCCTTGGCCTGCGAGGTGCCGCCCAAGTCCGCCTCGGTGGTCTGGAGCCTCGACCACGCCTGGAACGACGAGGCCTGGATGCGCGCGCGCCCCGAGACCCAGTCGCTGGAGTCGCCCATGTCCATCTACGAGATGCACATCGGCTCCTGGCGGCGTCACCGCGACTCCTGGCATTCGCTCTCCTACAGGGAACTGGCCGAGCAGCTGCCCGGCTACCTCAACGAGATGGGCTTCACCCACGTTGAGTTCATGCCGGTGATGGAGCATCCGTTCTACGGCTCCTGGGGCTACCAGACCGTGGGCTATTTCGCCCCGTCCAGCCGTTACGGCACGCCCGAAGACTTCATGCATCTGGTGGACGCCCTGCACCAGGCGGGCATCGGCGTGATACTGGACTGGGTGCCCTCGCATTTTCCCACCGACGGGCACGGTCTGGCCATGTTCGACGGCACGCACCTCTTCGAGCACGAGGACCCCAGGCAGGGCTACCACCCCGACTGGAAGAGCGCCATTTTCAACTACGGACGCCACGAGGTCCGCGCCTTCGTGATTTCCACCGCGCTCTTCTGGCTGGACCGCTACCACTGCGACGGCCTGCGCGTGGACGCCGTGGCCTCCATGCTCTACCTGGACTACTCCCGCAAGGAAGGCGAGTGGGTTCCCAACGCCTTCGGCGGCAAGGAGAACCTGGACGCCATCGACCTGTTGCGCCGCCTGAACGAGGCCGCCTACACCAACTTCCCCGGCGTGCAGACCATCGCCGAGGAATCCACCGACTGGGGCATGGTGTCGCGCCCGCCGTATCTTGGCGGCCTGGGCTTCGGCATGAAGTGGAACATGGGCTGGATGCACGACACCCTGAGCTACTTTTCCAAGGACCCGGTGTTCCGCAAATATCACCACGGACAGCTCTCGTTCTCCATCTGGTACGCCTTCAACGAGAACTTCGTGCTGCCTCTGTCCCACGACGAGGTGGTGCACGGCAAAGGCTCGCTCATCCGCAAGATGCCCGGCGACGACTGGCAGAAGTTCGCGGGCCTGCGCCTGCTCTACGGCTACATGTGGACACACCCCGGCAAGAAGCTCCTGTTCCAGGGCTGCGAGGTGGCCCAGTGGAGCGAGTGGAACCATGACGCCGAGGTGGAGTGGGATCTGCTGGACCGTCCCGGCCATGCCGGGGTGCGGCGCTGGATTGCGGACCTGAACGCCATGTACCGGAGCGACCCGGTGCTGCATCAGACCGATTTCAACCACAAGGGCTTCGAGTGGGTGGACTTCCACGACGCCGAGGCCAGCGTCCTGGCGTTCCTGCGCGTGGGCAAGGACCCAAAGGACGTCACCCTGGCCTGCTTCAACTTCACCCCCGTGGTGCGCGAGAACTACCGCGTGGGCGTGCCCAAGGGCGGCCTGTGGCGCGAGGTGCTGAACTCCGATTCCCAGTGGTACAACGGCTCGGGAGTGGGTAACGCCGGGGCCGTCATGGCCGAGGAGAGCGAGAGCCACGGCAGACCCTGCTCGCTGGTTTTGACCCTGCCGCCCATGGGCATGGTGGTGTTCAAGCCGGCCTAGCCGGATTTTGCGCCGATGGCGGCAACGCGGCAGGCATCGGCCTTCAGGGCATGACGGAGTCCATGCGCATCTACGGTCTCGATTTCACCAGCGCACCGGGGCGGGGCAAGCCGCTCACCCTCGCGCAGTGCCGCCTGGATGCGGAAACGCTGGTGCTCGATGGTTTCGAGGCTCCAGAGAGCTACGGCCCCCTGGAGGAGCTTCTGCGCTCTCCGGGCTCGTGGGCCATGGGCTGTGATTTCCCCTTTTCCCAGCCAGTTCGCCTCCTGCTGGAAGCGCCCGGCCACGTGCTGGGCCTGGAGTGGCCCGTGGAGTGGGAACGCTTCCTGCGCCTCGTGGGTCAGCTCCCGCCGTCCGAATTCAAGACCCTCATGAAGACCAGCCCCGTGGACGGGCGCGGCGTGCGCGAGCGCAAGCGTCTGACCGGAACAGCGGCCAACGCGTGCAGCCCCATGCACGTGGATTTCCCGCCGGTGGGGCTCATGTTCCTGGCTGGCGCGCGGTTGCTGGCGGAGTGTCCCTGCGCGGTGGTCCCCCAGCGCATGAACGGGGATTCGCGTCTGCTTTTCGAGGTCTATCCCGGCGTGTTCGCCGAGCGCTTCTGCGGCCACAAAAGCTACAAGGAAGGCCCGAAACACCAGCAGAACGAACGGGCCGTGCGGCGCAGCGGCATGCTGGACGCCATGTGCGGTGACCGTTTCCGGGAGGTCTACGGTTTCACCGTCTCGTTCGGCGAGGACGAAGCCCGACGCATGCGCGATGACCGCAAGGGCGACCTGCTCGACTCTCTCATCTGCGCCGTGCAGGCCGCATGGGCCTGGAACCGTCGCAACGACAACTTCGGGCTGCCCGGCCCGGACCTCGTCGACCCGGACGTCCTGGCCTTCGAAGGCTGGATCATGGACCCGCACTGCCGGGCCTGACCGGACTGAATCGGCCTGCACGCACCACGCGAGCGACTCCTGAACTCTCCCGGCCGTCCTGCCGAAGCCGTGCAAACCCGCACAGGAATCAATCCATACCAAATTGGTCGCTGAAGGTGCGCCCGGAAGGTTGACGACAGGTCAATTGATGTCCACTATTGTCTTTCGTTACCTGAACAATCGTCCCGCAGACCTGAACATCGCAAAAGGCGCTCCAGCACCATGACATCCAAGCATTTCAACTGCACCCTGTGCGGCCGCTGCTGCCGGGCCAGCATCCCGCTGGGACTGGCCGAGGCCCTGGACTACGACTCCGAATTCCTCCTGGCCCTGGTCTTCTCCATGGAGACCTGGAACCTGGGCGACTTCCGCAAGAACCGTCCGGCGGTTCCCATCACCCACGAGGAACTGCTGACCACCCTGGCCTTCCGCAAGGACAAGCTGGCCACGGACCAGAGCCGGGAAACCGTGTTCCAGGTGGGCCGCGTGCGCTCCACCGGAGAGCGCGTGGTGACGTTTCTCTCGGTCAGCGCCTGCGGCCTGGGCGACTTCGAGGCCGGTGGCGCGAAGTGCCCCGCCCTGGGCTCCGACGAAACCTGCACAATCTACGAGCGCCGCCCCCTGGGCTGCCGGGTGTTCCCCCTGGACCCCCTCTATCCCGAGATGCTCCAGCACGTGCCGCTCTCCGCGCTGGAGAGCCGCCTGCCCTGCGACTTCTCCGAGAAAGCTCCCGCCATCCTGGAAAACGGCAGGCTGACGCGCGACCAGGACCGCGAGCTGCTGGAGGCCCGCCAGGAGGTCATCCGGCGCGACTCGGTGTTCCTGCCGTATTACGGCATGGCCTCGGCCAGCTTCCACCCCATGCCGAGCCTGTCCCAGGTGCTTCTGGGCATCAAGGGCAACGGCAAGATGGACGTGCCCTTCGTCCCGGCCCTGACCTACCTGGCCGCGTCCGGACAGGTAAGCCCGGAGCGCGCCGAGACCTGCCTGGAGCGCCAGATCGCCCTGGCCGGGGCAGCCGTGGGGCAGGCCCTGGGCCGCAAGGACAAGGCCGAGCGCGCTCGCACCAACGTGCTGCGCAACAGCCTGGCCCTCATGGAGAGCTTCCGGGGGCGCATCGCCCAGGTGGCGGACGGGCTGTCTTCCGGGGCTGCGTGAACCCGCTCGGCGATTTGGAAACTCCGAACTACACCGGGAAATCACACCATGACCGAGCAGATACTGGTGGAGATCGTCACCTGCTGTCTTGAACAGGATCGCACGGCCCTGGACATATACAGGCGTCTTTCCCAGTCGTTCGAGGACCCGGAGATAGCCGAGTTCTGGCGGACCATGGGCGAGGAGGAGCAGGGACACGTCTCCTTCTGGGAAGCGCTGCTCGATTTCGCGCGCCAGGGGCATCTGCCCCAGGTGTTCGAGGACCCGGCTGCCATCCTGGCTAGCCTGTCGCGCGGCGCGGAGGAGGTCAGGGAACTCTCCGTGCTCTGCCAGGGGTGCGGCGAGGTGAACCGGGCCTTCATCCTGTGCTACCGGCTGGAATCGGCGCTCATGCATCCGGCCTTCGAGACGCTGTTCCGGTTTGCGGAGGATTCCAGGCTCCCCCTGCCCATCGCCAATCCGGAGACAGAATACACGAGCCACATCCAGCGGTTCATCGACGCGCTCAAGCGCTTCGGCGGGCTGACCAAGGAGATGGAGCTGATCGGCGAACTGCTGGTGCGCCTCTGGGAGGAGACCCGCAGCCTTGTGGCCCAGGTGCACACCGACGCCCTGACCGGGATCCTCAACCGGCGCGGCTTCTTCAAGGTGATAGACCCGCTGGTGTTCCTGTCGGTGCGAAACGCCCAGTCAGCGGGGCTGCTCATGATCGACCTGGACAAATTCAAGGATGTGAACGACGCCCACGGGCATCAGGTGGGCGACAAGGTGCTGGCCTCGGTGGCTGCCGCCGTGCAAGGCGTGCTGCGCCGCTCCGATGTGGTCGGGCGGTACGGGGGCGAGGAGTTCATCGCGTATCTTCCCGGCTGCGAGCACTCCTACCTGAAGCAGGTGGCCGAGAAGATCCGCCGCGCGGTGGAGGACGCCCCGCATCATGGGGTGGCGGTCACCGTGAGCGTCGGCGCGGCCCATCTGGACACGGTGCGCAGCCTGGGAGAGGTGGAGCGCCTCATCAACAGCGCGGACCAGTGCCTCTATCTGGCCAAGCGCGACGGCCGAAACCGGGTTTTCGTGGATTGTCCGGGCGGAGCGCTTGAGGACGGCTAGCGTTTCGTTCATGATGTCCTGCCACCGGGCGCATGAACCCGTACGGCAGCAACCATTCGGATACGTGTTGAAAATCATGTCCATGCTTTTCAAAAGCGCGACACGAGGAGCATTGCATGCATAGACGCGGCGCGGGCATTCTGCTGCACGTCACCAGCCTGCCTTCCCCTTACGGGGTGGGTGATCTTGGGCCGGGCGCGCGGACCTTTCTCGACTTCCTGGCCAAGGCCGGGCAGTCTTTCTGGCAGATTCTGCCCCTGACCCCCACCTCCACGTTCATCGGGAATTCCCCCTATTCCTCGGACTCGGCCTTTGCGGGCAACCCCCTGCTCATAAGCCCGGATCTGCTGGCCCAGGACGGCTGGATAACCGAGGACGACCTGGGCGAGCCTTCCGCGCAGGACCCCTGCGTCACGGATTTCGCCGCCGCAACGGCTTACAAGGAGCGCCTGCTCCAGGCGGCGTTCAAGCGCCACGCCCAGGAGCTGCCGCGCCTGGAGCTCTTCGCCCGATTCCGGGAGGAGAACGCCCACTGGCTGGACGACTACTGCCTGTTCAAGGCCATCAAGCACTCGCTGGGGGGCATGTCCTGGACTCGCTGGCCGGGAGAACTGCGCGACCGCAACCCCGAGGCCCTGGCGGAACGGCGGGAGGCCCTGGCGAGCAAGGTCCTCAAGGAAGCCTTCGTGCAGTTTTTGTTCGCCGAGCAGTGGGCGCGCCTCAAGGCCTACGCCTCCAGCCTGGACATCCTCATCATCGGCGACGCGCCCATCTACGTCACCCAGGACAGCGCCGACGTCTGGGCCAACCAGTCCCTGTTCAAGCTGGGTCCGGACCGCGAACCGCTCTTCGTGGCGGGCGTGCCGCCGGACTATTTCAGCCGCACCGGCCAGCGCTGGGGCAACCCCGTGTACGACTGGGACGCCCACTCGCAAAGCTGCTACGACTGGTGGAGCATGCGCCTAGGGCACAACTTCCGGCTCTATGATTTCGTGCGCCTGGACCACTTCCGGGGCTTCGCCGGATACTGGGAGATCCCCGCCGACGAGAAGACCGCCGTCAACGGCCAGTGGGTGGAAGCGCCCGGAGTGGCCTTTTTCATGGCGCTCCAGAGTCATTTCCCGGTGCTGCCCATCCTGGCCGAGGACCTGGGCGTCATCACTCCGGACGTGCGCGAGATGCGCGACGGCTTCGGCTTCCCCGGCATGAAGGTGCTCCAGTTCGCCTTCGGCAACGGCGTGGGCGAGAACCGCGACGCGCCGCACAACCACGTGGAGAACGCCGTGGCCTACACCGGAACCCACGACAACGACACCACCCTGGGCTGGTTCCTGAACGACGCCGGGGAGGACGGCCGACGCGTGCTGCTGGAATACCTTGGGCGCGACCTGCCCGCAGCCGAGGTCCCCTGGGAAATGCTTCGCCTGTGCTACATGAGCGTGGCCCGCATCGCCATGGCTCCCATGCAGGACGTGCTGGGCCTGGGGACGCAGGCGCGCATGAACACCCCGTCGGTGGCCGCCGGGAACTGGTCCTGGCGCATGGACGCAGGCGGACTTACGGACGAACTGGCCGGACGGCTGAAGAGCCTGGCCGGGCTGTACGGTCGCGGCCGCCGGGAATAATCATCACCCGGACGCCAGAGGAGACGTCATGATCACAAGCGAGAGCATGGACAAGGATTATCAGGTGCGCTTCACCGACGGCACGCACGTGGCCGTGTCGGACACCACGCCGGAACACGGCGGATCGGGTGAGGGCTTCGGACCGCACGAGCTTTTGGAGGCGGCGCTGGGCAACTGCATCGCCATCATCACGCGCATGTTCGCGCGCAAGCACGGCATGCCGCTGGAAGGGGTCACGGTAAAGGTGAACCTCAACCGCAGCGACCCGGCCAAGGCGGTCTTCGAGTATTCCGTGGATTTCAAGGGCGACCTGGACGAAGCGGCGCGCGAGAAGCTCACCCGCGCGGCAAAAGCCTGCCCGGTGCACAAGACCCTCATGCGGCAGCTGGAGTTCGTGCAGGTCTAGCCGCCGGGGAAGTATCCAGAGGCACGCTCTTGAAAAGCATGAGCATGTGAGTGGGGCGGCATGATTTTCAGTTGGGAACGCCTCCGGCGGCCAAAGGGCTGCGCCCTTTGGAATCCGCAAGTATCCCATCCGGTTGCCGACGCGTCCTTCTGCTTGAATTGTGGTTGCCGATGAGTTTTGCCAGAGGCGCATGAATGCATGCTGCCTGCCGGGCGCGCCTTACAGCGCGCCCGGCTTTTTTGTGGGGTTCTACTTTTCGCCGAAGGTTTTCCAGACCACCGAGGACGAGATCATGTTTCCGGCCATGACCATGGCGTCCAGCAGGTCCGATTCCTGGTAGCCGTGTGCTTTCACTGTCTCGATGTCCTGGCTGTTCACGGACGTGGGTTCGTCCACGGCCTTCAGCACGAAGTCCAGAAGAACCTGCTCGTCCGGTTCCAGGGCCTTTTCGGAGCGGGTCTGCGCGAGCTGTTCTATCTCGTGCTCCTCCAGGCCCATCTTGCGCAGCAGGTTGCGGTTGAACAGCTGGCACGCTCCGTGACCGGACTTCACCGCCACGGCGTAGCGCAGGGAGGCGGAGAAGCCGGGGGACAGGCGCGGATGCTCGCGGAAGTAGCTGATGAACCCGAACTGCCGGTTCAGGAGTTCCGGACTTGCGCTGTAGAGTTGCAAGGTTTTGGGGATGCCCACTTCAGCAGGGAACATGTTGTAGATTTCCTTGATGCGGCCAGTGGCGGCGGCGGGTTCGACGATTGAAAGCAGCATGGCGTCTCCTTTGTAGTAGACCGGTCGGCTATTAAAGTTGCCAAAAAACAGGGACTAGGCGAGAATCGTGTTGAAAATGAAGTGGATGAATCGGTCCAGCGGCTCCGGACTCTTCTCGGCCTTCATGCGCAAGAGCGCCCCTTCCCAGGCGTCCAGGATGAACTCCCCAAGCTGGACAGGGTCGAGAGCCTCGGCCAGTTCGCCGCGCTCTTTGGCTTCGCGGAGCAGGGCCACAATGTGCGAGGCCACCAGGGTCAAGGCCTGTTGGAGGCGCTGGCGCATCACCGGGGACAGGTCGCTCATCTCCTGGGCCAGGTTGCCAAGCGGGCAGCCGCCCTCGCAACCATCGCTTACGCGAAGATCGCGCCGGGCAGTGAACAGGGTCTTCAGCCGGACAAGGGGCGGCTGTGCCGATGCATCGCGCTCCATGTTGGCGCGTTCGTTCAACCGGCTGGAATAATAGTCGATCACCGCGAGGCCGAAGTCCTCTTTCGACTTGAAGTAGAAATAGAAAGACCCCTTGGGAACCCCCGCCGCCTCCAGGATCTCCTTGAGGCCGGTCCGGTGGAACCCCTGGCGGTAGATGAGCGGCGCGGCCGCTTCCAGGATGGCCTGGCGGGTGTCTTTCTTGATGGGCTTCACGAAGTTATTATTAGACCGGTCGTCTAGTGGCGTCAAACGGTGTTTTGCTGCAAGGTGAAAATTCGCCCGCAGCCAAGGCGGGCAGGAGTCTCGCACAGGATGCGCACGTCCAGGCGGCCAAGCAGCCAGGATGCGGGCACCCTGGCTGCTGACTGCCCGCCACAGGGGGGCTTGTTCTCAGTTCCCGTTGCCAGCCGTCACCAGCCGCAGCTGGATGCTCACCACGTCGTGGACCAGATGCATGCCAAGCTTCTCGAAGAACCGCCCGGAGCCGTAGCGCGCTCCCCAGCGGGTGCGGTCCAGGTCGAAGTGGGCCTCCAGACTCAGGCGTCCGTCGTCCAGGCGCTCCACCGTGGCCGGGAAGTTCAGGTCGCGGGTCACGCCGCGCAGGGTCAGCTGGCCTTCCACTTCGTAGTTGGCGCTCCCAGGGGTGTGACCGGGCAGCGGGGTGATGTGCGTGGTGTCGAACAGGGCCTCGGGATGGGCGTTGACCAAGAAGAAATCTCCCGAGGACAGGTGGGTGACCAGGAGTGCCGCCAGGGACTGATCCTCCAGATCCTCGTCTTTCAGGGTGCGCATGTCCAGGCTGAAGCTGCCCAGGGCCAGCTGCCCATTGCTGAAGCGCATGGCGCCGGATGACAGCGCGACCGTGCCTGTGTGGATGCTGGTTCGGCTGCGCCCCGTCCACTGGATGCGGCTGGCCTGCGGGTCCACGTGCAAAAGCCCGTTCGCTATGCCAAGCTCGCACGGGGAGGCGGGTTCGTCGCCAAGATGCCCCTCCAGGGGGTACCCGGCCTGCATCCAGCCCTCTATGCCATCCTGGCAGATGGTCACGTTCGTGTATCCGGCGGCCAGGAGCTTGTCGGCGGCGTCCTGAGCCCCCAGGCAGCGGTGGGAGGAACTGGCCAGCACCAGGGACGTGCCTGGGGCGATCCCGGCTTCGGTGAGCTGGTCGAGAAAGGTCATCTCGTAGACGCAGTGGTTGCGCGAACCCGGAATGTGCCTGGCTGCGTGATGTTCGGGAGGAAGGACGTCCAGAACCAGGATGTCGCGGCCCTCGTCGAGCCAGGTTTTGAGGATGACGGCAGAGATGGATTTCGCGTGCGGCATGGAGGTTCCTTTCTGGTCTGCCGGACAGGACGGCAGGGGTGATATGTCACCCTAGCATAGTCGGTGAAACCGGTGAAGGCGAAATGAAGGCGGGAAACTCTTGCGGCCGGACACGGCAGGCGCATCCCGGCAAGCCCGGAATAAAGCAGGCCGCGCCGGGATGCCGGCGCGGCCTGTGGAATCGCATTGCCGCCTCTGTGCGGGGCCGCTGGTCTAGTCGTTCAGGGCTTCGTACACCTTGCCCACCATCTTCTCGTTGGGGGTCAGGGTTTTCTGGCCGGGAACCCACTTGGCGGGACAAGCCTCAGCGGGATGGTCCTTCAGGTAGTAGTTGGCTTCCATCTTGCGGAACAGTTCGTCGGCGTTGCGCCCGACGTTGTAGAAGTTCACCTCGGAGCTGACCAGAACGCCTTCGGGGTTTATGATGAAGGTGCCGCGCAGCGCCAGGCCCGACTCGGGGTCATACACGCCGTAGTAGCGCGATACCTTGCCGGTGGGATCGGCGGCCATTTTGTAGCGCACGCCCTCGAGCAGGCGCTCGCTGTTCTTCCAGGCCATGTGGCTGAACTTGGTGTCAGTGGAGACGGCGATCACTTCGCAACCCAGCTTCTCCAGGGCCTCCTGCTTGCTGGCCAGGTCAGCGAGTTCCGTGGGGCAGACGAAAGTGAAGTCGGCAGGGTAGAAGAAGAGGATGGTCCACTTCTTTTCCTCCTTCAGCTTTTCAAGGCTCACGGTACCGAAGAAGCCTTCCTTGGGGTCGTAGACGTCCATGGAGAAGTCCTCCACGGGCTTGCCGACCTTGGCGCTGCCCGAGCAGCATTCGCCCTTGTCGTGGTGATCGTGGCAGCATTCGTCCTTGCCGTGGTGATTGCCATGATGATGCTTATGACCGTGGGACATGAGGCCTCCAAGTATATTTGTGCGTATTGTTAGGAATTATTCCTAACCTGTGGGGAAGCATACACGATCCAGGAAAAAAAAACACCCCCCCGCGTGTCCGCAGGGGGGGTGATGACAACAAAAGGTTCGGAGCGTCTAGCGCCAGGAGCGCTTCTGCCCGGAATAACTGAATATCTCGCGCATGGATTCCTGTTTCACTTCCTCGTCCTTGGCGGCGCTGGCAGCCTGGGGAGTGGGGCCGAAGGCCCGGTGGACCTCCACCTGATACGTGATGTGGCCCACATACGGAGTGTGGTCGTACTCCACGCGCTTGACCTCGGTGGCCATGGTGTTCAGCAGGATGACGGAATAGCTGGCCACATAGCGGCCATCTTCCATCTTCACTTCCTTGCGGTCCTTGCTGTTCTGGGCAAGCGCTGCGGACTTTTCCAGCCACTTCTTGGCGTAGTCGTTGAATTCGATCTTGATCTTCTCGAAGGTTGCGTCGTCGTCCACCTTCACGGGTTTCTTCTTGCCCTTTTCAGGGGCAGTGGCGGCTTCCACGCCGAAGGGGTCGGACTTGGAGCCCTTGGCTGCCTTGGGTTCCTTCTCCTTGATCTCCTTGGGTTCCGGCGCAGTCTTGCCCGGAGCCTTCTCAGCCATGGGGACGGGCTTGGGCTCAGGCGCGGTCTTGCCGGGGATGGTCAGCACCATGCCAGCCTTGATTGCCTTGGCGTTTTGCATGTTGTTGGCGGACATCAACTGGTTGGCCGGAACTCCGTATTTCTTGGCGAGGCCTGCCACGGTGTCACCTTTGACGACCTTGTGGGTGAGCGGCGGAGGCGGCGGCGGAGGCGGCGGCGGGGTAGGTTCGGGTTTCACTTGGGCTACTGGGGCGGGTTCGGGCTTGTCTGCCCCGAACATGCCGCAACCGCTGAGCGTCAGGCAGAGTGCCAACGCGGGTACGATTGTTTTGATCATGTGCTCACCTCCATGGGGTCGGGCGAAACGCCCGTGTCGGCCGACGGGCATGAAAGGACAGATACGGCATGAAGGCGCAGTCTTCAAGGGCAACCTTGACGCGCCAAAAAGAAAGGGCGGAACCTTTCGGTTCCGCCCAGACTGTCACTGAGGACCGTTCGAGACTAGTTCGACTTGAACTTGATCTCGACGCGGCGGTTCATCTTGCGGCCTTCCGCAGTCTTGTTGTCGTAGCGGGGGTTCATCTTGCCGAAGCCAACGGCGGTGATGCGGCCGGCGTCGATGCCCTTCTTCACGAAGTAGGCCTTGACGCTGTTGGCGCGGCGGATGGACAGCGCCATGTTGTACTTCTCGGAGCCGATGGAGTCGGTGTGGCCTTCAAGGATCACAGCCAGGGCAGGCTTGGACTTGATGATGGCAACGCCCTCGTCCAGGACGGGGATGAATTCCTTCTTGATGTTGTACTTGTCGAAGTCGAAGTAGATGGAGCGGAAGATGACCACTTCGTCGTCGATGAAGTCGTACAGGGAGCACTTCAGGAAGGCTTCACGAGCGGCCTGGTTGCGCAGCACCTCTTCGCCCAGGGCGAAGCAACCGCACTTGGACAGAGCGGCGATTTCCTTCAGGATCTGCTCGCCGCGCTTGTTGTCGGCGAAGCTGATGACGCTGAAGCAGAGCTTGTCGCCGTACTTGGCCTGCATCTGCTTGGCCACGCCCACGGGATCGACGCCCAGGTTGGAGTCGCCGTCGGACAGGATGATGACGGCGGTCTTGCCGGACAGGCCGCCCACGACCTTGTCCAGGTCGTTCAGGCCAACACCCATGGGGGTCATGCGGCCGTAGGCTTCGTAGTCGGTCTTCAGAGGAGCGATAGCCTTGTCCATGGCGGCCTTGTCGTAAGGAGCCATGCCGGCGTACTGCTTGTAGGGGGCGAAGGTGTACATGCCGGCCTTGTAGGGCAGGGCGGGGATCAGCTTGTTCAACTCGACCAGGGTGGACTTGGCCATCATGATCTTGGAGACGCCGCCGAACTGCACGTAGCGCTGGCCCTTGTAAGAGAAGGCCATGGAGCTGGAGTGGTCAACAAACAGAATGAAGTTGTCGACTTTCGGGACCATTTTCTTGGCGGCGGCCGGAAGAACCGTGCCGACCAGAGCCATGATCAGCATGGCTACGATGATGCGCATTTTTCTCATAAGTCCTCCTTCCGAATCAAAGTGAAGTGTCGCGTGAAGCAGAAGCCACCCTCAGAGCCAAAATAACGCGAATCGTCAGGCCCGTTGCCCGTTGAATCTCGCGTTTCCTCACGAATTCAATACCTGAAACATCGCCTGCTGGGCAAGCGGTTTTCCTCGACGGCCTTCCGAATAGAACATTTCAAAAGTTTAAGCAAGGATTTGGCCTCATTGGCTGTCACAAAAGTTGCTGACCCTCCGGAAACCAAGGCCAGGAGCCAATCCGAGCATCCTTCCCGTCAAGAGCGTCTTAATATTAAATCTTGTTCATGTCTATGCTTGCATCCGGGAAAGAGTGCAAGCGGTTTCTTCGGAATCTTTCATTCATCGCTTGGCGAACCTGCTCCTGCCGGGTTAGAGACAGGCATCATCACATCCACGGGAGCGATCATGTCCGCCAAGCACGGTTTTTCACTCATCCATGAAGGCCCCATCGAAGAATACGCCATCCAGGCCAGACTCTACCGGCACGAGCGCACCGGAGCCGAGTTGCTGTCGATCATAAGCCCTGACGACAACAAGGTTTTCGGTGCAGCGCTGCGCACGCCCCCCACCGATTCCACGGGCCTGCCCCACATCCTGGAGCACTCGGTTCTCTGCGGCTCGCGCCGCTATCCGGTGAAGGAGCCCTTCGTGGAGCTGCTGAAAAGTTCGCTCCAGACCTTCCTCAACGCCTTCACCTATCCCGACAAGACCTGCTACCCCGTGGCCAGCGCCAACCTGGCCGACTTCTACAACCTGGTGGACGTCTACCTGGACGCGGTGTTCTACCCGCGCATCCCCGAGGAGATCTTTGGGCAGGAGGGCTGGCACTTCCACCCCCAGGACGGCGGCCTGGTCTTCAAGGGCGTGGTCTATAATGAGATGAAGGGCGCGTATTCCTCGCCCGAGAGCCTGCTCTCGGAGCAGTCCCAGCGTCAGACCTTCCCGGACAACACCTACGGGGTGGACTCGGGCGGCGACCCCGCCCACATCCCGAGCCTCACTTACGAGCAGTTCAAGGACTTTCATCGGCGCTATTATCATCCGTCGAACACCCGCTTCTTCTTCTACGGAGACGACGACCCCGAACGCCGCCTGGAGATCCTGGAGGAATACCTCAAGGATTTCGACCAGCTCGCCATCGACTCCGCCGTGGCCCTTCAGCCGAGGATGACCGAGCCGCGCCGCCTGGAGAAGCCCTACGCCTGCGGTTCGTCCCAGGACGGCTGCGACCCCAAGGCCTACTTCACCATCAACTGGCTGCTGCCTGAAGTTCGCGACATGGAAGAAGTGCTGGCCCTCTCCGTGCTGGAGCACGCCCTGATCGGCCTGCCGGGCTCGCCGCTGCGCCGGGCGCTCATCGGCTCGGGCCTGGGCGAGGACCTGGCCGGCGGCGGCATGGAGACCGAGCTTCGCCAGATGTATTTCTCCATCGGCCTGAAGGGCGTACACCCGGACAAGGTGACCCAGGCCGAGGCCCTGGTGCTGGACACCCTGAAGACCATCCTGGAGCAGGGCATCCCGGCGGACGCGGCGGAAGCGGCCATCAACACCATCGAGTTCCGGCTGCGCGAGAACAACACCGGCTCCTACCCGCGCGGGCTCTCGCTGATGCTTCGCGCCCTGACCACCTGGTTGCACGGCGGCGATCCGCTGGCCCCGCTGCGCTTCCAGGCCCCGCTGGACGCCCTGAAAGCCCGGCTGGCCTCGGGAGAAAAGGTCCTGGAGAACCTCCTGCGCGAGCACTACATCGAGAACACCCACCGGGTGCACGTGGTGCTGCTGCCCGACCCCGGCATGGCCGAACGGCTGCTGGAAGAGGAAAAAGCCAGGCTGGACGCGGCCCAGGCCGCGCTCAGCCCCGAGGCCAGAAAGCACGCCCTGGAGCTGGCCGCGCGCGTCGAGGCCTTCCAGGACACGCCGGACTCCCCCGAGGCCCTGGCCACCATCCCCAAGCTGCACCTGAAGGACCTGCCCAGGCTCAACAAGGTCATCCCTGGCGAGTGGCTGGACAACAGCATCTTCTTCCACGACCTGCCCACCAACGGCGTGGTCTATCTGGAGTTGGGCTTTGACATGTCCGGGGTCAGCACGGAGCTTCTGCCCCTGGTCCCGCTGTTCGGGCGCGCGCTTCTGGAGATGGGCACGGACCGCGAGGATTTCGCGGACTTCCTGAACCGGGTGGCGCGCAAGACCGGCGGCATCGGGCGCGACATCTCGCTCTCGTCACGCAGCGGCCAGGGGCCTGACCAGGCCTCGGCGCGGCTGGTGGTGGCTGGCAAGGCCACCCCGGACCGCGCTGACGAGTTCCTGGGGCTCATCTCGGACGCGCTGACCCGCGCCAACTTCGACGACGAGACCCGCTTCAAGGAGATGCTCTTCGAGGCCAAGGCTCGCGCCGAACGCCGCCTCGCGCCGTCCGGCCATGCCTACGCTGCGCGCCGCCTGCGCGCGCGCTTCTCCCGCGCCTCCATGGCCGAGGAGCGTCTCTCCGGCCTTGCCGGAATCGAGAGCCTGCGCGCCTGGGCCAACAACTTCGAGCAGTCCTGGCCGTGGCTGCGCGATGGCCTGCACGAGCTTCGCCGCCAGATCATCCAGCGTGGGGGCCTGGACGTGAACGTCACCCTGGACGCCAGGAACTTCCAGGACTTCAGGCCGCGTCTGGAAGCCATGCTGGCCGGGCTGCCCTGCGGCACGCTGGCGCCGGTCTCCTGGCCGGGGCTCGATCTGCCTGAGCACGAGGGCCTGTCCGCGCCGGTGCAGGTGAACTACGTGGCCCAGGGCCGCCCCCTGTCGGAGTTCGGCTATACGGCCCACGGCTCCATGATGGTGGCCTGCCGTTACCTGCGCAACGCATACCTCTGGGAGCGCGTGCGGGTGCGCGGCGGGGCGTACGGCTCGTTCTGCTCCTACGACCGCTGGTCCAACATGCTGACCATGCTCTCCTACCGCGACCCCAACATCGAGAAGACCCTGGAGGCCTTTGCCGAAGCCGGGGACTTCCTCATCAACCTGGACATCGCCCCGGACGAGTTGGAGCGCGCGGTGATCGGCACTGTGGGCGACATCGACAGCGTGCTGCTCCCGGACGCGCAGGGCCATGCGGCCATGGCGCGCCACTGGGCGGGAGACACCGAGGAGGCGCGCCAACTGGTGCGCACCCAGGTGATGAACACCACCCTGGATGATCTGCGCGAGGCGGGCCGCATGATGAAGAAGGCCATGGCCGGAGCGCCCGTCGTGGTTGTTGGAGCCGAGGAGCGGCTGAAAGACGCCGCCAAGGAAATCAAGGGCATGGTGATCACCCGGGCCATCTAGCCGGAATGACCGAAACTGCCTGAACCTTGAAGGGCAGGAAGCGCGAACATGCGCTTCCTGCCCTTTTTGCAAGATTATTGCTGGCGTCGCTACGTGAGCTTTCGCAGCAACCTGAACGAGCGCATGCCGTGGACCAACTCCTGAAGCTTCACGCCGCCCCCGCCCAGGAAAGCGCGCACGGGCAGGATCATGCCGCTGCGCACGAACCAGTACAAGAGGTTGCGCAGGTGTTTGGCCCAGGTCAACTCCGGGAAAATCTCGCGCTCCAGGTCCGCCTGATAGACGGCCGCCGGGTCCGCGCCCTGGCTGATCGCCGCAAGGCAGGCCCGTCCGGCCATCTCGCCGGTGCGCAGGGCGTAGTGGATGCCCTCGCCGAAGAACGGCTCCACCAGGCCTGCGGCGTCTCCGGCCAGCAGGGTGCGCCCGAAGCTCGGGCGCGAAAGCCAGTTGCCGTAGGGCAGGGGATGGGCGCGCACGGGCAGGCCGTGGTCTTTGGGGAGGCCGAGAAAGGTTAGAAATTCGTCCAGGCAGTCGCGGATCATGCGGGCGGGCTTCCCGTGGTACAGGCCGCAGATGCCCACAATCACCCGGTCGCGGTGGGGGAAGCTCCAGCAGTAGCCCGCGTCGATGAAGCCGGAGTAGATGGTGGGAAAATCCGCCGTGACGTCCTCGTGCAGGCCTGTCCTGCCAGCCAGCCAGGCGCGCGGCAGGTAGACCTCCAGGCCCATGCCCATTTCGTCGCGCCAGCGGGTGGTGTCCACGCCGCAGTGGGCGCGCACGCGGCTCATGGCCCCGTCCGCGCCGATCAGGCGTCTGCCCGTGAATTCGCGGCCCTGCGCGGTGCGGACAGTGGCCGTGGCCACGTCGGCCCAGGTCACGGCGTCGCCGGTGCGCACTTCTGCTCCGGCTGCGCGGGCGCGCTCCAGGCAGAAGGCGTCGAACACGCGGCGCTCCACGAAATGGAAGGGGTAGACCAGCTTGCCGCCGGAAAGCTCGTGGTGCAGATGGCGGATGCGGTAGCGGTCGCTTGCGTGGTTGATGACGCCCAGCGCCTGGAGGGACGCGGCGGTTTCGCCGAAGACGCGCGTAAGCGTTTGCAGGGTCTTCCAGGTGAGGAGCCCGGCGCAGAGCTTGTCGCGCGGGAAGTCCGCCTTGTCGAGCACCAGCACCGAAACGCCCGCCCCGGCCAGAACCGTGGCGGCTGCCGCGCCAGCCGGGCCGCCCCCGGCAATGATTACGTCATAGCCTGTCATCTTGCCCCCAGAAGGCCCACCTGATACCCGGTTGAGCGCCTGGAGGCAATGATGCGAAACGGTTCACGACTGCGCGCAGCGGTGTTTGATTTCGACGGCACCCTGGCCCGTCCGGCGCTGGATTTCCCGCTGATGAAGCGGCGGGTTGGCGAATTGGCCTCCAGCCGCCTGGGAAGCCCGGTGACGCCTGCCGGGCTCCCGGCCCTGGAGTGGATCGAGGCGCTCTGCGCGATGATGACTCGTGCCCAGGCCGAGGACTTCCGGCGCGACTCCCACGCCCTGATTGAAGAGATGGAGCGCGAGGCCGCAGCCCGCACCAGCCTGTTCGACTTCGTGCGGCCCATGCTCTCTCGCCTGAGCGGGCGGGGCGTGGCCCTGGCTGTTATCACCCGCAACAGCCGCCAGGCCGTGGAAGCCGTCTTCCCTGACGCGTCCCGGTATCTGGCCGCAGTGCTGGCGCGCGAGGATGTGGCCGCCGTGAAGCCGGACCCGGCGCACCTGCTGGAGGCGCTTGGCCTGCTGGATGCTCGCCCTGACGAGGCCCTGATGGTTGGGGATCATCCCCTGGACGTGCTGACGGCCCGGCGCGCGGGAGTCCTGGCTGGGGCCGTGGCCAGCGGGGAGACGCCGCTTGCCGATCTTCAGGCGGCGGCCCCGGATTTTCTTGCGGCGGACGCAGGTGAATTGTTTGAGCGTCTGGAGACGCAGGGCTGGTTCTGATTTCAGGCGGGACGTCGGGCGAGCGCGATGCCGATGAGGCCGAACATGCGGCGTCTGACGTCAATCGTCCGCATTCCCTGCCGTTCAAGCAGGCCTTCCAGCCCGCCCTGGCGCATATAATCGGCGTAATAGGCGTGATGGTCGCGCCCGGCGAGGCGCTCCACGGCCTTCACTGCCCAAGAGAGCGTGGCCTGCGCGCCCGTGTGCGGCGACAGATAATCCACCACTGCGATGAGCCCTCCGGGACGCGTGACCCGCAGCATCTCCGCCAGGATGACTGGCCGCATTCCAGGCGGCTTTTCGTGCAGGGCCAGGGAGATGGTGCAGGCGGTGAAGCTGGCGTCCGGAAAGGGCAGTCTGGCCGCGTCGCCCCGGACGAAGTTCATTCGCGCTGCCTGCGATTTCTCTAACCGCGCCGCCCGGCGGATCATGCCTGCGGACAGGTCCACACCCACTGCGTCGCGTCCAGCCCTGGCAAAGAAATAACATTGCCGTCCCGTGCCGCAGCACAGGTCAAGCACCGTCCCGTCCCGCTCCCGCCCTACGACATCGGCCAATTCCCGGCGCAAGGGATCGAGCGCCCAGGCAGTGGCCGCATCGTAAATGGGCGCGACAGCGCCATACTCGTCGTCTGCCAGTCGCATTGAATACCAACCCCAGAGCATATCGATAACATATGGCGCATGACGCGAAGCGGAGAGGGTGTCCAGAGGGCGTAGCCCTATGGCCGCCGGAGGCTCAGAAACGGCTCACCCGACCGGGCAGCACCGCGCAAACGCCTACCTGCCGTGCATACGGGCACGACACGAAGCGGTAAAGGATTCCAAAGGAACGTGTTCCTTTGGCCGCCGGAGGCTCAGAAACGGCACACCCGACCGGGCAGCACCGCGCAAACGCCTACCTGCCGTGCATACGGGCACGAGGCGAAGCGGTAAAGGATTCCAAAGGAACGTGTTCCTTTGGCCGCCGGAGGCTTCTTCCCTCCAGCTTCTTCGGGATGTGTTTCAAAAAAGCGAAAAAAAACTAATCAGTGCAGCTGAAATTCGCGTCCTTGGCCACGACAACGCGGTTCTTTCCGGCGTTCTTGGCCTGATAGAGGGCGGTGTCGACCCTGCGGACGAGGGTCTGGGATGATTCGCCTGGCTTGCAGCAGGCCAGGCCGATGCTGACGGTGACGGCCCGGCCGATGCCGAAATCGTGCGTGGCGATGGCTGCGCCCAGTTTCAAGGCGCACTGGCGCGCTCCGTCAAGACTGGTCTGGGGCATGATGACCATGAACTCCTCGCCGCCGTACCGGCAAACCACGTCCGTCACGCGCACAGCGCCGCCAAGCACGCGGGCCAGTTCCACCAGAACGGCGTCTCCGGTCTGGTGGCCGAAGGTGTCGTTGACGGACTTGAAATTGTCGATGTCCAGCATGGTCAGGCACAGGTCGGTGCCATGCCGCAGGGCGCGCTTGGATTCGCGGGCGATTTCGGTCTCGAAGGCCTGGCGGTTTCCGACGCCGGTGAGGAAATCGCGTCCGGCGAGGCGGGAGAGGTGTTCTCGCTCGGTCTCGATCAGCGAAATGTCGGTGAAGGTGAGCAGATGACGCTTCTCTTCCTCGAAGCTGACGTGGTCTATTGCCAGTAAAAAACGCCTGGGCCGGGTGTCGCCACTGGTTGCGTTTGGGGCCAGTATGAATTCACGTCCCTGGTGCTTCAGCAGCCAGGAAGCGATGTCCTGGGGCAGGGTGGTGCGGCCAGCGCCGTTTCGCTGGGCCAGGGAGAAGTGCTGGCGCAGAAACGAGCCCAGGTCCTTGCCTTCGGCGGCCTGGGCCGGAAGTATGCGCTTGGGGTCGTTGAAATAGAGAATGTGGTCCCCGTCTGAAATCACGTGGCAGTTGGGCACGTTGGAGAGGAGCCCGTCGGCGATTTTGCTGCGGGCCTTGTCCCTGCGGTGCTGCTGGATGTCCTGATGGGCGCGGCTGAGCCCGGAGAGAATGTTCTCGGGGCGGTAGGGCTTTTTGACGAAGAGGTTCACCTTGAGCTCGATGGCGTCCAGGTAGGACTCCTCCTCGCCGTAGCCGGAGGCGATGATGACGTAGGGTTTGCAGCCGGACTCGCGCAGGGTCCGTATCATGGAAAGGCCGTCCATGCAGGGCATGCGCAGGTCGGTTATGATGACGTCGGGAGTGTGGCGATGGTAAAGCTCCAGGCCTGACTTTCCGTTGTCAGCCTCGAAAACCTGACCGACCTTGTCTTCCAGGGTCAGGGTCAGGCAGAGGCGGGACGGCGTATCGTCTTCAACGATAAGGACCTTGAGGGATTTCAGATCTGTTTGGGGCATCCGTGCAGAACCATACGCAAAAGGATAGATATTGTCTTTCACGAACAGATTCCCATGTCAAGGACGGCATGAAAGACGAAAAATACTGGGTTGCGGATGGCGGCTACTGCGCGCGCAACTCGAATCCGGGCTGGGCCGAGGTGACGCCCTGGATGAAGGCAGCTCCCATGCGTCCGAAGAACTCTTCCAGGCGGGATTGTTCCTTCTTTGGGCCACGGATGGTGGCGGGGTTTTTCTTGGTGATCCCGGAGAGCGCCTTGAGTTCCTCCATGGCCTCTTCCTGGCTGCCCATCTTGTCCACCAGCCCGATGGTCAGGGCGTTGGCGGCGGTCATGGCCTTGCCTTGCAGGGCGGTGAGGTCGGCGGGGTTCAGGTTGCGGGCCTGGGCCACGTCGCCCACGAAAATGTCGTGCAGGTCGTTCATGAGGCCTTGCAGGTAGGCGCGGTCCTCTTCGGTGAGTTCCCGGAAGGGCGAACCCGCGTCCTTGAGCTTGCCGGTGGTGAAGCTCGAGAAAGTGAACCCGATCTTGTCAGTGACGCCGACCACGCTGGGGAACATGCTGCGCACGCCGATGGAGCCGGTGATGGAGCCGGGCAGGGCGTAGATCACCTTGGCCGGGCAGGCGGCGTAGTAGCCGCCGCTGGCGGCCATGGAGCCGATGGAGACGACCACGGGTTTCTTGGCGGCCAGGGCCTTCACGGCTCGGAAAATCTCCTGGGAGGGGCCGAAGCCGCCGCCGCCGGAGTTCACCCGGAGCAGCACGCCTTTGACGTCGGGGTCTTCGCGCAGCTTCTTCAGGAAGGCCACGAAGCGTCCCGAGGACTCGATGGTTCCGTCCAGGTAGGCCACGCCGAGTTTCTCGGTGGCGGGCAGGGCGAAGGTGAAGTCCTCGTCGTCAAAGCCTGCTGCGGAAAAGAAAAGGGCCATGACCCCTGTGGTGAGGGTCATGGCCGCAAAGAGAATGCCGAAGACGAACAACACCGGGTGGCGCTGTCTGAAACCCGTCTTCGGCATAGTGTTATTACTGCTGGGCATCCTCTTCTTGCTTCTGGCGGATCAGGTCGCCCAGGCCAACGCCGACTTCGGGGCCCGAGGAACGGTATTCCTTGGACTTGCGCTTGTCGTCGTCTTCCTTGAGGGACTTGATGGAGAGGCCCAGGCGGCGTTCGTCGGCGCTCACGTGGATGACGCGGGCTTCGATCTGGTCGCCTTCCTTGTACAGCTCGGCAGGGGTCTTGACCTTCTTGCGGCTGATTTCGGAGACGTGCACCAGACCTTCGATGCCTTCTTCCACTTCAACGAACAGGCCGAAGTCGGTGATGTTGGTCACCAGGCCCTTGACCATGGCGCCCACCGGGTAACGTCCGGGCACGTCGTGCCAGGGGTCGTCGGAGAGCTGCTTGATGCCCAGGGTGAACTTCTCGGACTGCTTGTCCACGGTGAGGACCTTGGCGCGCACGACGTCGCCGACCTTGAACATCTCGCCGGGGTGGCGGACTTTCTTGGTCCAGGAGATGTCGGACACGTGGATCAGGCCGTCGATGCCGTCCTCGATGCCGATGAAGATGCCGAACTCGGTGATGTTCTTGACGGTGCCTTCAAGCACGGCGCCCTCGGGGTAGCGTTCGGCCACCAGATCCCAGGGGTTGGGCTTGACCTGCTTCATGCCGAGGCTGATGCGCTTCTTGTCGGGATCGACGCCAAGCACGACAACTTCGACTTCGTCGCCCAGGTGAACCATCTGGGACGGGTGACGGAGCTTGCGGGTCCAGCTCATCTCGGAGATGTGCACCAGGCCCTCGACGCCGGCTTCCAGCTCAACGAACGCGCCGTAGTCCACCAGGTTGGTGACCTTGCCGGACATGCGGCGGTCGACCGGGTACTTGTCGGCGATGTTCTGCCAGGGGTCCGGGGTGAGCTGCTTCATGCCGAGCGAAACCTTCTGCTTCTCCTTGTCGAAGGAGAGAACCTTCAGCTCCAACTCGTCGCCCAGGGAGACCATCTCCTTGGGGTGCTTGACGCGCTTCCAGGACATGTCGGTAATGTGCATCAGGCCGTCGAGTCCGCCCAGGTCCACGAACACGCCGTACTCGGTGATGTTCTTGACGCGGCCGGTGACGGTCTGGCTTTCTTCCAGGGTGGTGAGCAGATCACGGCGAAGCGATTCGCGACGCTCCTCAAGAAGCACCCTGCGCGACACGATCACGTTGGAACGGCGGCGGTTGATCTTGAGGACGCGGAATTCGAATTCGTTGCCGACCAGCGCGTCCATGTCGGGCACGGGGCGCAGATCCACGTGGGAGCCGGGCAGGAAGGCTTCGACGCCGCCCAGGTCCACGGTGTAGCCGCCCTTGATGCGCCGCTGGATGCGGCCGGTGATGATGTCGTCCTTGTCTTGGAGGTCTTCCAGCTTGTCGAAAAGCTGCATCCGCTTGGCGCGGTCGCGCGAGAGATGGATGGTGCCTTCGGACTCGTTCTTGCCCACGACGTAGACGTCGATTTCGTCGCCAACGCCGACGGTTACGTTGCCCTCGGGGTCGGTGAATTCCGACACCGGGATCTGGCCCTCGGACTTGAAGTTCACGTCGACCAGGATGTGCTCCTTGCCGACGCGCACCACCACGCCTCTGGTGATGACGCCTTCCTCGAGATCGCCGAAATCTTCGTTAAGATAGTTCTCGAGTGCGGCCTCGAAGTTCACTTCCATGTCCGCGGGGGTAGAAGTTTCTGACTGTTCAGTGTTGACCATGAGTTGGTTGACCTCCAACAGGATATTCCCTCGAAAAGGATTCAACCCCCTACCCGAAATGCCGGGCTCTGACAACAGGTAAAACGCCGGTTCAGCCTCACGCCGCCTGTCTTGGGACTTTTTGCACAAGTATCCGGTCCACCCGTCGGCCGTCCATGTCCACCACCTCGAAGCGATGGGCGCCGTATTCGAAGGACTCGGCCATGGCCGGAATGCGCCCCAGGCTGTGCAGCACGAACCCGGCCAGGGTCTGGAAATCGCCCTGAGGGGCGTCATCCTCCAGCAGGTCGAACACCTCGGCCACGGGGGTCATGCCGTCGATCAGCCAGGAGCCGTCCGCGCGGGCAACGATGCGGGGTTCCCTGGCATCACCGGGCAGGCTCATGTCGCCCACGATGGCTTCCAGCACGTCGGTGAAGGTCACCAGTCCCAGCACGTCGCCGAATTCGTCCACCACCACGGCCAGATTCTGGCCCGCGAGCTTGAGCTGCTCCAGCAGCTTGAAGGTGGTGGTGGACTCCAGCACGTGTGGCGGCGAAATGAGCACCGGCAGAATGTCCAGGACGCTCTCGCAGACGTTCACGGCCAGCAGGTCCTTGGCCTCGGCGATGCCCAGCAGGTTCTCAAGCCCGCCGCGCACCACGGGGAAACGGTTGAAAGGCGTGACGCGGATGGTCTCGCGGATGGCCTCGGGGTGTTCCAGGTCCAGGCAGACGATGCGCGAGCGGTGGGTCATGAGCGTGCCCACGGGGCGGTCCCCCAGGCGCATCACGCGCTCCAGCATGTCGCGCTCCACGTCTTCCAGCACGCCCGCCGTGGCGGCCTGGCGCACCAGCAGCCTGATCTCCTCCTCGCTCACCTGGGAGCCGACGTCCTCCTTGACTCCCAGGATCTTCAGCACCGTGCGCGTGGACCCGGACAGCACCCACACCGCCGGAGCGGCAAGGCGCAGCAGCAGGGCCATGGGCCGCGCCACGCGCACCGCGATGGCCTCTGGCGCGGCGATGGCCAGGCGCTTGGGGACCAGCTCGCCGATGATGAGAGACGCGAAGGTGATGCCCGCCACCACCAGCCCGAAGCCCAGCGGCTTGGAGTACGGAGCCAGGAGCGGGATGCGCTCCAGGACGTCCGTGGCGTAGTGCGCCAGCGACGCCTCGCCGTAAGCACCCGAAAGAATAGTCAGAAGCGTGATGCCTATCTGCAGGGCGGCCAGGAAACCCTCGGGCCGCTCGGCGAGCTTCAGGGCAGCCTGGGCCCCGGCGCTGCCCCTGGAGGCCAGCTGGGCCAGCTTGGGCTTGCGGGAGGTGAGCACTGCCATCTCGGCGGCGGCGAAAAAGCCGTTGAAGGCGATAAGTATCAGGACAGTGCCCGCTTGCAGGATAAAGTCGATGTTCATCCCATGATTCTTATGGGCTTGCGAAGAGAGTTGCAAGCAGTCGCCACACGTCGTGCCTTTCCCGATTTTCTTGACACCCCGGCCCAGGGAAGTCATGAAGATGGCATGATGAAAGTACGCACAATTTACGTAGGTTGCCGCTCATGATCGTCAATTGGCCGGAGCGGTTCTTCTGCAATTCCATCGTGCGCCGCTTCCTGCAGCGCGGCGAGGCGAAGCGGCTTAGGCACATGCGCCCCATGCAGCCCGGAGGCGACATCCTGGAGATCGGCTGCGGCAACGGCGCCGGGGCGCAGCTGATATTCGAGTATTTCGCGCCGCGTTCGCTCCACGTCCTGGACCTGGACCCGGACATGCTGCGCCTTGCGAGAAAACGCCTGGCCGCCACGCCCGCCGTGGTCATGGAGGGAGACGCCCAGCGCCTGCCGTTCCCGGACCACAGCTTCGACGCGGTGTTCAACTTCGGCATCATCCATCACCTGGAGGACTGGGAGCTTGGCATCTCCGAGGTGGCGCGCGTGCTGAAACCCGGCGGCGCGTTCTATTTCGAGGAGATTTTCGCGGCCCTGTACGCCAACCCCTTCTGGCGTCACGTGGTCGCCCACCCCACCCACAACCGCTTCCAGGCCCCGGAGTACAAGGCCGCCATGGCCCGCAGCGGGCTCGTGCTGCTGCCCGGCGCGCACGAAACACGCCTGACCATGCTCGGCGTGGCCGTGAAACGAGCGGACGGATGACGACGCGCCCGTCCGGGCCGGTATTTCAATATTGGCCCTGCGGCGCGATGTCCGATCACTAGACGAGCCCAAGGAGACTGCATGTCGTCGCTTACGGCCCAGTTCGGCGGGCCGATCACCCGTTTGAAACTCTTCCTTGCCCTGTCGCGCACGCCGCACGGCCTGCTGGACATGACCATGCCCGTGGCCGCCGCGCTCCTGTGGCTGGGGCATTTCCCGCCGTTTGGCGTGGCGCTCCTGGGTCTGTTCACCGTGTTCGCCGGGTACACGGCCGTCTACGCGGTCAACGATCTGGCCGACCTCAAGGTGGACCGCGACAACTACCAGGGCGGACGCGGCGACACCTCCGGCTACCTGGATGCGGTCTACGCCCGCCACCCCATGGCCATGGGGCTTTTGACCCGGCGCGAGGGCCTCATCTGGACCGCCTGCTGGGGCGTGGCCGCGCTGGCCGGGGCCTACGTGCTCAATCCTGTGTGCGCCGGGCTGCTCCTGGCCGGGTGCGCGCTGGAAGTGGTCTACTGCATGCTCCTCAAGGTCAGCCATCTGCGCTCGCTCATCAACGCGATAGTCAAGTCGCTGGGTGGCGTTGCCGCCATCCTGGCCGTTGATCCAGCCGCGCCCTGGTGGTTCCCGGCGCTTCTTTTGCTCACCACTTCGGCCTGGGAGGTGGGCGGACAGAACATCCCCGCCGACTGGTTCGACCTGGAGGAGGACCAGCGCCAGGGAGCACGCACCCTCTGCGTGGCCCTGGGCGTGGATCACGCCGCCAAGGTGGCCTATTACTGCCTGTGCGGCGTGGTGGCCGGGACGCTGGCGCTCTTGCTGGCCGCGCCCATGGGATTCGGTTTCTTCGGGGCGATTTTGGGCGCAGGGATCATCGGCTGGCTGCTGCTGCCGCCCGGATTGGCGCTCTATCGGCGCAAGGGCAGGGGGGAAGCCGCCGCCCTGTTCAACCGCGCCAGCTATTTCCCCGTCGCGTTGCTCGGGTTTTTGCTGGTTTGGATGATTTTCAAATAGGAGCTGGGCTCCGCCCAGACCCGCAAGGGGAGAAGCCTCCCCTTGACCCGGCTTTCCGCTTCGCGTCGTGTGCGGGGAACAGGCTGGGGGCCAGGAGATGTCACGGGCGTGTCATGCGAGGCGGGCGACGAATCGTCTTCAAATCGATTCGAGCCCGCCTCGCATGGCGCGGACGTGACATCCCCCGGCCACCAGCCGACAACACGACGGTTTATCGCGCTAACCCGCGAAGCTACTTGAAAGTTTTTGAAGGAGAGTCCAGAGAGGACAACTGTTTTCAATAAGTTTCCTCTCTGGCCGGCGGAGGCATTTCCCATGCGTGATTTTGAAGTAAGACGGATGTTCGACACCATTGCCGAAGGCTACGACATGCAGAACAGCATGTTGTCGCTGCGTATCGATGTGCTGTGGCGCAAGAAACTGGCGCGCCTGATTCCGGCGGACCGGCCCGTCACCGTGGCGGACATCGCGGTCGGCACCGCCGAAGTCGCCATGGAGATCGCCCGCCAGCGCCCCCTGGCCCGCATCCTGGGCGTGGACTTCACCCCGGCCATGCTGTTCGTGGGCCAGCGCAAGTTGCGCAAACGCGGCCTGGACGGACGCGTGCGCATGCTGGCAGGCGACGCGCGATGCCTGCCCCTGCCCGACGCCTGCGCCGACGTGGTCACCATCTCGTTCGGCATCCGCAACGTGCAGGAGCGCATGCAGGCCCTCACCGAGTTCCACCGCATCCTGAAGCCCGGCGGGAAGCTCCTGGTGATGGAGTTCTCGCTGCCCGACAACTCCCTGCTGCGCGGGCTCTACCGCCTCTACTTCGACAACATCCTGCCGCCCTTCGGCAACTGGCTCTCGCGCACCGACTACGCCTACTCCTACCTGAAGACCTCGGTCTACGGATTCCCCGGCCCGGAGGAGTTCTGCGCCGAAATCCGCCAGGCCGGATTCGCCGACGTCGGCCAGACGCCCCTCTCCGGAGGCATCGCGCGCATTCATCAAGGAACGAAACCCCTGAACTGATCCCGAAGCCAAGGAGCCCCCATGCCCCCCGAGATGAAAACCTTCACCCTGGAAGAACTGGCCCAGTTCGACGGCAAGGACGGCCGCCCCGTCTATGTGGCCTACAACGGCAAGGTGGTGGACGTTTCCGGCAGCAAGATCTGGAAGGGCGGGCGGCACATGAACCGCCACGACGCCGGGCACGACCTGACGGCAGACCTCGCCCAGGCCCCGCATCCCGAAGACCGCCTCGAACGCTACCCGCAGGTGGGCGTGCTGGCCGGGGCCGAAATCCCCGAAAGCGGCGCGCCTCAGGCCGCAACCGCCGGAGCTGCCGGGCCGGAATGCCCCAGGGAACCGGAGCAGCACCTGCCCTGGATACTGCGCAAGAGCCCGTTCCTGCGCCGCCATCCGCACCCCATGACCGTGCATTTCCCCATTGCGTTCGCCACCGGCGCGGTGTTCTTCCTGCTGCTCTTCCTGCTTACCGGACGTCCCCTGTTCGAGAACGCCGTGCACGCCATGAACATCGTGGGTGTGCTGTTCACGCCCGTGGCCATCCTTACCGGGCTCGCCACCTGGAAATACAACTACATGCTCGCGCCGCTCACGCCCGTGCGCATCAAGCTGGCGCTGAGCCCGGTCTTGTTCCTGCAATTCCTGGCCGCAGTGGTGTGGTGGATGGCGAATCCTGCGGTGCTCGCCGCAGGGAGCCCCAGCGCCGGGCAGTTCACCGTGCTGGTGCTGTCCATGCTGCCCGTCATGGGCGTGGTGGGATGGTACGGCGCGGGGCTGACCTTTCCCATGCACGACTAGGGGCTTCGCTTCCTGCCGGAGCTTCTGGGGCTTCGCCCCAGGCCCCACCAGGGCTCCGCCCTGGACCCGCCAGGGGGATGATCCCCCTGGACCCTGCAATAAGCTTCGCGTCGTGTGCGGGAGACTTTGGTTTGGGGAGTGGCTGTGGCTGGCGGCTGTCCCGTCCGTGTCCTGGCGGGCGGGCTAGAACCGATTTGAAGACGATTCGTCGCCCGCCCGCCAGGACCCGGACGGGACAGCCACCAGCTCCAGCCGAAAGCACGCCCAGTCGAGAAGAAAACAATGTTCTGCCGCAATGCAGACATGACTTGCGTGATGATCGAGAGCCATGGGGAAGACGCATGTGACCGGCCTTGAACACCGGCGCAACTCAACGGTGATCCCAAGATAACAGAGCCCAGAAGCGCGGCCTTGCGCGCTCCTGGGCTCTCTTGCGTGATATCTGAAACGTAGCGGTATGTTACGCGAAGCGGAGAGGGTGTGCAGAGCCCATTGCCATTTGGGCCCTTTGCCCGCCGGAGGCATATTCTCTTCTCTTAAGCGTCCCTAAAATGCCATGCTTCTCAATAAATGCGCCACTACATCATCTCCAGTCCGTTCTCCCGCCCACGGCGCTCGTTGACCATGCGTTCCAGGCCGAACTTCTTGATGCGGTAGCCCATCTGGCGAAGCGTCAGCCCAAGCTCTCGCGCAGCGCGAGACTGCACCCAGTTGTGCCGCTCCAGCGCGCCGATCACCTCGCGCTTCTCCATGTCCTTCAGGCTGCCCTGGCCGTCGGCGGGCAGCTGGGCCACGGGCTTGCCCGCGCTGAAGAAGTAGGGAGGGATGTCGCCCAGGTCGATGCGTTCGTCCTCCACCATGATGGACAGACGCTCCACGAGGTTCTCCATCTCGCGCACGTTGCCGGGCCAGTCGTACTTGACCAGCGCGTCCAGGGCGCGAGGCGAGAAGGACAGCCTGCGCCCGTACTCGCGCGAGAGCTTGTCCAGGAAGTGGTTGAGCAGCGCGGGGATGTCCTCGCGGCGTTCGCGAAGCGAGGGCACCAGCACTGGGAACACGTTCAGCCGGTAGTAGAGGTCCTCGCGGAACTCGCCCAGGGTGACGGCCTCAGCCAGGTCGCGGTTGGTGGCGGCGATGATGCGCACGTCCACCTTGCGGGTCTTGGCTCCGCCCAACCGCTCGAATTCACGTTCCTGTAAAAAACGGAGCAGCTTGGACTGAATACCGGAGGACAGCTCGCCGATCTCGTCCAGGAAGATTGTGCCTTTTTCGGCTTCCTCGAAGCGGCCCGGCTTGGGGGCCACGGCTCCGGTGAAGGCTCCCTTCTCGTAGCCGAAGAGCTCCGACTCCAGGAGGTTCTCGGGGATGGCCGCGCAGTTGACCTTGATGAAGGGATATTTTGCGCGGTCGGAGAGCTCGTGGATCATGCGCGCGGTGAGGGTCTTGCCGGTGCCGGACTCGCCCAGCAGCAGCACCGTGGCCCTGGTGGGAGCGACCTTCTCGATCATCTGGTGCACGCGGGTCATGGGCTGGCTCTGGCCCACGATGAAGAAGCGCTGGTAGCTCTTGGAGAGCTTGAAGCGCAGCGACAGGTTCTCGCGGCGAAGGCCTTCTTCGCGGGCGCGCACCTGCTTGCCAAGCTGCACGAACTGGCTGATGAGCGCCGTGACGATGGACAGGAAGCGTACGTCCTCCTCGTAGGAGACGTCCTCGCCAAAGAGCCTGTCCACGGTGAGCACGCCCACGGTCTGGCCCTTGAGCACGATGGGCACGCCCAAAAAGGCGATGCGCCCGCGCTCCACGCGCCTGGACTTGGTGCGGTCCAGGAACAGGGGCTCCTTGGATATGTCCGGCACCACGAAGGGCTTTCCGGTCTGGAAGATGCGCCCGGTCACGCCTTCGTCGAGCTTGTAGACGCCGCGCTTTTTCTCTTCGGCGGTCATGCCGTGGGAGGCGCGGATGGTGAGCAGACTGGTCTCTTCGTCGAGCAGGGTTACGGTTGCGCGTTGCATTTCCAGCGTTTCCGAGAGGATACGCAAGATGTCGCCAATGGTCTGGTCCAGTTCGAGCGCCTGCCCGATGATCTGGGCGATCTCGTAGAGGACCTTCAATTCGAGCTTACTGACGTTGTCCATTTCTTTTCCGGGCATAAGACGGGTCCCGCCGTTCGTCGGCGCGCCCTCTCATGCACCGCCACAATAAATACAAAATTGTAGACTGGCAATCACGAATTTACACAAATCATGTAAATGCCGAGAAACAGCTGAATAACAAAAGAAAAATCCCCGCCAAATTGTCGGCGGGGATTTTGGGGTTTGTTTACGAAAACGTTAATCAGGCGCTGCGCTTGAAACCACCAAGCTGATATTCCAGGAAACCGGCCAGGCCGTCCTTGCCCAGGTAGCGCTCCAGCTGCTTGCGGTCGGTCTCCAGAAGATCCACCACGATGAGCCCGTCCAGGGCGTCGCTGAAGTCCCGGTCCACGTTGAAGGCCAGCAGCTTGCCGCCGAGCTTCAGGTACTGGCGCAGGAGCACAGGGATGCCCTTGCGGTCCTTTTCCATGGAGCTCACCAGTTCGGACAGGCTCTCCACGTCCGCCACCAGGGCCTTGGCCGCCTTCTTTAGCCAGGACTTGGCGCGCATGGGCGTGCGGGGCTTCACCAGCCGGGAGAGGTCAGGCATCTGCGGGCGCGACTCGAAGTACCCGGCGATCAGCTGGCGCGACGCCGCCTGATACTCGTTGGTGATGCTCACCGGTCCGAAGAGCGTCCGGTATTTGGGCTCGCGGGCCACCACCGTGCCGATGCCCCTCCACAGGAGCAGGAGCGCGTTGTAGCTCTTCTGGTATTCGGGGCGCACGAAGGAGCGGCCCATCTCCAGCGACGGCCCGAGCAGGTGCATGAAGCCGGGCTTGAGCTTGAACAGCGTGGAGATGTACAACCCCTGGCGACCCTTGGCGGCCAGTATCTCGTCCGTGCGGCCCAGGCGGTAGGCTCCCACCACTTCGCGGGCGCGCGCGTTCCAGATGAACACGTGGCTGTAGTGCGCGTCGAAGGAGTCCAGGTCGCAGGATTTGCCCGTGCCTTCGCCCACCTTGCGGAAGGTGGTTTCACGGAGCCTGCCGATCTCCTTGAGTACGAGCGGGATCTCATGGGCCTTGGCCTCGTAGACCACCTGCTCGCCGTTGGTCAGCAGTTTGCGTTCTTCGGGCAGGCGCTCGATCTCGGCGGCCATGAGGTCGGGGTCCTGCGGCGCGATGAGCGCCTCCTGCCGGACAATGGACCGGACCGGGAAGCGCTTGAAGACAGGCTTCTTCTCGCCGCCGCCCAGCACCTCGGTGCGCAGGCGCAGGTACTCGGCGGCCCTGGTGTCGTTCATGTCCGCGATCTTTGCGTGGAGGATGGGCTGGCCGATGCGTACCTGCACGTCCTTTTCGGCCTTGTTCACGAACTCGCGCCCCAGCAGCATCGTCCGAAGCCTGGGGTGCACCATGCCGGCCAGGTGGAACATGGCCCCGTTGGCCCCGGAGAAGTGCACCGGAACCACTGTGGCCTCGCAGGACTTTATGATGCGCGCGATGGACGGGCTCCAGCGTGGCTCGGCCACCCGGCGTTCGCTCATGCTGAAGTGGGCCACCTCGCCCGCCGGGAACACGCCCAGGCAGCCGCCGCCGCGCAGCCAGGAGATGCTGTCGCGCATGGGGGCGATGTTTCGCGCCTGGGACTTGCCGGTGCCGAACGGGTCCACCAGGATGAACAGCTCCCGGAGCTCCTCGATGCGGCCCAGCAGGTAGTTGGCCATAATCTTCACGTCGGGGCGCACTTTCAGCAGCATGTCCGCCAGCAGAAGCCCCTCCATGCCGCCGAAGGGATGGTTGGCGGCCATCACCACGGGGCCGTCTGCGGGAATATGTGCCAGATCCTCGGCGGACACCGAGCAGGTGAAGCCGAAGGCGGACATCAGCCCGCGCAGGAAGTCCACGCCCACGGCGCCCTGCGGGATGGTCTGGAAACGGTTGGAGATGGCGTCCAGGGCCAGGACCTTGCCAAGCGGCTTGCCCACGGCTTTCAGGACGGTGCGCGCCAGGGGATTCCTCACGGCGCTGGACAGGGAGAAGGCGTCGGCCCGTCGGGCCGGATTCTGTTGATTCATGGCTGGCCTCCTATTGATGTGGAGAACGTTGGTCATGACTACCCGCATCGTGTTGCGGGGCCGTGAAGCTTTCGTGACCCTTCCCGCAACATTGCCCTGTCCTGCCACCAGACGGTTGACTCGAAGCTCCGCAAGGCTCTACGTATCGGCAACCCCCAGAAAGGAAGTGCCCGTGTCACACGCCAAGCTCTATTCCATCGCCGCCATCGCCAAGATTCTGGACCTGCCGGAATCCACCCTGCACTACTGGAAGAACCGCTTCGACCAGTTCCTGCCCGCCGCCGGGGAGGGACGCCACAAGCGTTTCCAGGCCGAGGCCCTGGAGGTGTTCCGGGCCATCCATGAACTTCTGGAATCCGGGCTTCAGGTGTCGGACGCCAAGGCGGAGTTGTCGCGCCGCATGCACGCCGAGGGCGGGCTCGGAGCCTCCGTCATAACGCCCGTCCCCGTGCAGCAGGCAAGCTCTGGCGGCGGGCTGAACGGCGAGGAGCTGGCCATGCGCATCGGCGCGGCCATGGCCGAGGCCATCGGGCAGCGGTTGCAGGGGATACTGGGCAGTGCGGGATTTCCCGGCGGGGCTGGAGCGACGGGCATGATGCTGCCCGCCGAGACGGTGGGGAACCTGACCAACGGGCTGGCTCAGGCCCAGGAAGAGATCGAGGCCATGCGCCGTACCAATGAAGACCTGGCAGGCAAGCTCAAGGTGCTGGAGGCGGAGCTGATCCGCTTGCGGAAAGACGGGCGCGAGATGGAGAAGCACCTGCTGGGAAAGATCAAGGGCGCTGCGGGCGGCAAGTAGCGCCGGAAGCGCCCGCATCACGGCCCGTCAATACAGCTTGCGATACTGCCCCTTGATGAGCGCCTCATACTGCTTCGCCGAAGCGGTGCATTCCCTCGCCTTGGCTTCCACCATGCCCTTGGATTCGAGCGCCTGCGGGGTCGCAGGCCTCCCCGCGTAGGAGGATTCGAAGTCCCGGACCATCTCGCGCGCCTTCTGGCAGTCCGCGTTGATCTTGTGGATCAGGGCGTCCGTCTCCTTGGCCTGCCGAGGATCCTTGAATACCAGCCCCTGATAGTACAGGTCGAAGTTGGGAGCCTTTTCGTCCACCACGTAGCCGCCCGTGGTCTCCAGGGCCACGTGCACCCCCGGCTGAAGCTCCACCACCACCCAGGCGTGGTTGTAGGTCTGCATGGCCTTGTCGACGGCCAGCCCGGCGGTGTCCACCTTGGGGTTTCCGGCCACCACCTTGGGGATGAAGTTCCTGGTCTTCAGGATATTGGCCATCTCCAGGGACATATCGATGCACACGAAATAATCCAGCGTGGAGTAGGAGTGGGTGCGCTTGTACTCGGCCACGATCTTCTGGAGTTCCGCGTAGCCCGGATTGTTGCGGGCGGCGGCGAGCATGGCCTGCACCACTGCCTGGCGCCCGCCGGTGGCGGGCGGCGCCTGGAGTCCGGTCATCTCCGTCACGGCCGTGCCGGGTTTCTCCACCTTGCGGTCGGACATGTGGACCACGCCCTTCTCGTCCTTCCAGGTGTAGACCTCGGCCCAGCTGGGGCCGGCCGCCAGGAGCGGCGCGAGAACACACGCCGCGACTGCGGCCATCAGGATACTGCGCATGCGTTACGACCGGATGAGTTGAAGGTGGATGAACAGCGCCGTTGCAATGGCCCGCGAAAAGCCGCCCGCCATGACAAACGCGCCATGGAGAGAAATACAAACCTGATTACCGGCGTTATCCCTGATGAACATGGCCACGTCTTTCAGGGACTCCGCACTCGTTTCGCGTCCTTGAAAAACATGACCATGTCTTTCAAGGGTAAAAAGTATACTGTCAGATTCTTATCCTCCAAATACATGCCCATGTATTTGGAGGACTCCACACTACGGCGAAGCGGTGATGGCCGTGCCTACGGTCACGAAGCTCTGGTTGCCTGAGGTGATGGCCATGGGGCCGCGCGCCAGGATGGTCTGCTCGTAGGAGTTGAGCGTCTCGCCGTTGCGGAACCGCTTCTCCACGTACTGGAAGTAGGCCGCCGTGACGATCTGGGTGCTCAGGTTCACGTAGGCCTGGATGCCGTTGTACTGGTTCTGCTGCTCAGGGGTCATGCCCGCGTAGATCAGCGCTTCCAGCCCCGTGTACGGGGACACTGTGGTGGTCGTGGACGACGTCTGGGCAAGGGCGCTGCCCGCCATGGCAACCACGACAACGAAAGCCAACAGACACTTCATCATGGCGATTCCTCCTGGTTTGACACAGTCATAACAGGAATCGGTAGGGAGGCAAGAGAACTTAAGCCCTATCCCTTGTCCGCGAAGCGCTCGATGCGCTGCTTGTAGGCCTTCACGCCTTCGGCGATGCCCCTGGCGAGGCCTTCCAGATACTTGGGGTCCTTGAGCTTCGCGCCTTCCGCCGGGTTGGTGATGTAGCCGATCTCCACCAGGATGGCGGGCATCTTCGCGCCCAGGAGCACGTAGAACGGGGCCTCGTGCACGCCCCGGTCGCGCAGGTCCAGGCTCCTGCGGGCCTGGGAAAGCGTGGCTGAATGGGCAGATTTCGCGAACTCCCGCGACTCCGAGAGCTTGGAGGCGTGCATCAGCTCGTCCAGGATTTTCTGCATGTCCGAGATGCGCCGGGGGTCCACGGAGTTTTCGCGCGCGGCCACGCGCACCTCGTCCGGAGTGGAGGCCAGATTGAGGGAATAGGTCTCCACGCCCGAGGATTTGGGGTCGCCGTGGGCGTTGCAGTGCACGGACACGAACAGGTCGGCCTTCTGGGCGTTGGCCATGGCCGTGCGGACCTCCAGCGGGACATACTTGTCCGTGGTGCGGGTGTAGAGCACCTCGAAGCCCATTTGCTCCAGCTGCTTGCCCAGGAGCTTGGCAACCTGGAGGTTCACGTTCTTCTCCCACAGGCCGCCCACGCCGCGCGCCCCGGAATCTCGCCCGCCGTGGCCCGCGTCCACCATAACCGTGCGCACGGTAAGTCCCAGCTGCTCCACCAGCTGTCTGGCCATCCTCTTGCGGCTTGCGGTGGCCAGATTGACGCCGGGAAGGCCGGGCTTGTCGTCCGGCTGCACTGACGCGGCCTCTGCGGACCTGCCCTTTTTCCCCGGTTTGCCAGCTGCCGGTTTGGACGCTCCGGGCTTGGACGCTGCGCCAGCGTCCTTTTTGGACGCCTCGCCCTGCACGTCCACAATGACCCGGTAGGGATTCTCCAGCACGAACACCTGCTGGGTCTTGAGGTTCTCCACCTCCACCACCATCCGCAGCACGCCCGGCTTGAAGGGGCTGAGGCGCACTTTGCGGGCCACGTCGCCGCGCACGTCGAAGCGTCCGGGAACGCCGCGCCGGACCACGGCGTCGTCCAGGTCCACATAGAGGCGGCGCACGCCCGGTTCCTTGGGGTCGGGAGGCAGGACCTGCCAGTGGTGGCGGGCCTCGTCCGAGAGCACCAGCACGATGCGCGAATAGTCGCGCCCGGAATACACCTGAACGTCCGTGACCACGGCCGGTTTGGGGGCTTTGGCCTCCTGCTTCTTGGGAGGCTTGGCCTGCTGAGTGGATGCCTTGGGCTCAGCCTGTTTGGCGGGCGCGGCGGCTTTCTCGCCGCCGGACTTCTTCCCGCCGGACTTGCCCGCGACCGACTTGGCATCCTTGGCTCCAGCCTGGGCAATGGTTTTCTTGGCGGAAACGGAAGCCGGGGCCTTCCCCGCTTCGGCAGCGAGACAGACCCCGGCCCACAAGACCAGAAACACGACAGCGACTATCCTCAAATGCACGCCCGGCTACTCCACGGTGACGGACTTGGCCAGGTTTCGCGGCTGGTCCACGTCCTTGCCCAGGTAGTCCGCCATTTCGTAGGCGAACAGCTGAAGCGCGGGCAGCAGCATGAAGGTGTTCATGGGGCCCCACACCTCGGGCACCTCCCAGGCGTGGTCCACGTGCAGGTCCGCGCCCGCGCGGGTCAGGGCGATGACCTTGCCGCCGCGCGCCTGCACCTCTTCCAGGTTGGACTTCACCTTGGGGTAAAGCTCGTCGCAGGGGGCCAGGGCGAAGGTGGGGAATTTGGGATCGATCAGCGCGATGGGGCCGTGCTTCATCTCGCCCGAGGCGTAGCCCTCGGCGTGGATGTAGCTGATTTCCTTGAGCTTGAGCGCGCCCTCCAGGGCCAGGGGGAAGCAGGCTCCGCGTCCCAGGTACAGGAAACTCCGGGCCTCAGAATAGGCGCGGGCCAGCTCGGCGGCGCGTGAACGCATGCGCGGCAGCTCCGAGGCCAGGATGTCCGGCAGGTGCGTGAGCGCCTTCAGGCAGTTGGCGCGCACGTCCGGGGGCAGCACGCCCTTTTCCTGTCCCCAGTGCAGCGCCAGGAGCGTCAGAAGCGTCAGCTGGGAGCACATGGCCTTGGTGGAGGCCACGGACATCTCCGGCCCTGCCTGGGTGTAGATGACGTGGTCGGACTCGCGCGAGACCGTGGACCCGACCACGTTGCACAGCCCGATGACCGTGGCTCCGCGCTCGCGCGCAAGGCGCATCCCGGCCAGGGTGTCGGCGGTCTCGCCGGACTGGGAGATAGCCAGCACGGTGTCGCCGGGGCCCATGATGGGGTCGCGGTAGCGGAATTCGGAGGCGATCTCCACGCGGGTGGGGATCTTGGCCCAGGTCTCCAGCAGGTACATGCCCCACAGCCCGGCGTGGTAGCTGGTGCCGCAGGCCACGATGGTCAGGCGTTCGGGAACGGGAACACCGGCCAGCTCCGTCAGGTTGGCCTTGCCGGACTTGTGGTCGACGCGTCCGGTGAGGCAGTCGGTGATCACGCGGGGCTGCTCGAAGATCTCTTTCAGCATGAAGTGCTTGTAGCCGCCCTTCTGGGCGGCCTGCACGTCCCAGGCGATGTGCTGCGGCGTCTTGGCAACGGGCTCCAGGGTGGCGGCGTCCATCACCTGCCAGGAGTTGGCGTCGATGCGCACCATCTCGCCGTCTTCCAGGAAGACCACCTCGCGGGTGTAGGGCAGGAAGGCCGGGATGTCCGAGGCCACGAAGTTCTCGCCAACGCCAACGCCCATCACCAGGGGCGAGGACTTGCGCGCCGCGTAGATGATGCCCGGATGATCGAGCGACACCACGCACACGGCGTAGGAGCCGTCCACGCGCGACAGGGCCTTGGACATGGCCTGGTCGAGCTTTTTGGTCTCGGCCAGGTACAGGCCCACCAGCTGGGCCAGCACTTCGGTGTCGGTCTCGGAGGTGAAGGCGATGCCCTTGGCTTTGAGTTCCTCGCGCAGCTCCTGGTAGTTCTCGATGATGCCGTTGTGCACCAGGGCGATCTTGCCGGAGGCGTCGCGGTGGGGGTGGGCGTTGCGCTCCACGGGCAGGCCGTGGGTGGCCCAGCGGGTGTGGCCCATGCCGGAGGTGGCGGTATGGGTCGGCGACTCGGCCAGCTTGTTCTCCAGGTTGACCAGCTTGCCCTCGGCGCGCACCACGGTCAGCTCGCGGTGCTGGATGTAGGCGACCCCAGCGGAGTCGTAGCCCCTGTACTCAAGACGCCTGAGGCCCTCGATGATCACGGGGACGGCGGGGCGGTGGCCGCTATAACCGATTATGCCGCACATGGAAGATCCTCTTTTTCGATTGTTGTCAAAAAACGGCTGTGGTCAGTTTGCGGAAAGCCGGGCGTCTGTCAAGCCGCGCCAGCCGCTCAGACCCCGTCGTTCATGCAGGTGGCCTTCACCCGCCGCGAGAACGTCAGGTAGATGATGCACGCCGAGGACACCACGAACACCGGCAGGGCGTTGGCGATCATGGCCATCTCGGCCATCTGGAGCACCTCGGGGGTGTAGTTCAGGAACTGGGCGGCCACGTATTCCACCACGCAGGCAAGCGGCGCGGACATCCAGGCCAGCTTGGCGAACATCAGCGCGCCTTTCTTGCGGCGGTACAGGCTAAGGCCCGCCCAGAAGATCAGAAAACCCACGGACACGGCCAGCACGTTCTGGAGCGTGAGCCCGGTGGCCACGGCTGCGGCCAGCTCGCGCGGAGGTCCGCCGGGAGCCTCCAGCGCCTCGATGAAGCGCAGGTTGCGAGAAACCAGCATGGCCGCAAATATCGGAATGCCGCCCATCATGAGCATGCACAGGGCCTTCAGCCAGCCCTTCACCCCGAAGTAGGTGTCGCGCAGGATGCGCTGTTCCGGGGTCATGGCCGCCTCGCGTTCCACGGTCTCGACGAAGCCGGGGAAATATTTCATCATCTCGCGAAGCGCCCGGCCCCGGTGGCTGCGCTCGTTCTTCTGCTCCGGGGTCATTGCGGCGGCGGAGAGCTTCAGTTCCGGGTCGAAAAAGAGGGGGTCGTAGCCGAAGCCGCCCGTTCCCGAGGGCTCGTGCGCCACGCGCCCGAACCAGACGCCGTGGAAGACCAGCTCGTGCCCGTCCGGGGCGTGGACCACCAGGGCCGAGATGAATTTGCAGGCGCGCTTGTCGTCGGGGACGTCCTTCATGGCTTCGAGCAGCTTGGCGTTGTTGTCCGCGTCCGTGGCGTTGTCGCCCGCGTAGCGGGCCGAGCGCACGCCGGGCTCGCCCTCCAGGGCGTCCACCACCAGGCCGGAGTCGTCGGCCAGGGCGATGAGCCCGGTGGCCTCGCTCACGGCCACGGCCTTCAGCCGGGCGTTGTCCTCGAAGGTTGCGCCCGTTTCCTCGACCTCCCCGATCCAGGGAAACTGGTCGAGGCCGAGCACCTCGATGTTCTGGCCTTCCAACATTGCCTGAAGCTCGCGCACCTTGCCCTGGTTGCGCGTGGCCAGTACGACCTTCGTCACTTATACACCTTCCTTGCCGTCTTGATTATTCCCTGACGTATCCCCCGAACCGTCCGCTCCCCGTATCCACAGGGAGTCGTGCCTCGGGGCGGCCTGACCCTCGATCCCGGTCTCCTCCGCCGCCATGAGCGGCGCGAGCACCAGCCGCACTTGGGTGCCCTTGCCAAGCTCGCTCTCCAACTCCACCGAACCTCCCACCTCGTCCAGGATCTTCTTGGTCATGGCCAAGCCAAGACCAGAGCCCTTGTCCTTGGTGGAGAAGAACGGATTAAACACCTGATCCAGGTTCTCGGGGGGGATGCCCCGGCCCGTGTCGGCCAGTTCCAGCACCAGGCTGTCGCCGCGCATGAAGCAGCGAAGCGCGAGGCTTCCGCCGTCCGGCATGGCCTCCATGGAGTTCTTGACCATGTTGATGATGCACTGCTTGAAAAGCTCCGGGTCGCCCTTGGCCATGGGCAGGCCCGGGGCGATCTCCACGCTGACCTCGATGCCCTGCTTCTGGCAACCCAGGGCCATGAGATCCATGGTCTGGCGGGCGGTCTCGCACAGGTCCACCTGCCCCTTCAGGCCCTGGGTGGGGCGCGCGAAGTTGAGCAGGCTCTTCAGTATCTTGTCCAGGCGGTTGGACTCCTCCAGGATGATGGAGACCTTGGTGCGGGCCTTCTCGTCCAGGGAGCCGGAGCGCAGGAGCGAATTGGCGAACCCGGCGATGGCGAACAGCGGGTTCCTGATCTCGTGGGCCACGTAGGTGGACAATTCCCCCACGGCGGCCAGCTTCTCCGACTGTTGCAGGCGGCGCTCCATGTAGGTGCCCTGGGTGATGTCGCGGCGCAGCACCACCACGTTGGCCAGCGCGCCGTCCGTGCCCAGCACCGGGTAGATGTACACCCGGAAATATTGCAGGCGGCCCTTGTCGTCCACCACCGTGTGAACCTGCTCGCTGCGGCCTGACTTGCGCACGTTCTCCCACAGGCTCACGTCGCCTTCGGGCTCGCAGATGCCCTTGAACCCGGCCAGGGCCTCCCAGCAGGGCTTGCCCAGGTAGTCCCTGCGCTGGCCTCCAAGGCGGTCCATCACCGCGCGGTTGACGTCGATCACGCAGGACTTGCCGTCGAGAATGACGATGTCGTCTGGTATCTGGTCGATCACGGAGGAAAGCAGCGTGCGCTCCTGGGCCAGATCGAGAGCGCAGGCGGCGTCCTGGGGGCGGGGAGGAGCATCGTTCATTGCTATTTCTCTAACCGCTTCGCAACCGGAGTCAAAGATAATTTACCGGAACACGCCGCCTCACGCCTTGCGCGGCGAGGATGCCGCGATGTTGTTCTCGCGCAGCAGCCTGTCCACGGTCATGTAGATGTCCGAGGAGGTGCGCGCTGCGTTGTCCAGGTCGTCCACCCAGAACAGCAGCTTGAAGGTGAGCGCGGTGTCGCCGAACGCCGTGAACTGGGCCGTGGGCTTGGGCTGGGCCAGCACGTTGGGGTGGCTTTTGGCGGCCTCCAGCAGCAGGGCGTGCACCTTGCCCGTGTCCGAGCCGTAGACCACGCCGACCTCCAGGGCGCGGCGCACGCGCCGGTCCTTGTGGGACCAGTTGATGATCCGCTGGGTGATGAGGTCCGAGTTGGGCACGAAGAGCGTGGCGTTGTCAAAGGTCTGCACCACGGTGTTGCGGATGTTCACCCGCTGCACCGACCCCCAGGTCTCGCCGATCTGGAGCACGTCCCCGGCCTGCACCGAACGCCCGAACAGCAGGATGAGCCCGGAGATGAAGTTGTTGATGATGTTCTGCATGCCGAAGCCGATGCCCACGGACAGGCCGCCCGCCACCACCGCCAGGCTTGTGAAGCTCGCGCCCACCATGCGCAGGCTGATGAGCACGTACAGGCCCCAGATCACGTAGGTGGAAATGGTCTCCAGGAGGTTCAGCACGCCGCGCTCCAGGTCCGGGCGGCGCGAGGGCAGCTCGGCTATCAGGCGGTCGGCCACGCGGGTCGCCGCGCGGGCCAGGTAGAACCCGATGAAGATGATCGCCAGGCGGGTCAGGTCCAGGCTGAAGTCGCCGTCGCCCAGGTCCGCCCCGGCCAGGGACCAGAACACGCTGCGCCCGCCCATGGCCATGGACAGCCAGAACAGGAAGGCAGCCGCCATGGCGATGGCCGTGAACGGCAGGGCCAGGCCGCCCACGAAGCTGCGCACGGCCTCCCCGGTCAGATCGGCTGCGGGCCGCGACACCGCGCGCCCCACCAGCCCGTACAGAGCCAGGCCGGCTTGCAGGAAAACCAACAGCAGAAACCACCCGATGACGATAAGAAGCGTCAGGTTCACCCAGCCAAGAAGCGCAGGCAGGCACAGCAGGGGATAGATCCATCCGGCAGCCGCGGCCACACGGGAGACAAGGTCCGCCTGCGCCGCAGCCTTGGCTTCCTGGGGAGGCGGCGCCGCGGCGTCAGCTTCAGGCGCAGCGGAGGCGGATGCGCCAACAGCGGCCCTGCGCCGCATCATCCAGCCAGCCGCGAACAGGGCCAGCACCCACACGCCGCCGCGCAACGCCTCCGGCAGCCAGGGCATCTGCAACAGCACCGCCAGGAAGAACATCCACCAGGCTGAGGCCACCGGGTTCGTTGCCGGAGCGGCTTCCCCGGCCTGCATGCGGCGCAGAAACCAGGATACGCCCAGAACGCCCCTGGCCAGGAGTATCTCGGCCACGGCGCTGGTCTCGGCGCGCACCAGCACGAAGGCTGCGCCGCCCGTGGCCCACAGGGTGGACACGCCAAGCCCCATCCAGGCCAGGCTCCCCAAGGGCTGCGTCACCTTGAAGCCAGGATAGCGCGCCTCAACGCGCTTGAGCCCGATTCCCGCCATCAGGGCCAGCAGCGCCGCCAGACCCAGAAGCCGCGCCGCCACGCCGCCGAGGCTGGATTCCCCGGCATCGAAGAGCGTGGTGTACATGGCGATCAGCCTGGGCAGGTCGGTCAGGCGCTGAGCGGCCTCCTTCCAGATCGCAACAGACAGAAAGCCCTTGCCGGGAGTGAGGTAATAGTCCTTCCAGGCTCGGGGGATGCGTTCGGTGATGGTCTGGGACAGCTTCCCGATGCCCTTGTGCAGGTCGTTTGTGGGGTTCAGGCCCTGGTCCAGCACGGTCTTCACCCGGCCCAGCTTGCCCTTCATCTTGCGCAGGTCGCCCAGGAAGTCGGCCACGGCCTTGTTGATCTCCGTGGAGGGGCCGTCCGTGGACTGGCGGGCGAACTCGCCCTCCAGTTCGGTCAGGCGCTCCTGGAAGTTCTTCATGTCCAGGTCGGCCTTGCTGAAGGGCTGGGTCACGGCGTCCACGCGGGCCTTGAGGATGTCAAGCCCGGCCAGCACCGCCCGCAACTCCATGGGGCTGGTACCCGACACGCGCGCCAGCACCATCAGTTCGTCGAGCTTCTTGCGCAGCGCCGCCAGATCCTGGCGGGTCTGCTTCACCATGCCCGGCAGCTTCTGGGACACGCCGTCCACGTAGTCTATCTGGTACTGGAGTTCCTCGTAGTTGCGCTGGAGCATCAGCTTCCAGGCGTCGTCGTCCTCGGCGTAAGCGGGAATCGCAACAAGCGACAGCAGAAAAAAACAGGCAAGCACACGAAGTATCATGGAGGGCCCTCACGGGGGGATTTGTCTTTCGAGCGATTCCTGATACCGTGCGGACAACATGACCGCAAGAAACTTGACAACCCCCATACACACCATTTCCCTGGGCTGCCCCAAGAATCTGGTTGATTCCGAGTACCTGCTGGGCGGACTGCCCGGCATAGCCAAACCCGTGGACCGGCCCGAGGACGCGCAGGTGGTCCTGGTGAACACCTGCGGCTTCATCCGCCCCGCCGTGGAGGAGTCCCTGGCCGAGATCCTGGACGCCGCCAAGGCCATCCGCGACATATCCCCCAAGCCGCTGCTGGTGGTGGCCGGATGCCTGGTGAGCCGCTATGGCGAGGACCTCAAGGCAGGCTTGCCCGAGGTGGACCTGTGGCTCTCCACCCACGAGCTGCCCGACTGGCCCGCCAAGATCGCCCTGGCCATGGGCCGCGCAGCCAACGCCGCCCCCTCGCGCATCTTCTCAAGCCCGCCCGGCTACGCCTATCTCAAGATCAGCGAAGGCTGCCGCCACGCCTGCCGCTTCTGCACCATTCCCTCCATCCGGGGAAAACTGAAAAGCCGACCCGTGGCCGAGCTGACCGCCGAAGCCAGGCAGGTGCTGGCCTCCGGGCGCAAAGAACTGATCCTCGTGGCCCAGGACCTGACCGCCTACGGCCAGGACTTCGCCGACCCCTCCAGCCTTCGCGAGCTCCTGGAGAACCTGCTGCCGCTCTCCGGCCTTGAGCGCCTGCGCCTGCTCTATCTCTACCCCGCCGGGCTCACCCCGGAGCTTCTGGACTTCATGGCCTCGGCTGGCGCGCCGCTGCTCCCTTATTTCGACATCCCGCTCCAGCACGCCCACCCGGATATCCTCAAGTCCATGGGGCGCCCCTTCGCCAAGGACCCGCGCCGCGTGATCGACCTCGTACGCTCGCGCTTCCCCGAAGCGGCCATGCGCACCAGCCTCATCGTCGGCTATCCCGGCGAGAAGCCCGCGCATTTCAATTATCTGCTGAACTTCATCCGCGAGGTGCGCTTCCAGCACCTGGGCGTGTTCGCCTTCCAGGCCGAGGAAGGCACGCCCGCCGCGTCCATGCCCGGGCAGGTCGGCCCCAAGACCCGCCAGAAGCGGCGCGAGGCCATCATGGCCGCACAGGCCGAGATCTCCGAGGAGTGGCTCTCCGGTTTCGAGGGGCGCACCATGGACGTGCTGGTGGATGCGCCGCACCCCGAATGGCCCGGACTGCACGTGGGGCGCACCTGGTTCCAGTCGCCTGAGATCGACGGCGTCACCTACGTGTCCGGACCCGGCGTCAAGCCTGGAGCCATGGTCAAGGCCGTGATCGAGGAGACGAAAATCTACGATCTGGTGGGGTTGGTCGGATAATACTGGGACTCCGTCCCAGACCCTGCCAGGGCTCTGCCCTGGACCCGCCAGGGGAGAAGCCTCCCCTGGACCCGGCTTTCCGCTTCGCGGGCAGCACCGTTCCGTTTCAGATTCACGCAGGAAAGAGCCCTGAAGCACGCAAAGCCGTGCTTCAGGGCTTTCTTATCTCAAGAGTGAGATTCTTGGCGGTGGCTGGGGCTGGCGGCTACCACGGTCGGGTTCTGGCGGGCGGGCGACGAATCGTCTTCAAATCGGTTCTAGCCCGCTCGCCAGGACACGGACGGGACAGCCGCCAGCTCCAGCCACTCCCCCCCAAGCCCAAGCCTCCCGCACACGACGCGAAGCCCATTGAGGGTCCAGGGGGATCATCCCCCTGGCGGGTCCAGGGCGGAGCCCTGGTGGGGCCAGAAACTCCGGCCTGAAGCGAAGCCCCAGAAACTCCTGCCCGAAGCGAAGCCCCGGCATCGCTGCTATTTCTTTTTGCTCTTCTTGCCTTCCTTCACCTCGCCGACCAGGGGTTCGGCAGCGGTTTCAGTCCCGGCGTTCTCCTGGGCAAAGGGGGCGACATCGCACGGGACTTCGACCACCTCGATAATTTCAACCACTTCGGGATCGCAGGGCGGCGACTCGGGCTCGACGGCGGAGATGGTGATCTCGTCAGGGGCGGCCATTTCGGCGCGCTCTTCCCACTTCACGGCGATTTCCAGCTTCTGCTTGCCCTTCTTGACCGCAGCTTCGATGGTGAAGTCCATGGGGCCGGAGGTCTTGAGGGTGACGAACTCGCCGCCTTTCTGCAGGCAGACGGTCCCGGCCTTGACGCTCTTGGCCATGTCTTCGAGAAGCTGCGCCAGGGATTGGGGGTCCATGCTTCCTTTCAGGGAAATGCTCGACTTGCTCATGGTGATTCTCCTGCGGCTGGTGCCGTGTTGTTGTTCTGGGGGACGGCCACGAAAAATCAGCCCGAGGCTGATTCATCCTGGGCGCGGTTTGTCCCGTCGGGGTCGGCGGGAGTGTTGTCGGGAGCCTGTGCCTCGCCGTGCTTTGTACGCCTGGACTTTCCCTCGCGGCGCATCTCGTCCATTTTCTTCTCGGCCTTGTTGATGAATTTCTCCAAAGCTTTGTTCACGGCTGTGTCCACATCGAGTCGTTTGTCGTAGTGTTTTGCTTCAGTTTTCAGGTGCTCGATCCGCTCGGCGATGTCAGAATATATGTTGAAAATCATGCGTTTAATCTCTCGATCTTTCTTGAAGATGGACATGCTGGCCTCCAGATTGTGTACGAAATATGTACACTGATACACTTGGCGCGAGGCCTCTGTAAAGTGGCGGGGCTTGACCTGGGGCTCCGTCGGGTCCATCCCTGCCAACTAAGGAGCAGCCAATGAACAAGACAGCTGAGTTGATTTTCCGGGCGGCGCTGGTGATTCTGCTGGCCGCCTTCGTCTGGGGATATCTGGAGGGGCGCGACATCGGGCGCTACGCCTATTTTCGCGACGGGGATCTGGAGTTCGTGCTGGATACCACCACCGGCGTGATCTACCAGGGCGGCTACTCCATGAACCACCTGACCGGCCAGGAAGGACCGGTGAAGAAGTAGGGGGCAGGCGCGCCTGCGGTCAGGTCGCGGCGGAACGGGCGCGGGCCGAGTGGTCAGGCGCTTTTCCTCGGGCGGGCAGTGTCATCGGTTTCGACGCGCAGGCTGCCTTCGCGTTCGGCCAGGCGCTGCTTGGCCTGGGAGTAGTATTCCACCTGCATGGAGTGAATGACCCGCGCCAGGAGCTCGCAGCCGTTCTTGTCGAGCGGCTTCCAGAAGGGTTTGGGGCCGGCCATGCGCGCGGCCAGAAACTGGATGCCAAGTTCAGGGCGCGAGGTCCCTTCCGTGCGGCAGTTGCAGACTTTGGCAACGAACATGTGCTTGGTTTGCTTGTCGAAGGCGCTGCCGGAAAACACCAGCTGCACGATGACCTTGCGCCCGGTCTCCAGCCAATCCTTGTTCTGGGCCAACACGCGCGGCGCGAGGGAAAGCCGCACGCCTCCTGCGGAGATGTTGCGGACGGCCTTGTGGGTCTCATCGGCGGAGGCGGGCAGGTCCAGGATCACGTGATGGTGCAGCGAGACCTTCCGGGTGTCGTCCTGGTTCCTGTGGACTCCCCACAGGACCAGCGAGGGCAGGTGCTTGCGGTGCGGCTTGATGCGGACGTTGCGGCGTTGTTCCAGGGCGATGATGTCCCGGGGCACCGCCACCGTGATGGTCTTCCTGTCTTTTCCCGCCTGGAGGATGCGGCTGCGGAACTTGTGCAGCAGCGGCGGTTTGGCCGGGTCGGTCTGGAGCAGGAAGCGGAACAGGAAGACCTTTTTCTCCCAGCTTTCCCTCACCATGAAAAACGGCGTAGCGCTGGTCAGGACCATTGCGTCCTTGCTGCATGATCTGAGGCTCAGGAAGTGGTGGTGGCTGCGTTCCCTGTCCTGCTGGATTTCCAGCTGGAACACGGCCTGCTGGGCGGCAGCCGAGGACAGGGTTTTGAGAACGCCGGGGTCGGTTTTGACCAGGGCCAGCCTGATGCCGGAAAAGAGGCGCGACAGGGTACGACGTATATTTGCCGCCAGAGGGTACGTATGGCCGCAATATGCACTGGACTCGTTACAGTTGCGGGGTCTGGCAGTGACGCTTGTGCGCTCTCGGGCGGATGGGGGAGGCAGGAGCCGAAACGGAGCGCGCAGGCCGCGCGCTCCGTGCCGGGGAAAGGCTGCTGTGGTGATCGTGAAGGCAGGGATCTGCTTTCACGGATAGGACGACCGCTTGGCCTGGGGCGGGGCCATGAGCCATGGGCGCAGCCTTGGAAGGTGCGCCCACGGTTCTAGTTGTTGATGCGCCAGGTGCCGTCGGGCTGGCGGCAGGCCGTGCCCTTGCCGACTTCCTTCTTGCCATCGATGTAGATGGTCGAAGTGAACTCGCGGCAGGGGGTGTTGCCGGTCTCGTAGGTGCGGGTCGGTGTGAAAGTGTTTTCGCTGTTGGTGTTGGGGTTGCGCCAGGTGACGGGCCTGTTGTCGCGGGTGTTCTCCAGGGCGTAGGCCGCCTGCTTGCGGTCGTAGTCGTCCCAGAGGCTGCCCAGGTAGCCGCCCACTGCCGCGCCTACGACAACGCCCAGGAGCGTGCCCAACACCCTGGCCGTGGGATCGCTGCCGCCGATGGCCTGTCCGGCCACGGCTCCGCCTGCTCCGCCCACCACCATGCCCACGTCGCGCTTGCGGATGGTTCCGTCGTCGGCGCACGCCGCCAGAAACTGTATACAGAATGCAAAAAGAACTAACCTGGCCACATGCTGCATGACCTTCCTCCTCGAACGTAGATGGGCGGGGTGATAACAGTGGTGCAACGTTTTGGCTACTGAAAGGATGTTCATGATCGCGCGGAAATAGCGACACTGCACTTTTTCAGAAACCCCGTCGGATTGTAGCTCATCTTGGCCTTGCGCAGCCCCTCGTCGCCCAAGTCCTGTTCGCGGTTCACGAACTCGAAGTCCTGGCCCTGCTGCTCCATGAACATCTGGTTCACGGCCTGGTACACGCCTTTGAAGCCGGTGTGGCCCTTCTCGAAGTGGATCACCAGCATGGAGTCGTCCAGGGCCTCGGCCACGGTATAGGCGATCATGCGCCCTTCCACGCGGATGGCTCCTCCCAGGAGGTTGGGCAAACGGTCCCAGTCCTTCACCACGCGGGCGATGGCCCGGTTCTCGGCCACCAGGGTGGCGTCGCACTCGGCCTCGCGCCACTGGCACCATTCCAGCTGCATCTGGAGCACTTCCTCGATGCAGTCGGCGGTGAGGGGGTGGTAGTCGTAGTCGTAGGTTTTCATGAACTGCGACAGCAGGTTCTTCTTCTTGTGGAAGCGGTTGCCGGACAGTTTGGTCAGCTCCTGAACGGAGTAGACGTAGTCCCAGTGTTCGCGGGCGTCCTGGGACTGCACCTGGCCCGGAAGCGTTTCCTGCCAGATCTGAGCGAGGCGCTCCGGCACGCGGATGAAGGACCCGCCCCCGGCCAGGGTGGGGCAGCGGCTCCAGTCCACGGAGTCCCACGGGCCGACGGGGGCCCAGTAGACGGTGTCGGGACGGGTCTGGCGCAGCCAGACGTGGGAGTCGCCGAAGGACCACTCCAGGCCGTATTCCTCGCACCAGCCCCACAGGTTGGCGAAGGAGTAGTCGGACACTTTCTGCGGGCATTTGGACAGCCGGGCAAGGTACTCGGCCTGGCCGTCCAGCGAGAGAGGCATATATGCTTTAGTCACGGGAATTCCTGGGTTTAATCATGGAAAACCTGGCCCAGTCCTTGAACTGGAAGATAAAGAGCAGGGCCGAGGCCTGAAAGATCTGGGAGACCAGCATGGAAAGCCATACTCCGTCGGCGGTGCCCCAGGCCTTCCAGCCCAGCCACCAGGCAACGGGCAGGCGCACCACCCAGATGGACAAACCGAATATGGTCAGCGTGTACACCGTGGCCCCGGCCCCGGTCAAAGCCCCGGCCAGGATCATCCCGGTGCAGGTGAAGGGAATGGCCAGCAGGTTGTAGCGCAGGTAGCTCTCGGTCTGGGCGGCCACTGCCGCGTCCGGGGCGAACAGCCAGGAGAGTTCCGGCAGGAACGGCCACAGGCAGACGGCCATCAGGCTCATGATGACGACGCCCAGGCCCCAGATGCGGTACCCCATGCGCTTGGCTTCGGCGGCGTCGCCGCTGCCCAGGGCGTGGCCCACCAGGATGGAGGCCGACAGGTTGAAGGCGAAGGCGGGCAGGAAGATGCCCGACTCCACCTTGGAGCCCCCCGCGAATCCTGCCAGAGCTTCCACCCCGCCCGAAGGCAGCCCGCCCGTGATGGACAGGAGCACCAGATACCCCGTGTGCCACACCACCTGCATGAGCCCCGACGGCCAGGCCACCCGGAACACGTAGCGCCAGGCCACCCGCGACCAGCGCCAGGCGGGGACCATGGTCCGGCTGACCAGGCCGGCCCGGGCCAGGAGCATCAGGTTGCAGCACAGGCCGATGGCCATGGCCCAGAAGGTGCTCCAGGCCACGCCCATGTAGCCCATGTCCGGCATGCCCCACCAGCCGAGCCCCAGCCCGAAGTCCAGCCAGGCGTTCACCACGCACCCAAGGCCCATGGCATACAGCGGAGCCATGACCATCTTGTGGGAGCGCAGCACCGCGTTGGTCAGCAGGAACAGGTAGTTGATGGGCAGAAGCCACAGAAACAGGCCCAGGATGTCGCGGGCCGGGCCGTAGACCTCGGCGGGGACGTTCAGCAGGGAAAGGAACACGTCCTTCAGAAGCAGTCCGCAGACCACGATGACTCCGGACAGCGCCACCCCGGAGATCAGGCACAGGCCGCCAAAGCGCGCGGCGCGCAGTTTCTTGCCCGCGCCCAGCGACTGGCTGAGCGCCGCCACCGAGCCGTTGGCCACGGCGATGGCCACGGTCAGGAAGAAGAACAGGGCCTGGCTCACCAGGCCCATGGCCGCCTGGGCTTCCCTGCCGATGCGCCCGCACACGTACACGTCGGCCACGCCGATCAGGAACTGGAAGACCATCATCAGGATCTGGGGCCAGGTGAGCCGCCAGATGGAGCGGTAGGGCGTGGAGGCGTCTATGTTCATGGGCGTCCAGGGGTACGTAAGGCCGGGGGCCGGGTCAACGGGGATTTGGCGGGGCCTTGTGCGGGAGTTACAGTTATGTTAGCCCGTGCATAGATATGTTAATACAGACATAGGGGGCAAGATGGACACGGTAAATCCCACGCTCCGGCTGCACCTCTGGCTGGAGACTTCCGGTGGGATGCTCATGGGGCTTGGCCGGGCGGAGCTCTTGCTGCGCATCCAGGAGAGCGGGTCGCTCAATCAGGCGGCCAAGGCCATGGGCATGTCCTACCGGGCGGCCTGGGGCAGGCTCAAGGCCAGCGAGGCCATCGCCGGGGAACCGCTGGTGGAGAAGGCCCTTGGACACAGGGGCTTCGTGCTCACCCCGCTGGGGGAGAGGCTGGCCCAGGCGTTCTCGGCATGGCACGCCGACGTGGAAGGATACGCGCTGGCGCGGGCCGGGGAGGTCTTCCCCTGGCCGGTGAAACCCTTTGAAGAGCAAGGAGCGAGGAGTGCTGATGCATGCGACGGTCTGCAACCTGACGCGTGAGGAGTATCTTAAGCGCATCACCGAGTTCCACAACTACGCCGCGCCGGGCCTCCTTGTGGGCGGCTTCATGGTGGACGCGGCCCGGCGGGAACTGCCGGAGGGGACGCTCTTCGAGGCCCTTTGCGAAACGCAGGCCTGCCTGCCCGACGCGATCCAGCTGTTCACGCCCTGCACGGTGGGCAACGGGTGGCTTCGCATCCACGACCTGGGCCGCTACGCGCTGACCCTCTACGACAAATACACCGGCAAGGGCTTCCGCACTTTTCTCGACCCTTCCAAGTTCGGGCCTTTCCCCGAGATCGAAGGCTGGTTCCTGAAGCGTAAGGCCAAGAAGGACCAGGACACTGCCGTGCTGCAGGAAGAGATCTTCTCGGCGGGAGACTCCATCCTGACCACCCGCGCCGTGGAGGTCAGCCCGGCCTTTCTCGGCAAATATTCCAAGGGCGACATCGCCGTCTGCACCGTCTGCGGCGAGGCCTATCCCTCCAAGCACGGCAGCGTCTGCCTGGGCTGCACCGGGCGCGACCCCGTGGTGCGGGCAGCTGTCAGGCCGTGCCTGCACGCCGTCCCCGTGGAGGAGGCCGTGGGCCGCCAGGCCCTGCACGACATGACCCAGGTGGAGCCGGGCAAGTCCAAGGACGCGGCCTTCACGCGCGGCCAGACCTTCGGCGCCCAGGATCTGTGCCGCCTGCAACGCATGGGCCGCATGCACGTGTACGTGGCCGGTGAGGACAACTCCGCCGAAGGGTTCATCCACGAGGACGACGCTGCCAAGGCCCTGGCCGAGGCCCTGTGCCGAAACGGGGCAATGGTCCAGGCCGGTCCCCCGCGCGAGGGCAAGATCACCCTGCTGGCGCAGCGCGACGGCCTGTTCACCGTGGACCGTGACCGCCTTGCAGCGCTGAACGCCCTGGCCGACGTGGCCCTGTCCGTGCGCCACGACGGCACGGTGGTGAAAAGCGGCCAGCCCGTGGGTGGCGTGCGCGCCATCCCGCTCTTTCTCGGGCAGGACACTTTGGAGCGGGCCATGCGCCTGGTTGACGCCGGTGCCGGAGCGGGAGCGATTGCCGAGGTGCGCCCCATGCGCGCAGCCAAGGCCGGTGCGCTCATCACCGGGACAGAGGTGTTCACCGGACTCGTGGAGGACAAATTCGCGGACGTGCTGTCCGCAAAACTCAAGGCGCTGGGCTCGGAGCTGGCCGAGGTGCACTTCGCCCCGGACAACGCCGCCGAGATTGCCGCCGGAGTGCGCGAACTGCTGGACGCCGGGTGCGACCTGGTGCTGACCAGCGCCGGCATGAGCGTGGACCCCGGCGACGTGACCATGCAGGGGCTCGTGGACGCGGGCGTCACGGACGTGCTGTTCGGCATGCCGGTGCTGCCCGGAAACATGACGCTTCTGGGGCGCATCGGCAGCGTGCCCGTGATGGGCGTGCCCGCCTGCGCGCTGTTCCACGCGGTCACCAGCCTGGACCTGTTGCTGCCCAGGGTGCTGGCCGGGCAGAGCATCACCCGCGCGTTTCTGGCCCGCATGGGCCACGGCGGGTTCTGCCTGAACTGCGCCCGCTGCACCTTCCCGCACTGCCCCTTCGGCAAATAGCGAGAATTCCGCCGGTCGCGCGTCCGTGATCTCAGCTTGCATTACAGGCGGGATTACGGGCGCGCGAACAGGGCCTGGTAGGAACCGTCCGCCTTCATGTCCCGCAGGGCCTTGGCCACAGCCTCCACGATGGGGGCATGCTTGCGGTTGAGGTAGAGGTACATCTCGCGTTTCGCCAGGGGGGGCTGCAAAACCCTGGCTCCTTGGACGTCCAGCTCCCGGATGAAGTGTTCCCCGCCGAAGCGCTCGTAGATGATGACGTCCACCCGCTTGGCCTTGAGCAGGGCGAAGAGCTGCTGGGGCGTGGCCACCTTGGTCAGTTGGGCGGCCTTCACGTTCTCGTCGAGAATCTTCCATCCCTGAATGTATCCCACGCTGTACTTGCCGAGGCTCTCCCAGCCGTTCACCTCCACGGCGGGGTCCAGGGCGAAGGCCGTGAACTCGTAGGCCATGTTGCTCTCGGGCACCTGGATCAGGTCGGGGTAGCTCTTCTCAAGGCCCGCGATGCGGTTGTTGTCGCCGTCGATGCCTCCGGAATTGGCCTCGGCCAGCGCGCGCTCGCTGGGCAGCGTCACGAAGCGTACCCCCATGTTGATGCGCAGGAAGGCTTCGCGCTGCAGGCGGTCCAGCATGCCGTTGCCGTCGGGCGTGCTGAGGGGCGGGGCGATGGTGGTCCCTATGGTGAGCGGCTGCCAGGACTGTGCATGCGACGGGGACCACCATGTCGCGGCAAGGGCCAGCAGGACGGCTGCGATCGTATTTCTCATTGTTACCTCTTCCGGGCTGTTCTCTACGCGGGGCCGATCCCGGGCTCGAAGCCCGGGATCGGCAATAGGGAGACCAAGCCGGGCGGTCCTTCGGCAGAAGGATTCTTATTACGTATATACGGAATGCCACGACTTGCGTTTCCCGGCAAGTCCAAAACGGTCTCGCCCTCGCGTGCGGCCGGCACGGCCCGATTGCCCCCGGACGGCGAAAGGGATAAACCTCTTCCATGCTTCTCAGCCTGAAGATCGCCCTGCTGGCTCTCTCCACCCACAAGCTGCGCACCGTGCTGGCCATGCTCGGGGTGTTCCTGGGCGCCCTGGCCTTGACGGGGGTGCGCCATGTCTCCAAGGCCATGGTGCGCCAGGCCGAGATCGAGGTGGAAAAGCTCGGCCCAAACCTGTTCGCGGTGATGGCCGGACAGGTGCGTTTCAGCCGGGGCGGCGCTGCCCGCACGGCAGGCGGGGCCAGCACCTTTCAGTTCGAGGACGCCCAGGCCGTGATCCGTTCCCTGCCGGGTGTGGTGAAGGCAGTTCCCGTGGTGCTGCGCACCATGCCGGTGCGCTTCGGCAATGTGAAGATCCAGTCCCAGATGGTAGCCACCTGGCCCGAGTATACAGGTGTGAGGAACGTCCAGCCGGACCTGGGGCGCTTCTTCACTCCGGAGGAGGAACGCGAGCGGGCCAAGGTGGTGGTTCTGGGGCTCAAGATCGCGCAGCGGCTGTTCGGCGACCCGCAGAAGGCGGTGGGGCAGGTGGTGTACGTGTACCGGGCCGGGCTGGTGGTGGTGGGCGTCATGGAGGAGAAGGGCTCGGACATTTCCGGCACGGACCAGGACGAGCAGATTTTCGTGCCGCTCTCCACCTACATGCGGCGCATGGCCAACCAGACCTGGGTGACCGGCGTCTTCCTCCAGATGGCCGACGGCACCGACTACGCCCGGACCAAGGTGGCCGCCACGGCCATCATGCGCGCCCGCCACAACATCGTGGGCGGCAAGCGCGACGATTTCTCCGTGCTCACCGCCGAGGACACCATGCAGCTCAAGCAGCAGGCCCTGGACCTGGTGGACGTGCTCGGGCTCATAAGCTCCACCCTGAGCTTCGCCGTGGGAGGGTTGGGCATCCTGTCCATCATGATCCTGCTGGTGCGGGCCAGACGCCTGGAGATCGGCGTGCGTCGGGCCATGGGCGCGCGCAAGTCCGACATCATCCGGCAGTTCCTGCTGGAGTCGGGCATGATGAGCGCTGTGGGGGGCGGGGCCGGAGTGCTGGCTGCCCTGGCGCTACTGACCGTGGTCTACGCCCTGGGGAGCTTCCCCTACGTCTACGACGGATGGCTCATCGCGCAGGCCCTGGCCGGGTCTGCCCTGCTGGGGCTGATTGCCGGGGCCTACCCTGCCTGGCAGGCAGCCAACGTGGAAGTGCTTCAAGTGCTTCGCGGCAAGGGGTAGCCGGAGCGGCTAGTCCTTCTTCACGGCGTCGATGCGCCAGCGCTCGAATCCCTTTTCGCTCACCAGGCTGGCAGTGTGCATCCCGAACACGCCAAGGAGCCCCCGCACCAGGCTTTGCAGCCCGAACAGGGTGGGCTTGTCCGGTGGCGTGCGCAGGAACGCCTGCACCACCTCAGTGAGCTTGCCCTGCGTGTCCGCCTCCAGCCCCCGGAAGCGCTGGAAGGAAGCCAGGGCCATGCCCGCATCCACCACGAACTCCACGCTTGGCAGGGCAGCGCCCTGGCGCAGCATCTGCGCGGTCTGGCGGAAGCGCGCGTCCAGGTCTGCGCCCTGCTGGTCCGGGGCGATCTCCATGAGCAGCGCCTGGACGTACCAGTCCAGGGCCGCGTCAAAGAGCGCCTGATAGGTGTTGCGAAGAGCCGGGTCAGTGTTGCGCAGGAACGAGGGGCGGGAAAATTGCGGGTGGACCTTCTCGGCCAGCAGGGCGTGCCCCATCTCGTGCAGATAGCGCTCGAACGCGGGCTCCTTGTGGGCGGATTCCCTGGGCCACTGGACCACGTGGACCTTGCGGACCGGGTCGGAGTGCACCTCGAACTCGGAGTGCATGAACTCCTCCTCCACGGGCCATTCGAAGCGGGCCAGCAGGCGGTCCATGACCTCCTTGCGGGCTGCGGAGCGGGCTCCCGCATTGGGGCGCTTGGCCAGGATCACAGCAGGTGCTCCCCGGTCTGGATGCCGTGGGCGCGGTGGTCCACCACCCCGGCCACTTCCAGGGGGCGGGCCGGGGCCAGCCCCTGCTTGCCGGAGAGGTCCACGCTGACCGGATGGATGGGGGTCAGGTCCTGGTCGAAGACCACGGTGATCTTGGGGCGAAGCGGCGTGTCGGGGTTGGATTCTGACACCACGGCGTACTCGCCGGTGCTCATGCGCACCAGGCTCCCGGCAGGGTAGACGCCCAGGCACTTGATGAAGCGTTCCAGCAGCGCAGGCTCGAAGTCGCGCCCGCGCAGGGCGTACATGACGCTCATGGCCTTGTCCGGCAGGAGGCGTTCCTTGTAGGGGCGCTTCTGGGTGAGGGCGTCGAACACGTCGGCGATGGCCAGGATGCGCCCGAAGAAACACTGCTCGGGACCTTTGAGTCCGCGAGGATACCCGGAGCCGTCGTGGCGTTCGTGGTGTTCGGCGATCCCCCGGAGCACGTGCGCGGGCAGGGCCGCATTGACCGAGAGCACGGAGCAGCTCTCGATGGGGTGGCGTTTGACGCGTTGGTATTCCTCGTCCGAGAGCTTGTCGGGCCTCTCAAGAAGGTCGCGCGGGGTGAGCGCCTTGCCCACGTCGTGCAGCAGGCCGGCAACGGCGAGCTCGGTCACCTGGGTGCGGTTCAGGCCCAGGAAGTCGCCGAACGCGGCGGCCAGCACGGAGACCCCCACGCCGTGGCGGATGTGGTAGCCGCCCGCGTCGTGGAGCCTGCTCAGGCAGATCAGGGCGTCCCGGTTGCGGGAGACGCTGGCGGCGATGTCGCGCGCGGCGTCCAGGCTGTGCTGAAGTTCCAGGGGCACGCCCGAAGCCACGGCCTCCATGGCGTAGCGCAGCGATGTGAGCGAGCGTGAATGTATCTCGCCAGCGGTCTGCAGCTCGGAAGCCAGGGGGACGCATTTGTTGGTGGGCATGAACAGGGGCGAGTCCCGCAGTGCGTCGGCCATGGCGCGGTCCACTGTGGCCTTGTCGTAGATGCGCTGCGTGTCGCGGCGTACCTGATCCCTGTCGGTCTCGATGAAAACCTCGGAAAAGCCCTCGGCGCGGATGGCCTTGATGCTCTCTTCGGATTCGATGGCACCCTCGGTGCTGTACAGATAGGGATGGTCGAGCCAGGAAAGGCCCGTGTCCACCACGTACATGCCTACTTGAAGGTCGAAGACGCGTATCTTTTTCAGCATGGACCGTTCCGGGCGGAGGTGATGGCCAACGCGCCGCGCCTCTTCTGCATGGTGCGCCTGATGCGGAAGAGGGCGGCCTGCATTCCGGCAACGAACCTGTATGCCGGCCGAAATGGAACGCGCTTTTCTGTACTCCTGTTTCTACAGTGAGTGCAAGTGTCCGTGCGCGTCCTCGTCGGGCGAGGCGCGGGCAAAAAAAAGCCCCCCGAAGGGGGGCTGGAGGGGAGGAACCTCCAGCCCCAGGGAGTGGCTCTGAAGGGCCTTGCGGCCCGCTTGCGGACTTATTCCCAGGAAAGGGTCAGGGTGCGCTTGCCCCATTGCAGGGCAGCCGCGTGGTCGTTCCCGAAATAAATGTCGATGGTTTTGGAATGGCGGGGGCTCATGAGGTCCATGACCTTGTATTCGCCCTCCAGCCCGGCGATGCGTACGGTTTTATCCAGGCTCAGGCCGTGCTCCGCGATCAGGTCGGGGGAGACGGCGATGGCGCTGACGTCAGGGGTGAGCAGGTCGCCGTTGGCGGCGCGCGGCAGGGCCTTGCCCGCCTTGCCGGACTTGCCCACGCTCCTGGCCGTGTAGGCCATGGCGGTTACGGTAAGGCTCTTGTCGGAGCGTTTGGGCAGGCTGAACAGCTTGGTAGGGGAGCAAGACAGGTTGGCTGCGTCTTGTTCCACCAGGCAGGCAGTCTTTTTGGCGCAACCCGGGAGGAAGGCAATGCCTAAGGCCAGGGCCAGCGGAGCCCAGGAAAAGGAACCGGTAGAGGCGTTTTTTGTGGATACGCCCTGAGGTTCGGTGTATCCTGTCAAATTAATCATGGTTGCTGATTTAGCAGGATGCTCCACCCTGGGCAAGGCGGACGCGGGAATATGGACAAGTTTTCATCTTTGAAAGCCAACGGGCCGGATGCCCCCCGACGTCCTGTCCGGGAAACAGAAACCCGGCTGACATGGCGTCAGCCGGGTTCGAGCCCTTGGAAGGGATTGATCGCAGATTTGCTTGGTGCGTCTAAGCGGATGCCGAGTAGTAATCGTAGAGGGCGTCCGTTTTCTTTGAGAGCGGCTCCGTGAAGGAAATACCCATTTCGTAGTCGTTGTGCCAGGCCACAGTGTAGTAGACGCCCTGAAGGTAGGGCTGCTCGTAGTAATCGTCCTTTATCTTGCCGTACATCCCGTATGTGTCGTAAGCCGGGGCATCGCTGAGTTTGAGGCGTGCCCCGCCGGAGCTGATATCCACCAGTCTTGCGGAGTAGTACATTCCGTCTATTTCGACGGTGCAGTCGTAGTTGTTAGCGTGATAATTCACTCCGACCCTGTCGTAACGCCTGCGCTCTTCCATGGTGCCTCCTATGTCATACTAGACGGTGAAGCCGTGCTGTCGGTCTCCTGCCTCGGATCGAAAGAAGCAAAAAAATCAAGCAAAATGTGCTCCAAAGGATTAACCTGGAAAAATCACTTCATTTCATCGAGTTGGCTGATACCTCTTCGATCCTGGGTGTAAGAAATCGGCACAGGCGTCGGATGTGTTTACATATTTGCGTTGCGGTGCCTGGTCAGGCGAACCTGCCCGCGATGGCCGCCCCGCATGATGGGCAGGCTCCCTGCCCGGCGGCCATGTCGGTCACGCTGAAGCCGGAGCGGCTGAGCACCTGCCTGCCGCAGCCGGGGCAGAAGGTCGCGTTGTGCGGGTCTCCCGGCACATTGCCCAGGTACACATACTCAAGCCCGGCGTGCTTTCCGGCGGTCCAGGCCCTTTCCAGGGTCGATGTCGGCGTGGACGGGCGATCTTGCAACTCGAAGGTGGGGTGGAAGCGCGACAGATGCCAGGGGGTGGACTTGCCCAGCTTCTCCGCGATGAACGCGGCCATGGCGGCCAGCTCCTGGTCGGAGTCGTTCAGGCCGGGGATCACCAGCGTGGTCACTTCCAGCCACCAGCCCAACTCGCGGATACGGGCCAGACTGGCCTTCACCGGCTCAAGCCTGGCCTGGCAGACCTTTTCATAAAATTGCGGCGTGAAGGCCTTGAGGTCCACGTTGGCCGCGTCGATCAGGGGAGCCAGTTCGTCCAGGCACTGCGGGCTCATGAAGCCGTTGGACACCATCACGTTGGCCAGCCCCTTCTCCTTGGCGAGCTTTGCCGTGTCCTGCATCAGCTCGAAGAACACGGTCGGCTCCGAATAGGTGTAGGAGATGCTGCGGCAGCCTGCGTCCAGCGCGGTCTGGACCAGGAGCTCCGGCGTGACGGGGTGTCCCTGGACGGCTTTGCCCTGGCGGGGCGGCTGGGAGAGGGTGTAGTTCTGGCAGAAGGAGCAGCCAAGGTTGCAGCCCATGGTGCCGAAAGACAGGGAGCGGGTGCCGGGCAGGAAGTGATACAGCGGCTTCTTCTCGATGGGGTCGATGTTGAGGGCCGCCGCCCGGTCGTACACCAAGGTGTAAAGCTGTCCGTTCTGGTTGACGCGTACGCCGCACCTGCCGCGTTCGCCGGGATCGACCACGCAGAAGTGCGAACACAGGCGGCACTGGACCTGATTGTCCTTGAGCGGTTTCCAAAGCCTGGCCGGGTGCATGGCAAACCTCCATGGCTGAGGTGTGGGCGCGTTTCAGCGTCCGGGGCTACGGATGGACCGGCGCTTTCCCCGGAACCTGGGGAGCGGGGCGGGGCTGCTGTTGCGGCACGGGCACCGGGATTACGGGACCGCCGGAGTTCGGGGGGCGCTGCCCGTATCCCTGGTTGTTCACCTGAGGGATGACGTAGATCGGCCCCAGTTCCGGAACCTCCTGCTGGCGCTTGGGTTTGGCCTCGATGACCATCTCGTTGTCGCCGCGCTCGTTCACGCCGGAGCGCATGCGGTCCGGGTTGCCTATGGTCACGTCACGCCGGGGCTCGTCGTCGTCCTGGGCCAGGGCCGCAGGCGCGCCGTACCACGCGCAGGCCGCCGCAGCCAGCGCCAGAAACAGCGCGAGACGGCTGATTTTATCAAACATGTTCAACCTCCTTGAATTCCGACCCCGGAAGGCTTAAGAGAGTGTGATTAGATTCGAAGGAGCATCCCCCCTATGAGCGACCGCGCCGAGGCTTACCGCCGCGCAGGAGTGGACATCGTCGCCGCGGGCGAACTGGTGAACCGCATCAAACCCCTGGCCCAGGCCACGTTTACCAAGGGAGTTATCACCGATATAGGCGGTTTCGGCGGCCTTTTCAAACTCGATCTGCAAGGCTACGAGCATCCGGTGCTTGTGTCCTCCACCGACGGCGTGGGGACCAAGCTCCTGCTGGCGTTCGAGTTCGACGGGCACTCCACCGTGGGCATCGACCTTGTGGCCATGAGCGTGAACGATATCCTGGTGCAGGGCGCAAAACCCCTGTTCTTCCTGGATTACTTCGCCACCGGCAAGCTTGAGGTGGACGTGGCCGAGCGCGTGGTCAAGGGCGTGGCCCACGGCTGCACCGACGCCGGATGCGCCCTGCTTGGCGGCGAGACCGCAGAAATGCCTGACTTCTACCCCCCCGGCCACTACGACCTGGGCGGGTTCTGCGTCGGCATCGTGGACAACGCCAAGATCGTGGACGGTTCGTCCATCGGCATCGGCGACGCGGTCATCGGCATAGCCTCCTCCGGCCCGCACTCCAACGGCTACTCGCTCATCCGCAAGATCCTGGGCGAGAGCGGCCTCACCGCCTCCGACGTGCTGCCCGGCACCGGCCAGACCGTGTCCCAGGCGCTTCTGGCCCCCACGCGCATCTACGTGAAGAGCGTGCTCAACCTGCTGCGCGATTTCCCCATCAAGGGCATGGTGCACATCACCGGCGGCGGCTTCTACGAGAACATCCCCCGCATCCTGCCGCGCGGCGTGGCCGCCCACCTGGCCATGGACAACTGGCCCATGCCCCCGGTGTTCAGCTGGCTGAAGGACGCCGGAAAGCTCTCCTGGCCGGAGATGCTCCAGACCTTCAACTGCGGCGTGGGATACGTGCTGGTGGTGGACAAGACCCTGGCCGAGGATGTGCTGAACAGGCTGAAGGCCCTGAACGAGAACGCCTGGCTTCTGGGCGAGATCGAGAAGCTGGCCACGCCCGAGTCCGAGCGCGTGGTGGTGGACGAGCCGACCATCTCCAACTGTCAGATTTAGATACTGTCTGGTTCCAGATAAGCAAGGCCCCCTGCGCGAGCAGGGGGCCTTTTTGTTGTCACTGACAAGGAGAAGGGAGGAAACTAGTCGTCACCCTCGCCCAGGTACGGGTTGAAGTAGCCGTACTTCAGCCACGGGCAGCGCTTGCGCAGGCGCTTCATGAAGTTCGCGAGCCCCATGCTGGCCCCGAACCCAAGGCCCGAGCCCGCCACGATGGAGGCGTAGAGCTCCGGGTCCAGGTTGAGGTTTCGCATCTGCACGAAGTCGGTCCTGGTGCGTTCGATCAGGTCCCCAAGGGCCGCCAGTTCCTCTTCGGTGTCGCTCACGCCCGGATGGTACAGGAAGTTGAGGCTCACGAAGAGTCCGGCACCCTTGGCCAGCTCTACGGTGCGGGCCACGTCCTCGAACGTGTAGCCCTGCGGGCGGGTGTAGGCCGCGTAGAGCGGGGCGCGGGCGCTGACCATGCTCACGCGCATGGAATTGAACCCCGCCTCGGCAAGCGACGCGACAACATCGGGCAGGCTGCCGTTGGTGTTCACGTTCACCGTGCCCTTGCCGCCGCGCGAGCGGTACAGCTTCGTGGCCTCGGCCAGAAGCGCCGCCTCGGTGAGGGGCTCGCCCTCGCACCCCTGGCCGAAGCTGAGGATGGGCCGGTCGGCGCGTTCCGAGTGGGCCAGCATCACCTGGCAGACTTCCTCGGGCGTGGGCTTGAAGGCGATGCGGTTCTGGGTGGACGGGAACCCGCTGCCTTCTTCCTGGAGGCTCAGGCACCCCACGCAGCGCGCGTTGCAGGAGCGCGACGTGGGCAGCGGGGCCTCGAAGCGCCCCAGCGCCAGGTTGCGGGCGGCCGGGCAGCAGGAGGTCAGGGCGCACCCGGCCAGATGGCTGATGAGCCGGTTCTTGGGGAAGCGGTTCATCAGCGAGCGCGCCCCGGCGGTGATGCGTTTGGGCTGCACGCCGGTGAATATCTGGCGCGGGTCCTGGTCCACGCGCTTGGCGCAGACGTAGAAGCGGTCGTTGGCGAACCCCACCGCGCCGTAGGCGAAGAGGGGCAGGGTGGGCGCGCCTGCGCGCGATTTGTAGGCCGTGGTGGCCGAGAGGGTATGGCCGGGCGAGACGAAAGCCGCCACAGCCAGGTCTTCCAGCTCCTCGACCTCGCCGGATTCCGGGTCCAGGCCCAGGGCGGAGCGTCCGGGCAGCAGGAACAGCTCGCTCTCCGGCGGCATGGGCATGAGCTCGTCCGGGCGCGGCAGGCCCAGCTGATCGCCCCGGCGCACCAGCATGTCCAGTTCCGGGTGGTCGTAGATGTTGCCTTCGGCGTCGGCGAAGACGAGCTTGGGGCGGATTTTGTCTGATGCCATGCGGCCTCCTGATGTCGCGAGTGTAGCCTGATACCTGGCGGCAAGTGAAGCCGGGGATTTGTTCCGGCCTGCCCTGCGTGCGGCCAACGCGAAAAGGGCCATCCCTTTCGGGACGGCCCTTGGCAGTCTTCGGTCTTCCAGCGATTAACGCTTGGAGTACTGGAACCTGGCGCGGGCGCCGCGCTGGCCGTACTTCTTACGCTCTTTGGCGCGGGCGTCGCGGGTGAGCAGGCCGGCCTTCTTGAGCACGGGCCTGAACTCCGGGTCCACCTGGAGCAGAGCGCGGGAGATGCCGTGGCGCAGGGCTTCGGCCTGTCCCGAGATGCCGCCGCCGTCCAGGGTGGCGTTCACGTCGAACTTGCCCATGGTGCGGGTCAGGTTGAAGGGCTGGCGAACGATTCCCTGCAGCGCGCTGCGGGGGAAGTATTCGTCGACGGGGCGGCCGTTGATCAGGATCTGGCCGGTACCGGGGATCAGGCGGGTGCGCGAAACAGCGGTCTTGCGACGGCCGGTTCCGTAGAAGAATTCGGTGCTCATGTTCTGCTCCGTTAATTAGGCCAGCGGCTTGGGCTGCTGGGCGGCGTGGGGATGCTCGGTACCGGAGTACACCTTGAGCTTCTTGAGCATCTGCCGACCCAAACGGTTCTTGGGAAGCATGCCCTTGACGGCCTTGATCAGCACCTGGTCGGGCTTGGTGGCCATCATGTCCTTGAGGACGGTTTCCTTCAGGCCCCCGATCCAGCCGCTGTGGCGGTAGTACATCTTCTGGTCGAGCTTGCGGCCGGTGACCTTCACCTTTTCGGCGTTGACCACCACCACGAAGTCGCCCGCATCCATGTGGGGAGCGAATTCGGGTTTGTGCTTGCCGCGCAGACGCTGGGCGATCACGCTGGCCAGACGGCCAAGGATCTTGTCCTGTGCATCCACGATCACCCAATCACGGGTGATTTCCTTGCTGCTCGGGCTATATGTCTTCATTGCGAAATGTCCTCCATGCGACTGGGAAGAGGAGTCCTTTACGGACTTGCATCCTCCATGTCAACACCCGGCCGCATTTTTTTCTCGCCTTGAGCTTTGTCCGGGGGGAAGGTAGTTACAACCTATGCCAAACGTACGCAAGAGTCTTCTTCAGCTTATTTTCTCCGGTTCGTCCATGAAACGCTGGAACGACAAGCTCCGCCCGGCTGAACTCATGGAGGTGGACAAGCAGGCCCACAAGATGATGGTGGCCTGGGTGCTCTTCCTGCTCAACTCGCGCGACATGGGGCCTGACGAGCGGGCGGACCTGGGCACGCGCATCGTGGAGGGGGGCATCTTCGACTACCTCTACCGGCTGGTGATAACCGACATCAAGCCGCCCATCTTCTATAAGATAAAGGAGAACCCGGCCCACTACCGCCAGCTGACCGATTGGGTGCTGACGGAGCTCGAGCCGCGCGTGCGCAGCATGGGCGAGCCCTTCTGGGAGCGCCTCAAGGATTACATCTCCAAGCCCCACGAGCAGGGCATGGACAGGAGCATCCTCTCCGCCGCGCACCTGTATGCCAGCGGCTGGGAGTTCAACCTGATAAAGGCCATGAACTCCCACGACACGGAGCTCATGGAGATCGAGGATTCCTTCCGCAACGGCCTGGAACGCCACAGCAGCCTCAAGGGCGTCCCCGAACTCAAGGAAGGGCTGTTCGGCCAGTCGCGCACGCCCATCGGGCACTTCGCCCAGGTGTGCGGGCAGCTGCGCTTCCAGAAGCGCTGGTCGCAGACCCCGCGCATCCCTGAAACTTCGGTGCTGGGCCACATGTTCATCGTGGCCTGCTTCTCCTATTTCTTCGCCCTGTCCGTGAAGGCCTGCCCGGTGCGCGCGCAGAACGACTTTTTTGGCGGCCTGTTCCACGACCTGCCCGAGCTCCTGACGCGCGACATCATCTCCCCGGTGAAGCAGTCCGTGGAGCAGATCGGCGACCTCATAAAAGAGTACGAGGAAAAGGAGCTGGAGCGCGTGATCCTGGACCCGCTGCGCCGTGGCGGCTACGGCGAGCTGGTGGAGCGGCTGTCGTTCTTCCTGGGTCTGTCCATAGGCTCGGAGTTCTCCGCATGCGCCCTGGTGGGCGGAGTGGTGCGCAAGGTGGACTCCATGGAGCTTCAGGTGCAGTACAACTCGGACGAATTCGACCCCAAGGACGGCGATCTCCTCAAGATGTGCGATTCCCTGGCGGCCTTTCTGGAAGCCTACACCGCGCTCAGGAACGGCATCGCCTCGGACCAGTTGCAGCAGGGGCTGTGGCGCATCCGGAGCAAGTACGCGTCCACGGTACTTCTGGGGCAGGTGCACGTGGGGGCGCTGCTGGCGGACTTCGATTAGCGCCGCTACTCCTGTACCTGGCCCAGTATCTCCTCAATTTCCTCGATGCTGCCCACAAGCCTTTCCAGTGTGGCGGTCAGGGCGGCCGGGGTGACCCCCAGGCGCTCGAAGCTCTCCTGGCACACCTCGTAGAACAGCCCGTCGACCCCCTGGCCGATTCCGGCCATGCTGGCAACCACCATGCCCGCGTGCACCAGGTCCACCGCCAAGTCCTGGACCGGCGCGGAGCAGGGGTCCAGATGCCAGCGCACGCAGGCGACGATCTGCTCCGGCATCTCCCACCAGGCCAGAAGCTGCGCCCCGATCTCGCAGTGGTCGATGCCCAGCATGCGCTGTTCTGCCTGGGCGAAGGAGATGCCTTCCCTGACGGCCAGGGCCTGGATGGGTTCGCCGTCGATCTCCAGATACTTGCCGAGCACCACCTTGCCGATGCTGCTCAAGAGGCCTGCGGTGAAGGTGTGGTCGGGGGGCTTGATGTCCAGCTGCGCAGCGAGAATCTCCGCTCCGACCCCCACGGCGATGGAGAACCGCAGCAACTCTCCCCGCTCCAGTCCGTAACCGCCCACCTCCCCCCTGGCGTTGGGAGCCACCCCGGACGCGATCACCAGCTGCACAATGCGGCGCATGCCCAGCCTGAACAGGGCGTCGCGTACGGAGCTGACCGGCGCGCCGCTTCCGAAAAAGCTGGAGTTTGCCATGCGCAGCACGTTGACCGTAAGGCCGGGGTCATACTCGATGAGCGAGGCCAGCACGTTCATGTCGGCGTCGGGCTGGGACATGTAGTTCATGATGCGCATTACCGGGGCGGGTATCTGCGGCAGGGCTTTGGCTCTGGTGAGTATTTCCTCGCGCCTGCTCATATGTGCCACTCCTTGCCTTGGGACGTGATGGTCAGGATTCCCGTGTCCATTTCCAACGACATGGTCCTTGGGATGGAGCCGCCCACGTCGCGCCCGGCCAGGGTGACGGCGTTCTTGGCGAAGAGCGACTCAAGTATCGCCAGGTTCTGCGCGCCGGTGTCGAACTGGTTCTGGATGTGCAGCATGCGTCCGCAGCCAGCGGCCTTGAAGACCAGCGAGTTTTTCGTGCACCCCAGGGAGACCATCTTGCGGATCATCAGTGGGACGCCGACGTTGACGTACATGAAGGGGTTCTTCACGTCCGCCTTCGTGGCTCTGGGGAGCAGGCAGTGAATCATGCCGCCCACCCCCACCGTGGGGTCCCAGGCGGCCAGCCCCAGGCAGGAGCCGAGCGAATGCGTCACGAGGATGTCGTTTGGCTTGCGCGACACCTTCATGTCAGAGATGGTAACGATAATGCGGTTTTTCACGTTGTGAGCCTCGCAGGCCTTTTCAAGTGGCCCCTATCCCTATATTAATACAGAAAATCCAGGCGGCGTAAAGCGCCGCCCGAGGGAAGGACCGCCATGCTGTTACGAGAACGAGCCTGGGATGTCATGCGCACCGACATTGTGACTGTGCGCGAGTCGGAAAGTCTGCGCGAGGTGGCCCTTGGCCTGCGAACCGCCATGAAGGCCCAGCCGGACAAGGCCTGCGCGGTGGTGCTCTCCGCCGAGGGGGAGTTCAAGGGCGTGGTGACCGCCTGGTGGCTGCTCCTCTATATGGAACAGGCCGTCCAGGGCGAGGCGCTCAAGGGCAAGGCCGCGCGCGACTTCGAGGAGACCTTCCGCACCGTGTGCCGCAAGAGCCTGTCCCGCCGGGCGGGCGACGCGCTGGAGCGCGACGTCCCCGTGGTGAAGCCCCAGGACGCGCTGTCCACGGTGCTGGAGGCCATGCTGTCCAGCCGCAGGCGCTGGGCCGTGGTCATGGAAGGGGGGAAGGTCCTGGGGGTTATCGCCGCCGAAGACCTGTTCATGCAGATGGAGCTGGACGAGATAGAGGGGTAGCCCGGGAAGCCGGGCGTTCACGTCACGATCGTGCGGCCCGGCCAGTTCGGGGCAGGCGCCGCAACATCTCGAAGTATCGGCGGAAGAGGCCGGACGAAATGTCCGGACCGTTCGGGCAGGCGGATCAACCCGGTGCAAGGGCATCCATTGGGGTTACCCGTGCCGCAATCTGGTCTGCCGCTATTTCAGCATCACCTGCTGACCATGGGCATTGCCCACAAAGCTTACGCCTGCCGGGTGTTCACCAGATAGGTGGCCAGCTGTTTGGAATACCTTGAGTCGTACTTGCCGTCGGAGCCGATGCTTCCGGCGGCGGCCATGGGCTCCATGGCCTTGGCGTGCGGCCGTTCGGTGATCATGGCGCAGAAGGAGTCCACCACTGCGGTCAGGAGTCCGGCGTCCGAGATGTCCGCGCCGGAGAGCTTTTGCGGATAACCGCCGCCTCCCACCCGTTCATGGTGCTGCAACACGCACTGCTCCACTTCCGGGAACTTGAGGTCCAGCTTGCTGAGCATCTCCACGCCCAGCAGGGGATGCTTCAGGAATTTCTGGCGCTCCTCGCTGGTGATGGTCTGGGTCTTGTCGCGCAGAAACTGCGGGATCTTGCTCATGCCCACGTCGTGCAGGAAGAGCCCCAGGGCGGTGCGGTCGAAGGTCTGGCGGGATCTGGGGCCTTGCCGGAAGTCCTCCGAGAGAGTCTGGATGAAAATCTGGAGGCCGACAAGCCCGCAGTTCACGGAGTGGTTGGCCAGGGTGTGCTTGGTGTGGACTCGCCGGGCCAGGGCCTTGCCCCGGTTGAAGTCCTGCCAGAGGTACTCGGTCAGCACCATGACGTCGGCCACGATCTTATCGGCCACGGCCTTCACGGGTTGGTCCAGGAATTCCTCCATGCGCCGGGTGAGGGCGGTCTGGAAGATGTCGGCTATCTCGGCTTCGGTGAGGTGGCGGTCCATGAGGACCAGGTCCAGCTGAAAGGAAATATGCTTGACGTACACCGGATGGTCGGCGCGCGAGACGAACATGAGGCCCTCGCGGACCATCTGTTCCAGTTCTTCCCCTTGTTCCTTGGACAGGCGCTCCCCTACCTTATAATAGGGGAACAGCCGCACCACATCTTCCTTGAGCTTGTAGATGTTGAGCGGCGGCCTGAACTTGTTGAAACTCAGAAGGATATCAGGGCTTATCTGGTAGTATTCCTCTTCCAGGTCCTCGATCGCTTCCAGCTTGCGCTTATCGCTCATGTTTCTCGGATGGGTTGAGGCTTCGCCGCACAGGTTACCGGCTTGCCAAGCCTGTTACGCGGACACTCCCACGCTGACAAGGCCTGCATCACGTTTTCCTTAATTTTCGCAGCCTTTACAAAGTGCAGGGATTCCAGCCTATTTCCACTTGAAGGGTGAAAAGGGGGGGAAACCCTACTCCTCGTTCCCACCGGTTCCCATGTTTTTTCTCCCAGGCGGAACAACGCCTTCCCCCTTTTCACTTGACATAAGAGGGGGATTGTTCGAGATGCTGTGGGAAAGAGTGGTAATGAGTGGTAGGAAGTGTGAGGAACGAGCATGTTTCGCGGTCATTCCGAGCGTAACCTCGACCCCAAGGGTCGCCTGATGCTGCCTCCCGAATTTCGGGAGGAGGTGCTCAGGCATTCCCCCGAGGGGAAACTCATGCTGACAAACTTCGACGGCTGCGTGGTCGGCTATCCCATGCCTGAGTGGGAGCGCATAGAAGAGAGCTTCCAGCGGGTCAACATCCTGGACCAGCGCCTGCGCAACCTCCAGCGCTTCATCATCTCCGGCGCGGTGGAGGTCCTGGTGGACAAGCAGGGCCGCATCCTGGTCCCGCCCTACCTGCGCGGCTACGCCAAGCTGGACAAGGACTGCGTCCTGGCCGGCGTGGGAACCAAATTTGAACTGTGGGATAAGGCCATCTTCGAATCGCGCCGCCGCGAGACCGAAGAGAACTTCGACGCCGACATGGCCGCCCTGTCGCAGGCCGGCTTCGAGCTGAGACTCTAAGGCCCACATGACTACCGACCCAAGGCACCTTCCCGTCATGTCCGAAGAAGTGTGCGCATTGCTGGCCCTTCGGCCGGGCATGCGCGTGCTGGACGCCACGCTTGGGCTTGGCGGCCACAGCCTGCGCTTTCTGGAGCAGACCGGAGGCGAGCTGGAGATTCTCGGCCTTGATCGCGACGAGACCGCCATCGAGCGCGCCACGGCCAATCTGGCCGCCTACCCTGGCAGGTTGCACGCGCGCCAGATGCGCTTCTCGGAGTTCGAGACCGCCCTGGATGAGCTCGGCTGGGACGGCGTGGACGCGGCCCTGGCCGACGTTGGCGTGTCCTCTCCGCAGCTGGACGAGGCCGCGCGAGGCTTCAGCTTCATCGCGGACGGCCCCCTGGACATGCGCATGGGCATGGCCGACGGCGGCGAGCCCGCCTCCAACATCGTGAACATGTGGAGCTTCGAGCGCCTGCGCGACCTGATCCGCGAGATGGGCGAGGAGCCGCAGGCCGGGCGCATCGCGCGGGCCATCGTGGCGCGCCGCGAGAAGACGCCCTTCGAGTCCACCCTGGACCTGGCTGCCGTTGTGGAGCAGGCCTATCCGGCCAAGTGGCGGGCCACCGCGCGCAACCACCCGGCCACCCGCACCTTCCAGGCCCTGCGCATGGCCGTGAACGAAGAGCTCGACGAACTCAAGGATTTTCTGGACAGGATTGTGGATCGTCTGAACCCCGGCGGCCGCGTTGCCGTCATCTCCTTCCACTCCCTGGAGGACCGTCTGGTGAAGACGTCCTTCAAGCGCGAGGCGACCGGGTGCGTGTGCCCGCCCCGTCAGCCCTACTGCACCTGCGGGCACGTCCCAAGGGTCCGCATCCTGACCAAGAAGCCGCTGATCCCCTCGCCCGGGGAGTGCACCCTGAACCCGAGGGCCCGCAGCGCCAAGCTGCGGGGCGCCGAGAAGCTGGGCGCGCCCCTGGCGGAACTGCTGGAAGGGATCGACCTGTGAAGGGAGTGACCAAAGAGTGGGCGCTTACCCTGGGGTTTTCCGTGCTCACCCTGCTGGCGCTGGGCCTCGGGCTCACCTGGGTGAACATCGAGCGCGTGGACATGGCCTACGAGCTCAAGCGCATCCAGACGGAGATCGACTCGCAAGAGGCCCTCATCTCCAAGCTGGAAGTGGAGCGCAACACGCTGCTCACGCCGGAGCGCCTGCGCATCCTGGCCACCCAGTACGGCCTCACCCAGGCACGCCCCGGCCAGATCAGGCGTCTGTCCCTGGCGGGGGAGGAGCTGGCTTCTCCGTTCATCAAGGCCGCGCCTCCGGGGATGGAAAAGCCTGCAAAGCAGAAGGCTGAAGCGGTCAAGGCTTCTGAGCAAAAGGGCAAGAAGGGGCAGAAAGACCAGAAGCAGCAGGCCTCGCAGAAGACTGCCGAAGCGTCCGGAGCCGAACCGGCCAAGGACGTGAAAAAGGCGGCGGCGGACGAAAAAGCCGCCCCGGTCAAGAATCGAAAGCCCGTGCCCCTGGACGCCGCTCCAGGCACGGACTCGAAAAAGGACTCGCGCGTGGACGGCGAGCCCGCCAAGGAAAGGAAAAAGACCACATGAGCCGTGGCCAGAAACAGATCCGGGACTTCAGCCGCATGCGCCTCATCTGCGTGTGTGGGCTGTTTTTCCTGTTCTGGGCCAGCCTCTGGGTCAGGGCCGGATACCTGCAGATCGTGCAGGGGCCGAAGCTCGCCGAGCAGGCTCTGCGCCAGCACCTGGCCTCCGAGACCGACCGGGGCAAGCGTGGCGTCATCCTGGACCGCAACGGCCAGATACTGGCCCAGTCCGTGGAATTCGTGGCCGTGTCCGCGCAGCCCAAGGAAGTGAAGAATCCCGAGGTTGCGGCGCAGGTTCTGTCCAAGGTGCTGGGCGTCCCCCAGAAGGACATCTCCCGCAAGCTCTCCAGCCACGCAAACTTCGTGTATCTGGCCCGGCGCGTGAACGACCGCGTGGCCGCGCAGGTCAAGGCCCTGAACATCCCCGGCGTGACCCTGGCCTCCGAGTACGGCCGCTCCTACCCCAACAAGCAGGTGGCCGGGCAGCTCCTGGGCTTCGTGGGCTACGACGACCAGGGCCTGGAGGGCCTCGAGAAGCAGTTCGAGTCCATCCTGGCCGGGAAGAAGGCCAAGTATGTGGTGCAGCGCGACGCCGCCGGGCGGCGCATGTACCTGGACGCCCAGGGCCGCGAGATGGCCAACGCGGACGGCGCCAGCGTCCGGCTGACCATCGATTCGCAGATCCAGTTTTTCGCGGAGGAGGCCCTGGCCAAGGCCGTGGTGGAGCACAAGGCCAAGGCCGGAACCTGCATCATGGTGCACGTCAAGTCCGCCGAGATCCTGGCCTGGGCCAACTACCCCTTCTACAATCCCAACGGCGGAACGGACTCCGACCCCAAGGCCTCGCGCAACAGGCTCGCCCTGGACGTCCTGGAGCCCGGCTCCACCATGAAGCCCATCCTGATCGCCGCCGCGCTCCAGGAGAAGGTGGTCCGCCCCGAGACCCAGTACAAGTGCGAGAACGGCAAGTGGGACTTCTTCGGCATCGCCACCATCCGCGACACCCACCCCTACGACGTGCTGCCGGTCAACAAGATCCTGCGCTGGTCCTCCAACATCGGGGCCGCAAAGATCGGCCTGGACCTGGGCGCGCCCAAGCTCCACTCCTATTTCGAGAAGGTGGGCTTCGGCCAGCCCACCGGCCTGCCGCTGCCAGGCGAGGCCAAGGGCATCATGCGCCCCCTCAACGCCTGGAGCAAGCTGGACCTGGCTACCAACTCCTTCGGCCAGGGCATCGGCGTCACACCCGTGCAGCTGGCCCAGGCCTTCCACATCATCGCCAACAACGGCGTGCGCAAGCCCCTGCGTCTGGTGCAGGAGCCCGTGCAGGACAGCGCCTACTGGCCTGAAGTCCGCGTGTTCGACCCGCAGGTGGCCAAGACCGTGCAGCTCATGATGCGCGAGGTGGTGGAAGAGGAGAAGGGCACAGGCGTCAAGGCCCACATCGACGGCCTGGAGATCGGCGGCAAGACCGGCACGGCCCAGAAAGCCAAGGCCACCGGCGGCTACGGCGACAAGTACCTGGCCGACTTCGTGGCCTTCATCCCCGCCGTGGACCCGGAATACATGGTGCTGGTGATGGTGGACGAGCCCGAACCCAACCATTACGGCGGCGTGGTGGCGGCTCCGGCCGTGCGTGAACTGGCCATCAAGAGCCTGTCCTACCTGGGCCGCCTGCCCGAAACCGTGAAGCTGGCCGGAGAGCTGCGCGCGCCGCAGCCTGCGGCCAATACCGCCGGGCACGCGGCGAATCATGTATCCGAGGTGGCGGAAGTGATGGGCGTGGCCTTCCCCCCCATGAACCTGAACGTCTCGGGCTCGGAAGTGCCGAATCTGGTGGGCATGCCGCTGCGCAAGGCCTCGGAGATTCTGGCGGGCAAGGGCGTGGTGCCCTCGCTCAAGGGCAACGGGCTGGTGGTGGGCAAGCAGAATCCGGCCCCCGGCACCCCCTGGAACGCCGTGGAAAAAGAACCCTTCACCCTGTGGCTCGGCAAGGCGACGTGAATAGCATGAACACCGAAGCCACCATGAACAAGCAAGCTTGGGAAGCCCTGAAGACCTACGTCGAGGCCGGATTGGATGTCCAAACGGACTCCCGTCGGGTGAGGCCTGGAGACGTGTTCGTGGCACTGCCTGGTTCCGCGCGCGACGGCAACGATTTCATCCCGATGGCTCTGGAGCGGGGCGCGGCAGTTGTGGTCGCCAATTCCGGCGCTCGCATCCCGGCAGGCGCCGAGGCGTCATTTATCCTGCACGACGATCCCCGCAAAGCTCTCGGCGAGTTGGCGGCTGCCCGCTTCGGAACGGCCACGCTGCCCTTCCCGGTGGCCGGAGTGACCGGGACCAACGGCAAGACCACCATCACCTACCTGCTGGAGCACGTGATCAACGCCTCCGGCGGCCGCGCTGGCGTGATCGGTACAGTGGAATACCGCTGGCCCGGACACCAGGAAGACGCCACCCACACCACCCCGGACTGCCTGAAGCTGCACGCGCTGCTGGCCGCAATGGCCAAAGACGACGTGACCGGCGCGGTCATGGAGGTGTCCAGCCACGCCCTTGATCAGGACCGCGTGGCCGGGGTGTCCTTCGATGTGGCGGCCATCACCAACGTGACGCAGGATCATCTGGACTACCACGGCGACATGGAAGCCTATTTCCAGGCCAAACGCCGCTTCTTCACGACGCTCCTGAAGGACCCGGCCAAAGCGGTAATAAATTTCGACGACGCCTTCGGGCGAAGGCTCCTGGAAGAGTTCCCCCAGGCCCTGGGCTACGGCCTGGGAAGCGTTGGCGCACCAAGGCGCGCCCTGACGGGCCGGGTGGTCGCAAGCTCCGGGCGCGGCCTTCAGATGGAGATGGCCCTGGACGGCCAGCGCTGGAATCTTACCTCGCCCATGATCGGGGCCTTCAACGCTTCCAACCTGCTTACCGCCCAGGGCATGGCCCTCTGCCTTGGCCTGCCTGTCGAAGCCCTGCAAAGCCTGGAGGGCTGCTCCGGCGCTCCCGGCAGGCTGGAGCGGGTGCAGAACGACAAGGGCCTCTCGGTTTTCGTGGACTACGCCCACACCCCCGACGCCCTGGAGAACGTGCTCAGCGCGCTTCGCGGACTGGATTTCTACCGCGTGGTGGCCGTGTTCGGCTGCGGCGGCAACCGCGACCGGGCCAAGCGCCCCCTGATGGCCCAGGCCGTGGCCAAGTGGGCCGACGTGGCCGTGCTCACCTCGGACAACCCCAGGCATGAGGTCCCCGAGGCCATCATGGACGACGCCCGCCCCGGACTGGCCGGAGCGCGCGCGGTCATTGAGCACCCCGACAGGCGCGAGGCCATCCGGCTGGCCCTTGGCGAGATCGGCCCCCGCGACGCGCTGCTCATCGCGGGCAAGGGGCACGAGACCTATCAGCAGATCGGCGATGTGAAGCATCCCTTCAATGATGTTCTGGTGGTGCAGGAGTTGCTGGCATGAAGCTGACCGTCTCTGAAATCATGGCTGCCACCCAGGCGACGGGCGACGTGCGGCCCTACCTGGACACGCAGGTCAGCGCCGTGACCGCCGACAGCCGCGCCGTGACCGCCGGGTCGCTGTTCTGCTGCCTGCCGGGCAGCCGTGCGGACGGGCACGACTTCGCCGCTGGTGCTGTGGAGCAGGGCGCTGCCGCAGTGCTGGCCGCGCGTGAGATGCCCGAGCTTAACGAAAAAGCCGCCGTGCTGGTGGTGGACGACGTTTTGGCAGCCATGGGCCTGCTGGCGCGCTTCTGGCGCAGGCGCACCCGCTCAGTGGTGGCCGCGCTCTCCGGGTCGGCTGGCAAGACCACGGCCAAGGAACTGCTGGCTTCAATCGTCTCGCGCATGGCTCCCTCCATCAAGAACCCCGGAAATTTCAACAACCAGCTGGGACTGCCGCTCTCCATGCTGGCCGCCGAGGCCGAGCACCGTGTGTGGGTGCTGGAACTCGGCATCAGCCGCCCTGGCGACATGGAAGAGCTGGCCGCCATCTGCGAACCGGATCTGGCCGTGGTGCACAACATCGGACCGGCGCACCTGGAAGGCCTGGGCGATCTGGCAGGCGTTGGCGCGGCCAAGGCCTCGCTCTTCTCCTTCGTGCGCCCCGGCGGCGTGGCCCTGGCCAACGCCGACTACCCCGAGCTGTGGGCCGCTGCCCGAATCGCCAATCCCGACGTGCTGGCCATGTCCACGCGCGACTCCAACGCCCCGTTCTTCTGCCGTTTTGTTGGTTGCTCGGAGGATGGCCGTGGCCTCTACCACCTGTCGCTCCAGGGCGAGACCGTGGACGCGGTCCTGCCGTGTCGTGGCGAACATCTGGCCGAGAACGTGCTGGCCGCCGCTGCCGCCGCAAACGTGCTGGGCGCCACCCCGGACCAGATCGCTGCCGGACTGTCCGAGGCGGTCCTTCCCGCACGGCGTTTCGACGTGCGCGACCAGCACGGCTACACGGTGATCGACGACTCCTACAACGCCAACCCGCTCTCCATGGCCGCAGCCATCGAGTCGGCCCGCAAGATCGCCGGGGACCGCCCGCTGGTGCTGGTGCTTGGCGAGATGGGCGAGCTCGGTCCCGAAGCGGACACGGCGCATGAGGAGCTTGGCCGCTGCATCGCCAGGGGCGACTGCGACGTGGTGTTCTTCAAGGGCGCGCAGGCTCCCAACGTGGAGCGCGGGCTTGCCGCTGGAAATTACGCGGGCCGGTTCCACGCCGTTACGGAGCCAGACGAATTCGCCAGCCGCCTGGAGAGCGAGAACGTCGGTGAAGGCACTGTGCTCTTCAAGGGCTCGCGCTCCCAGCGCATGGAAGATTTTCTGGAGCGCTTCCTGGCCTCCAAGCGGGAGGTCGGCAAGTGATCTACCATCTGCTCGTCCCCTTTGCGTCCCAACTGACGCTCCTGAACGTGTTCCGCTACATCACGTTCCGCTCCATCGCGGCCTTCACCACGGCCCTGGTCATTTCCATCCTGCTCGGTCCCAAGGTCATCGCCTGGCTGACCAGGCTCAAATGCGGCCAGTACATCCACGAGGACGTGAAAGCCCACCAGTGCAAGGCCGGAACCCCTACCATGGGCGGCTTGCTGATAGTCATCGCCATCTGTGTCTCCGTGCTGCTCTGGTCGGATCTTTCCAACGAGAACGTGTGGATGACGCTCCTGGTGTTCCTGGGATTCGGGGCAATCGGCATGGCTGATGACTACCTCAAGGTGGTGCAGAAGCAGAACAAGGGGCTCTCGGCCAGGGGCAAGATCGTGGGGCAGATACTCATCGCGGCTGCGGCGGTGGGCATACTGATGATGGACCCGGACTTCTCCACCAAGCTGGCCGTACCGTTCTTCAAGAATTTCCAGCCGGATCTCGGCCTGTTCTACCTGCCCTTCGCCGTCATGGTGATCGTGGGCGCCTCCAACGGCGTGAACCTGACCGACGGCCTGGACGGCCTGGCCATCGGGCCCACGGTGGTGGCGGCGGGCATGTTCGCCCTGTTCGTGTATGTGGCGGGCCACGCCCAGATCGCGCGCTACCTCCAGGTGATGCCCGTGTCGGGCGTGGGCGAGGTCACGGTGTTCTGCGCGGCCATGGTGGGCGCGGGCCTCGGGTTCCTGTGGTTCAACGCCTACCCGGCCCAGGTGTTCATGGGCGACGTGGGCTCCCTGTCCTTGGGCGGCGCGCTCGGGTTCGTAGCCGTGGTCTGCAAGCAGGAGCTGATCCTGCTCATCGTGGGCGGCGTGTTCGTGCTGGAGACCCTCTCGGTCATCCTGCAGGTGAGCTACTTCAAGTTCACAGGCGGGAAGCGCATCTTCAAGATGGCCCCGCTGCACCATCATTTTGAACTGAAAGGCATACCGGAGTCGAAAATCATCATCCGGTTCTGGATTCTCTCCATCCTCCTGGCCTTCGTGGCCCTGAGCACGCTGAAGCTGAGGTAGGTCATGCAGGCGCTTTTGCACGGGAAACAGCTGGCGGGACATAAAGCCGTGGTGGTCGGAGCGGCGATTTCGGGCGTTGCCGCCGCGAAGCTGCTGGCCGTGCTGGGCGCGCATGTGCGCCTGCTGGACCGCAATCCCGAAGCCCTGGACGCCGCCTGCCGCGAGGACCTGACGCTGCGCGGGGTGGAGCTTCAGCTTGGGCCGCACAAGCAGGAACATTTCGAGGGCGCGCAGATGGTGGTGCTCTCGCCGGGCATCCCCGTGGCCAAGATGGCCGGGTTCCTGGCCGCCTGCCCGGACGCCCAGGTGCTGAGCGAGCTGGAGCTGGCCTCCTGGTTCGTGAACGTGCCCATCGTGGCCGTCACCGGCACCAACGGCAAGACCACCACCACCTCCCTCATCGGTCACATCCTCACGCGCGCGGGCAAGAAGGTGTTTGTGGGCGGCAACATCGGCACGCCCCTGTCCGACTTGCTGCTTTCGGGCGAACCCTGCGACGTGGCCGTCCTTGAGGTCTCCAGCTTTCAGCTCCAGAACGTGCACAGCTTCCATCCCAAGGTGGCCATGCTGCTGAACTTCTCGGCCAACCACCTGGATTACCACGCTGACGTGGACGAATACCTCCAGGCCAAGCTCAACCTGTTCGCCCGCATGAACCAGGACGACCTGGCCATCCTGCCCCTGGACATGAAGGACAGCCTGGAGGCCGCCTCGTTCACCAAGGCCCGGCGGGTGTACTTCACCGCCTCCGACCGCTTCCAGGAGAACAACCTCCCCGGCGCGCACAACAAGGCCAACATGGAAGCCGCGTGGCTGGCCTGCAAGGCCATGGGCGCGTCCACCGAGCAGATCACCCGCGCAGTGGCCAGCTTCAAGCCCCTGTCGCACCGCTTGCAGAGCCTGGGCGAGAAGGGCGGCGTGCTCTTCGTGGACGACTCCAAGGCCACCACGGTTGAGGCCATGCGCGCGGCCATCCTGAGCTTCGACAGGCCGGTCCGCCTGCTGGCCGGCGGCGTGTTCAAAGGCGGCGACTTGGAAGGGCTTGTGCCACTCTTGCGCGAGCGCGTTGTTCAGGTCGGCCTGTTCGGGGCCAACCGCGAAGTGTTCGAGAAAGCCTGGACCGGCGCGGTCCCCCTGTTCTGGGAACCGACGCTCGAAGGCGCGGTGACCCGCCTGTACCGCGACAGCGCCTCCGGCGACGTGATCCTCCTATCGCCCGCCACGGCCAGCTTCGACCTGTACTCCGACTACAAGGCCCGCGGGCGCGACTTCGCCCGCATCATGGACGGTCTGCCCGACGACAGCGAGGCCCGCCAATGATCGCCTCCGCGCACTCCCAGGCCCATACTCCGGCCGCGTCCATGCCGGGCGCGAAGCCGGGTTTCGACTGGTGGCTGGCGGCAGTGGCCGTCATCCTGGCCGGGCTCGGGGTCATCATGGTGCTTTCGGCCTCGGGAATCATGGCCGAGCGTATGGTCCACAACAAATACTTCTTCTTCAAGAAGCAGGCGATCTTCTTTGCCATCGGCGTGGCCATCATGTTCATCCTGGCCTGGACGCCGCGCAAGATCCTCTACGGCCCGGTGTACCTGTGGCTGCTTTTGGTGCTGGGGCTTCTGGCGCTCACGCTCATCCCGCCCTTCTCGGTGAAGGCGGGCGGCGCGCGGCGCTGGATGAACCTGGGACCGTTCGTGCTTCAGCCCATGGAACTGGCCAAGGTGGTGCTGGTCTTTTACCTGGCCTATTTCTACTCCAGCAAACAGGCCCTGGTGAAATCCTTCAGCGTGGGGTTCATCCCCCCGGTCGTGGTCACAAGCCTTTTGTGCATGGTCATGCTGGTGCAGCCGGATTTCGGCGGCGCGGTGTTCATGGGCATGCTCTTTTTCATGATGAGCCTGGTGGGCGGCACGCGCATCATCTACCTGCTGGTGTCGGGCCTGTTCGGCGCGGCGGCGGCCATCCTGCTGGTGATAAACTCCCCCTACCGGTTCAAGCGCTGGTTCGCATTTCTCGATCCCTTCCAGGACCCGCAGGGCACGGGCTACCAGCTGGTGCAGTCCTTCTTCGCCTTCGGCTCCGGGCAGATTTCCGGCGTCGGTTTCGGTTCCGGCAAGCAGAAGCTCTTCTACCTGCCCGAGGCGCACACCGACTTCATCATGGCCGTAGCGGGCGAGGAGCTTGGCTTCATCGGCGTGTCGCTGATTTTGTCGCTCATCGGCGTGCTCATGTGGCGCTCCTTCCGGGTGGCCCTGGCCCAGGACGACCTTCGCGACCGTTTCACGGCCTACGGCATGGCCCTGGTGCTGGGCATCGGCTTCCTGCTCAATCTGGCGGTGGTCATGGGTTGCGTACCTCCCAAGGGCGTGGCCATGCCGTTTTTGTCCTACGGCGGCTCGAACCTCATCTCCGGGTTCCTGTGTGTGGGGATTCTGCTGAACCTCTCCAGGAGGAAGACGCAGTGAAACGGGCCATCGTTACCACCGGCGGCACCGGAGGCCACGTTTTTCCGGCCCTGGCCGTGGCTGCCGAGCTTCGGGCCATGCATCCTGGCCTGGAGCTGCTTTTCGTTGGCGGTGAGGGACCCGAAGGTAAACTGGCCCGCGACGCCAACGTGGAATTTCGCGGCCTGCCGGTGCGCGGGGTGCTTGGGCGCGGCCTGCACTCCATCCCGGCCATTATGCGCATGGGCATGAGCCTGGTGTCCGCGCTTGGCATCGTACGCAGCTTCAAGCCCCAGGTAGTGGCAGGTTTTGGTGGATACGCCGGGTTCTGCCCGGTGCTGGCCGCCTGGATGCTGGGCATGCGCACCGCCGTGCACGAGCAGAACAGCGTCCCGGGGGCCACCAACCGCATCCTGGGCCGACTGGTCGACCGCGTGCTGGTGACCTACCCCGACGACACGGGCGCTTTCCCCGCGCGCAAGGTGGTGCTGACCGGAAACCCCGTGCGCACTGAAATTTCGAGTGTAGCCGGAACGGATCCCTCGCGGGTGGTGCCAAAGAGGGTTCTCGTTCTGGGAGGCAGCCAGGGGGCCAAGGCCGTCAACCGCGTGATGGTGACGGCCTGGCCCCGCCTGGCTGCGTCGGGCCTGGAACTCTGGCACCAGACGGGATCCTCGGATTACGAGTCCGTGTCCCATCTGTACCGTGGCGAGCGCAGCGTGCGCGTGGAGCCCTTCATCACCGACATGGCCGAGGCCTACGCCTGGGCGGACGTGGTGATCGGACGCGCCGGGGCGTCAACCCTGGCGGAGCTGGCCTGCGCAGGCAAGCCCTCGGTATTGGTTCCCTTTCCCCACGCCACGCACGACCACCAGAGCGTCAACGCATCGTATCTGTCGAACGCTGGCGCGGCGGTGGTCATCGCGGAAAAGCAGTTGAACGCCCAGGTGCTGGCCGACACCATTCTCGGTCTGATGGGCGATGCTGGAAGGATTCGCGAGATGGGACAGGCCGCGCGGTCCCAGGCCAGGCCGCAGGCCGCGAGGGTTATCGCCGAGGAACTTACCCGGCTGGCCGCGTAAAAATTTTTTGAAACATCATTCGGATTACGAAGGAACGAGGAGAAACACGAGTGGGCGACCAGGAAAGAAGGCAGTATCCGGCGCGCGGCATGCGCACCCAGGTGAACCGAATCCACATGGTGGGCATCGGCGGCTCCGGCATGTCCGGCATCGCGGAGGTGCTCCTGAACCTTGGATACACGGTCACCGGTTCGGACATGGCCCTCTCGGACACCGTGAAGCGCCTGAAGAAACTGGGCGCGGACATCTCCATCGGCCACGGGCGCGAGAATCTCGGGCAGGCTGACGTGCTGGTGAAGTCCACGGCCATCCTGGAAACCAACCCCGAGGTCGAAGAGGCGCGCCTGCGCGGCATGCCGGTGATCCCCCGTGCCGAGATGCTGGCCGAACTCATGCGCCTGCGCTCCGGCGTTGCCGTGGCCGGTACCCACGGCAAGACCACCACCACCTCGCTCCTGGCCACCATATTCTCCGAAGCCGGGCTCGACCCAACCGTGATCATCGGCGGACGCCTGAACGCCATGGGCGCCAACGCCCGTCTGGGCGAGGGCCAGTACCTGATCGCCGAGGCCGACGAGTCCGACGGCTCCTTCCTGTGCCTGTCCCCGGTGATGACCATCGTCACCAACGTGGACGCCGACCATCTGGATTTCTACCTGGGCGGCCAGGACCAGATCGACGAGAGCTTCATCAAGTTCTGCAACTCCATCCCCTTCTACGGGGTGAACGTGGTCTGCCTGGACGATCCGGGCGTGAAGCGCATCCTGCCCAGGGTGAACCGCCCCGTGCTGACCTACGGCGTGCAGGATTCCAAGGCCCGGCTGCGCGGACGCATCATGGATGCGGGCGCGGTGTCGCGTTTTGAAGTGACCTTCGACGGAACCTTCTGGGGCGAAGTGACCCTGAACCACCCCGGACGCCACAACGTGCTGAACGCCCTGGCCGCCATCGGCGTGGCCATCGAGGCGGGCCTGCCCAAGGATGCGGTGCTACGCGCGTTGTCGGGCTTCGGCGGAGTGGGGCGCAGGTTCGAGAAGAAGGGCGAGAGGGACGGCGTGCTGGTCATCGACGACTACGGCCACCATCCGGCGGAGATCAAGGCCACCCTGGCCACGGCCCGCTCCTGCTACCCGGACAGGCGTCTGGTGGTGCTGTTCCAGCCGCACCGCTTCACCCGCACCCAGGCCCTCTTCGGCGACTTCTGCAAGACTTTCGAGGAGGCCGACGAGCTGGTGCTCACCGAAATCTACCCGGCCTCGGAAAAGCCCATCCCCGGCGTGTCCGGCCAGAGTCTGGCCCAGGGCATCCGGCAGGTGTCCAAGACCAAGGTGACGTATGTCCCTGATTTCGAAGCCGCCCTGCAGACGCTGAACGTGATGCTTCGCCCCGGCGACCTGCTGGTGACTCTGGGCGCGGGCAGCGTCTGGACCGTGGGCGTGAAATATCTGGAGGGGGGCCATGGCGCTTAAGGTCCTGCCCGGTCCCCGGTTCTCCGAGCGCACCACGCTGCGCCTCGGGGGACGCGCCCAGGCCGAGGTTCATCTGGAACATCCGGATGACGCCGAGGGCCTGGCCCAGGAGCTTGCCCGCCATGCGGCCCGGCCTTTCGTGCTGGGCTGGGGCAGCAACCTTCTGGCCGTGGACGCTGAGCTGGACATCGCCGTGGTGAGCCTTCAGGCCGAAGGCGCGCCGCAGGAAACGGAGCGCGGCGACGTGTGCGTCGTGTGCGTTCCCGGCGGACTGATGCTGCCCAAGGTGGTCAACTGGGCCGCCCGGCAGGGCCTCTCGGGCCTGGAAGGATTGGCCGGAATCCCCGGCACCGTGGGCGGCGCGGTGGCCATGAACGCGGGAAGCTACGGACGCGAGACCGCCGAGCTTCTTATGCGCGTGCGTATCTGGGACGCCGTCTCCGGAGTGCGCTGGATTTCTCCCGGCGAGTGGACCGCCGGGTACCGGACGTTCACCCCGTCTGGCATCGCGGCTCCCTGGCTGGTGCTGGAAGCGGAACTGGCCCTGACCCCGGCAACGCCAGAGGCCGTGCGCGCCGCTGTGGACGAGGTGCTTGCGAAAAAGAAGGCCACCCAGCCCGTGAGCGCTGCAACATGCGGCTGCGTGTTCAAGAACCCGGCGGGCCGGAGCGCGGGGCTCATGCTCGACAAGCTGGGCTTCAAGGGCAAGTCCCTAGGCGGCATGAGCTTTTCGGCCATGCACGCGAATTTTCTGGTGAACGAGGGACGCGGCACGGCAACCGCCGCCCTGGAGCTGATTTCCAAGGCTCGCGAAGCCGTGCTGGGCGAGTTCGGCGTGGAACTTGAGCTGGAAGTGAAGGTGATCCAATGAGCGCACCCGCACGCGGCGCATCAAGGCTCGGCCTGGGCGGCGGCAAAAGCCGCAACGCCCACTCCTACGGCGGTCCCGCCGGGAAGGACAGCCGCGCCAAGATCACCGCGTCGCGCACGGGCAGCCGCGAAGGACGCCTGCCCCTGGCCAAGGTCAAGGTCAACCGCAGCCGCTCCGTGGGCGTGGCCGGCGTGGGAACGGTGTCGCTGATCGGCGGACTGTTCACCAAGCTGTGCGCCATGGTGGTCGGCTGCGTGGTGCTGGTGGCGGTGTCGGTGGGGCTTCTGGCCGGATACCGGTGGCTTACCACCATCGACTATTTCACCATCCGCGACCTCCAGGTGACGGGATTGTCGCGCATGGCCCGCGAGGACGTGCTGACTCAGGCGGAACTGAGCCCCGGCATGAACCTCTTGGCCGTGAACATGGAGAGCGTGGAGTCGCTCCTGGTGAAGAGCCCCTGGATCGAGTCCGCCCAGGTGACCCGCGTGCTGCCGGACACGCTGAAGATCCGGGTGGTGGAGCGCGAGCCGAGCTATCTGGTGCAGTACGAGGACAGCCTCTGCTACGCCGACGGCGAGGGCCGCATCATCGACAAGGTGCAGGCCGACACTTTTGTGTCCCTGCCCCAGGTGGAAGTGGAATCCGGCATGGAGCGCCACCTGCCTGTGCTCGAGGAGTTGCGCAAGGCCATCGCGGCCAAGCAGACACCTTTCGGCCTGGACCAGGTGGCCTGGATACGCCTCTCCTGGAGATACGGCCTGGAAGTCAGGCTTATGGATAGAAACGTCATGCTCTGTGTGGGCGTGGACGACTTGAAAAACAACCTCACCCATATGGGGCTGGTGTGGGCCAATCTGGCCAAACGCGGCGAACTGGATAGCGCGGCGATCATATCAGCCCAGAACCGCAAGGTGTGGGTGGAAAAGCATGGATAACTTCCGAGTGAAGGATGCGAGGGGGACCCCGTAATGGCCAAGGCTTCGGAACTCATTGTCGGGCTGGACATCGGCACCACCAAGATATGCACGGTGGTGGGCGAGCTTTCGCCTGAAGGCGTGGACGTGGTGGGCATCGGCACTGCGCCGTCCACCGGCCTTCGCAAGGGCGTGGTGGTCAACATCGAACAGACGGTGGCCTCCATCAAGCGCGCCCTGGAGGAAGCCGAGCTCATGGCCGGCTGCGAAATCCGCACGGTGTACGCGGGCATAGCCGGGAGCCACATCAAGGGCTTCAACTCCCACGGCGTCATCGCCGTGAAGGGGGGCGAGGTAACCCAGAAGGACGTGGAGCGCGTGCTGGACGCGGCCAAGGCCGTGGCCATCCCGCTGGACCGCGAGGTGATCCACATCCTGCCGCAGGAATACATCGTGGACGACCAGCGCGGCATCGCCGATCCGCTGGGCATGGCCGGGGTGCGCCTGGAAGTGAAGGTGCACATCGTCACTGGCGCGGTCACCAGCGCCCAGAACATCATCCGCAGCTGCCACCGCGCGGGCCTGGATGTGGCCGACATCGTGCTGGAGGCCCTGGCCTCGGCCAAGGCCGTGCTCACCGAAGAGGAGCGCGAGATCGGCGTGGCCCTGGTGGACCTGGGCGGCGGCACCACCGACCTGGCGGTGTTCTCCAACGACTCCATCAAGCACACCTCGGTGCTGGCGCTTGGCGGCAACAACCTGACCAATGACATCGCCTTCGGCCTGCGCACGCCCATGGCCAGCGCGGAGAAGATCAAGATCAAGTACGGCTGCGCGCTGTCCGACCTGGTGCGCAAGGACGAAGTCATCGAGGTGATCAGCGTGGGCGGGCGCGAACCGCGCAGGCTGTCTCGCCAGGTGCTGTCTGAAATCTGCGAGCCGCGCATCGAGGAGATGCTGGCCCTGGTGGACCAGGAGCTCATCAAGAGCGGGCTCAAGAACTCCATCGCTGCTGGCGTGGTGCTCACAGGCGGCACGGCGCTGATCGAAGGCATCCAGGAGCTTGGCGAACAGATTTTCAACCTGCCTACCCGCGTGGGCTACCCCATGCGCGTCGGCGGACTCAAGGACGTTGTGAACAGCCCCATGTACGCAACTGCCGTGGGGCTTTTGATGTACGGCGCGGAGAAGGAAGGCGTTGAAAAGCGCTTCCGTATCCGTTCGGACGAAAAAGTCTTCAATCGCATCCTCGGACGAATGCGGAAATGGTTCGTGGATGTGAAGTAAGAGAGGGTAGAGGCCATGTTTATTCAGGGGGATTTGTTTCAAGAGCAAGGAGGAGGGACCATGGACATTTATGATATCGATTTTGAATCAAACGCACGCATCAAAGTGGTAGGTGTTGGTGGCGGCGGCGGAAACGCTGTCAACAACATGATCTGTTCTGCTCTGCGCGGCGTCACGTTCATCACGGCCAACACGGACATTCAGGCGCTGAACAAGTCCAAGGCCGAGTTCAAGATCCAGCTGGGCGACAAGCTGACCAAGGGCCTTGGCGCTGGCGCCAACCCCGATTGCGGCCGTGACGCGGCCCTGGAATCCATCGACCAGATCAGGAAGACCATCTCCGACGCGGACATGGTGTTCGTGACCGCAGGCATGGGCGGCGGCACCGGCACCGGCGCTGCTCCCGTCATCGCCCAGGCCGCCAAGGAAGCCGGCGCGCTGACCGTGGGCGTGGTCACCCGGCCTTTCTACTTCGAGGGCAAGAAGCGCCTGACCGCCGCCGACAAGGGCATCGCCGCGCTTCGCGAGCAGGTGGACTCCATCATCACCATTCCCAACGACCGCCTGCTGACCTTGGCCTCCAAGAAGGCCACCTTCATGGAGATGCTGAAAAAGGCAGACGAGATCCTCTACTACGCCGTGAAAGGCATCTCGGACCTTATCATGGTGCCCGGTCTCATCAACCTGGACTTCGCCGACGTGAAGGCCGTGATGAGCGAGATGGGCCTGGCCATGATGGGCTTCGGCGTGGCGCGCGGCGAAAACCGCGCCCGCGAGGCCGCCCAGAAGGCCATCACCAGCCCGCTGCTGGAAGACGTGACCATCGACGGAGCCAAGGGCGTTCTGATGAACATCACCTGTTCGCCCGACCTGACCATCGAGGAAGTGGACGAAGCCGCCTCCACCATCACCGAGGCCGTCAGCGACGAGGCCAAGGTGTTCTTCGGCACCGTGTTTGACGAGACCGCTGGCGACGAGATCCGCATCACCGTCATCGCCACCGGCATCGAGACCGCCGAAGAGATGGCCCGCTCCCAGGCCATGCGCGCCAAGGTGAGCGTGCATCCCGCCGTGGGCCAGAACGTGGTCCAGCACACCGCGCAGCAGGCCCCCCAGGCGAGCCAGCACGAATCCGTGCCCATGCCCCAGATGCAGCCCATGCAGGCCATGCAGCCCATGCATCAGGTCCCGCAGCAGATGCCCCAGCAGCATCAGCCCGAGCCTCAGCTGCGCCAGCAGCGCCCCCGCGACGCCCAGCAGGAGCACGTGGCCAGCCCGCGCACCGAGCGCATCATGGCCACCCATCACAACGACCTGACCATCCCCGCCTACCTGCGCCGTGCGCGCAAGGGCGGACCTGATCAGGCGGGCATCGCGCAGTACAAGACCCACACCCCGGGCTCCGAGGACTTCGTGTTCGACGAAGACGAGTTCGAGGTTCCGGCCTTCATCCGCATGCAGGCCGACTAGGAGCGTGACAGGGAAAGTGTTGCCAAATGTCTCGGTTGGAGACACCCTGAGGAGGTGAACGCGACTCCACGGACCGTCTACTTCGGCGCCCGCACACCTGTCCTGCCGGATCCCGGCGGCAGGCTGCCGATTGCACTGGCCTATCCAGGCCCCTCCCGGGCGGCATTGTCCGCCTTGGGGTGGCAGGCCGTGTACCGGCTGGCCGGGCAAAGCCCATGGTTGGTAACGGAGCGTTTCTTCCTTTCCGCGGGAAAAGACGCCCCAAGGTCGATGGACACGTCCTCCCCCCTGGACGCGTTTCCTGTCGTGGCCTTCTCCCTGGGTTACGAACTTGACGGAGCCGTGCTGACACAAGCGCTCGCCGCTTCCGGTGTCCCTCTCCTTGCCAGCCAGCGGTCCGGCTTCCCAATCCTGTTGGGAGGCGGGCCGCTGGCCTTTTTGAATCCGGCCCCCCTGGCCCCGGTGCTGGACGTGTGGTTCGTGGGCGAGGCCGAGGCGGGGCTGGTGCCCTGCCTGGAACGCGCCGCCGAGATGATCCTTGGCGGGGCCTCCAAGCCCGAAGTGCTGGAGATGATGGCCGCGAGACAGGGCTTCTACGTGCCGGGGCGCAGCGCGCTTCCGGTGAAGCGCGTGGTGGCTCCGGGCGGACGCATCCTCACTGATCCGGCATGTTCGAGCTTCGTCAGCCACGAGGCCGAATTCAAGGACACCCTGCTCATGGAAGTGAACAGGGGATGTCCGCACTCTTGTCGCTTCTGTGCGGCGGGTTTCGTCTACCGCCCGCCACGGCAGGCCCGCATGGCCGATCTTCAGGCCATGGTGCGCGAGACCTCGCCCAAGAAGGTCGGCCTCATCGGCACGGCGCTCACCGACTGGCCGGAGCTCTCCGAATTTCTGAACTGGCTCTCAGCTGAGAAGGTCAAGTTCACGCTCTCTTCAGTACGGGCCGACGGCGTGACCGAATCGCTGCTCGGCATCCTGCGCGACGCCGGGCTTCGCACCCTGACCCTGGCCCTGGAAGGCCCCAGCGCGCGCATCCGCCGCATGACCAACAAGAACCTGGACGAGGAGGTCTTCCTGCGTGCCGTGGAGCTGGCCGCCAAGCGCGGCGTGAACCACCTGAAGACCTACCTGATCATGGGCTGGCCGGGGGAGGAAGACGCCGACTACGACGAGTTGACGCGCTTCCTGGCCGAAATCTGCAAGGTTGGCCGGGTGGGCGGCGGCAAGAAGGGCATCGGGCACATGACCCTGGGCGTGAACCCGCTGGTGCCCAAACCTTGGACGCCCATGCAGTGGGCTCCCATGGCCTCCGAGGCTGCGCTGGAAGACCGGCAGGCTTCGCTGGCCGCCATGATAAAGCCTCTTCGAGGCGTGCGCCTGGATGGCGAGAAGCCGTATTGGGCACGGGTGCAGGGGCTCTTGGCGCGCGGAGGCGAGGAACTGGCGGAATTGAACGTGCTGGCCGGGGAACTGGGCTGGCGCAAGGGCCTTGCCGCCTGGGGCGGGGACATGGGGCCGGTGCTGGACCGCGAACGCGCCAAGGACGAGCCCTTCCCCTGGGAGTGCATCGACGTGGGCGTTGGCCGCGAAGTGCTCTGGCGCGAATGGGAGCGCTACAAGTCAGGCAAGCGCACGCCCAAGTGCCCGGACACCGACTGCGGGCGCTGCGCGGCCTGCGGCGAGAACATGGGCGGAGAAGAGCCTTAAACCGGTCTGTAAGTCAGCAGCAGGTCGTCGCCGCTGGGCGCAATCCCGGCCAGCCGCAGGCGTCTGGCCTGCTCCATGGATTCGGCCACCTCGCCTGAAAACACAGGAATCCCCATCTCGTCCCCGAGAATTTTCGGGGCAAGGAAATACTGGAACTCGTCCATAAGCCCCAGCCTGCACAGGGACATGGCCAGCCTGCCGCCGCCCTCGCACAGGGTGGTGTGGCATCCGGCTTCCTGGCGCAGCATGGTGAAACCCGCCGACAGATCGAGCTTCTCGCCGATGCTGGGCAGCTCCCACACCCGAACGCCCTTGTCGCGCAAACCCTCGGCCCGAACGGACACGGCATTTGCCGCATCTGTCCAGAAGATGGTTTCGTCCGGACGAGTGGTCAGAAGCGTGAACGGAGAGCCAGGCTCCGGCAACAGCGACGTCACCACCACGGCCAGAGGCTGGCGGTCAATGGAACGGCCCTCGATGCGCACGGTCAGCTGGGGGTTGTCCAGGCGCAGCGTTGCTCCGCCCACAACCACGGCGTCCACCCGGGTGCGCAGCTCATGCACTGCGGCGCGCGACTGCGTGCCGCTGACCCAGGCCGCCTTGCAGGTGCGCGAGGCGATGCGCCCGTCCAGCGTGGCCGCCATCTTGAGGATGTTGTAGGTGCGGGGCGTGAATTGCCAGACGGCAAAATCAGCGATCATGTCCTTGCAGGCCTGTTCCATCACGCCCACCGTCACGTCCACACCCTTGGAGCGCAGAAAGTCCGCGCCGCCGCCTTCCACACGAGGGTTGGGGTCGGCGCAGCCCACCACCACTCTCTTTATCCCGGCAGCGAGCACGGCGTGGGTGCAGGGCGGGGTCTTGCCGAAGTGGTTGCAGGGCTCCAGCGTCACGTAGAGCGTGCAACTGGTCGGGTCCACGCCGCGCGCTGCCGCGTCGGCCAGACAGTTGACCTCGGCGTGGGGCTCTCCGTGGCGCATGTGCCAGCCCTCGGCCACGATCAGGCCGTCACGGACCAGCACCGCGCCCACGCATGGGTTGGGGGCGGTCGCGCCTTTGCCCTGCGCGGCAAGTTGCAGCGCGCGGGCCATCTGGGCTTCGTCAGCTGTTTTTGGGGCCAGGCAGGGTATCAAAGTTCACTCCAGCTTCGGTGAGCATGTCGCGCGAGAGCTCGTCCGGGTAGCCCTCGGCGTAGTGGATGTCCTTCACGCCGCAGTTGATGAGCATCTTCGTGCAGATGATGCAGGGCTGCGTCGTGCAGTAGATGACCGCCCCGGCTATGGACACGCCGTGGGTTGCGGCCTGGATGATCACGTTCTGCTCGGCGTGCAGGCCACGGCAGAGCTCGTGGCGTTGGCCGGACGGGATGCCGAGCTTCTCGCGCAGGCAGCCGATGTCCAGGCAGTGGGCGGTCCCGGCGGGCGCGCCGTTGTAGCCGGTGGCCAGGATGCGCTTGTCCTTTACGGCGATGGCCCCCACCTTGCGGCGAAGGCAGGTGGAGCGCTCGGCCACCAGGGCGGCGATGCCCATGAAATAGTCGGGCCAGGGGAGGCGTTGGTCCATGATGGAGGTACTCCGTTATTTCTTGGAAAGTGATGACCGCAGCCCCGGATGTCAAGCAAAAGGGCCGCGCGGCTTTCGCCGCGCGGCCCGGAAGCGTCGAAACGTTCTGGCGATTACCAGGCGAACAGCGGGAACTGGCGGGCGAAGTTCTTCACGTCGGCCTTGATCTGGGCCAGGGCGCTCTCGTTGTCCTTGCCCTTGATGGCCGCGTCGATCCAGGCCACCACCTTCTCCATGTCCTTCTCGTTCATGCCGCGCGTGGTGAGCGCAGGCGTGCCCAGGCGGATGCCCGAGGTCACGAAGGGGGAGCGGGTCTCGAAGGGGACGGTGTTCTTGTTGGCTGTGATGCCGGCCGCGTCCAGCGCGATCTGGGCGTCCTTGCCGGTGACGTCCTTGTTGGTCAGGTCGACGAGCATCAGGTGGTTGTCGGTGCCGCCCGAGACCAGGTCGTAGCCAAGGGCCACGAGGCCAGCCGCCATCACGCGCGCGTTCTTGACCACCTGCTCCTGGTAGGTCTTGAACTCGGGGCGCAGGGCCTCGCCGAAAGCCACGGCCTTGGCCGCGATCACGTGCATGAGCGGTCCGCCCTGGATGCCGGGGAAAATCTGCGAGTCGATCTTCTTGGCGTCCTCCTCACCGGCCAGGATCAGGCCGCCGCGCGGTCCGCGCAGGGTCTTGTGGGTGGTGGAGGTGGTGAAGTGGGCCTTGCCGATGGGCGAGGGGTGCTGTCCGGCAGCCACCAGACCGGCGATGTGGGCCATGTCCACCATCAGGAAGGCGCCGACCTCGTCCGCGATGGCGCGGAAGCGGTCGAAGTCGATGACGCGGGGGTAGGCGCTGGCTCCGGCCACGATCATCTTGGGCTTGTGCTCACGGGCCAGGGCTTCCAGGGCCTCGTAGTCGATGATGCCGGTCTCTTTCTTCACGCCGTAGAACACGATGTTGAAGAAGCGGCCGGAGAAGTTCACGGGGCTGCCGTGGGTCAGGTGTCCGCCGTGGGACAGGTCCATGCCCAGGACGGTGTCGCCGGGCTTGAGCACCGAGAAGTAGACGGCCATGTTGGCCTGCGAGCCGGAGTGGGGCTGCACGTTGGCGTAAGGGCAGTCGAAGAGTTGCTTGACGCGGTCTCGGGCCAGATCCTCGGCCACATCCACGAATTCGCAGCCGCCGTAGTAGCGCTTGTGGGGGTAGCCCTCGGCGTACTTGTGGGTCATGACCGAGCCCTGGGCCTGGCGCACGGCGGTGGAGACGAAGTTCTCCGAGGCGATGAGCTCCAGGCAGCCGACCTGGCGGTCGATTTCGCTGGCAATGGCGGCGGCGATTTCCGGGTCGCGGATGAAAATTTCGTCCATGTCTCGTCCTCCTCGGAAACGTTTAACGGACTTCGCTTCTGGGTAAACCCGCAAAGTCCGTCGAAGGTGTCGCAAAAATGAGCGAGGGGGAGCCTCCGGAAAGAGGCTCCCCCTGGCGTTTACGCTTCAAACTTCTTGAATACCAGGCAGGCGTTGGTCCCGCCGAAGCCGAAGGAGTTGTTCAGCACCGTGTTCACGGTGCGGACCTTGGGCTCGTTGGGCGTGTAGTCCAGATCGCACTCGGGGTCCGGGGTATCGTAGTTGATGGTGCCCGGTACGATGCCTTCCAGCATGGTCTTGACGGAGAACACGCTCTCGATGGCTCCGGCAGCGCCCAGGCAGTGGCCGATCATGGACTTGTTGCCCGTGACCGACAACTTGTAGGCGTAGTCGCCGAATACGGATTTAAGCGCGCGGGTCTCGCACAGGTCGTTCAGCTGGGTGGAGGTGCCGTGGGCGTTGACGCAGTCGATGTCCGTGGGCTGCATGCCAGCCTCGCGCAGGGCCGCCTTCATGGCCAGGGCAGCGCCTTCGCCGGTCTCCGGGGGCGCGGTCATGTGGTAGGCGTCGCCGGAAGCGCCGAAACCGGCCACTTCGGCCAGGATGTTGGCTCCGCGTTCCTTGGCGAACTCCAGCTCCTCAAGCATGAGGATGCCCGCGCCCTCGCCCATGACGAAGCCGGTGCGGTCCTTGTCGAAGGGGCGCGAGGCTTTGGTGGGGTCGTCGTTGCGGGTGGAGAGCGCCTTCAGGGCGTTGAAGCCGCACACGCCAAGGGCGGCCACGGTGGATTCCACGCCGCCGCAGATCATGGCCTTGGCGCGGCCAAGCATGATGTCGGTGTAGGCGTAGCCCACGCCGTGCGCGCCGGAGGCGCAGGCGGTGGTGGTGCAGACGTTGGGGCCTTTGGCTCCGGTGAAGATCGCGGCCTGGCCAGCGGCCATGTTGGCGATGAGCACGGGGATGAAGAAAGGCGACACGCGACCGGGGCCGCCAGCCAGGAGCTTCTTGTGCTGCTCCTCGATGACGTTCAGTCCGCCCATGCCGCAGCCGATGAGCACGCCCACTTCGGGAGCCAGCTCCGGGGTGATTTCAAGCCCGGAGTCCTTGACTGCCATGAGGGCGGCGGCCACGGCGTACTGGGTGAAAATGTCCATGCGGCGGGCCTGCTTGGCCGGGAAGTACTGACTGGGATCAAACCCCTTCACCTCGCAGGCGAAGGTGGTATCGAATCCCGTGGCGTCGAAGCGGGTGATGGGACCCGCCCCTGAAACGCCTTTCAGAAGGTTCTGCCAGCTGGTGGCCAGATCGTTGCCGATGGGCGTGATCGCGGCCATGCCGGTGACGACGACACGTTTGAGCTTCATGGTCTATGGCACCTTGAGGGAAAAATGAGGCGGCCGGGGGTTGGAGTCCGGCCGCCGGCGCGGCGTTAGGCCTGCTTGTTCGACACGTAGTCGATGGCGTCTTGGACCTTGACGATCTTCTGAGCGTCCTCGTCGGCGATCTCGACGCCGAACTCTTCTTCCATGGCCATGATCAGTTCGGTCAGGTCCAGGGAGTCGGCGCCCAGGTCGTCAACGAACTTGGCTTCGGGCTTGACTTCGTCAATGGACACGCCCAGCTGGTCCACAATGATCTCTTTGACTTTTTCTACGACGGACATGGTGTTCTCCTTGGGGAATGTGCGGGGTGGTTGTTCGTTGCGGTCTTAGCGATACAGGCCGCCGTTGACGGCGAGCACCTGGCCGGTGACGTAGGAAGCCTCCGGCGATGCGAGATAGGCCACGGCCGAGGCGACATCCTCGGGCATGCCCATTTTTTTCAGCGGAATCTGTTCAAGGAAGGCGGCCTTGACGGCGTCGGGAAGCCCGGCGGTCATGTCGCTCTCGATGAAGCCGGGAGCCACAGCGTTGACCGTGACGTTGCGGGAGGCAAGCTCCAGCGCGGCGGTCTTGGTAAGGCCGATGAGCCCGGCCTTGGCGGCCACGTAGTTGGCCTGCCCGGCGTTGCCTGACTGGCCCACCACGGAAACGATGTTCACGATGCGTCCGGAGCGGCGCTTCATCATGATCTTGGCGGCCTCGCGCAGGCAGGTGAAGGCCCCGGTGAGGTTCACGCCGATCACGCGGTCCCAGTCCTCGTCCTTCATGCGCACCAGGAGGCCGTCCTTGGTGATGCCGGCGTTGTTCACCAGCACTTCCAGTTCGGTCTTGCCCTCGATGTGCTCCTTGAAGAACGCGGTGATGGCGCTCCGGTCGGAGATGTCCAGGTGCAGGGCCTGGGCCTCGCCGCCCTCGGACATGATGTGGGCGGCCACGGCTTTGGCCTCGTCGGGCTTGGAGACATAGGTGAACAGAACGGAATAGCCGTCCTTGGCCAGGCGTTTGGCCACGGCTGCACCGATGCCGCGCGAGCCTCCGGTGACGAGTGCGGTAAGGCGGGGTGGGTTGCTCATAGATGTTCCGGTATGAGGTGAGGATTGTTCCTATCTCAAATGATCTGCAAACTCAAATGTCAATTTAGCTGCCCAGGAGGCTTTGGGGAAGCTATTTCGAGGCGTTTCCGGCTCGAAATATTTCTGCCAGCCCCGTGGCCGACCCGGTATCGATCAGATGAACTTCAGGATCGCCGCGCCCCAGGTGAAACCGCCGCCGAAGGTGGTCAGCAGCACGGTGGAGCCGGATTTCACACGTCCTTCGCTCACGGCGTCGGACAGGGCGATGGCCACGGACGCGGCGGAGGTGTTTCCGTAGCGGTCCACGGTAACCATGACCCGGTCTCCGGTGAATTTCAGGCGCTTGCCCACGGCCTCGATGATGCGCAGGTTGGCCTGGTGCGGAATGAACAGGTCCACGTCGTCCATGGCGAGGCCGTTTCTGGTCACGATCTCCTCGCAGACCTGGCCCATGGAGCGCACGGCGTTCTTGTAGACCTCGGGGCCGTTCATCTCGATGAAGTAGTCTTCCTTCACCTGCTCGCCGAGCTTCAGCGGCCAGCCGGAACCGCCAGCCTTGACGGTCAGCAGGGGCCAGAGCGAGCCGTCGGACTTGGTGATGATGTCCTTTATGACGGCCTGTCCGGGCTTGGGTTCCTTGTCGGACAGGATGACCGCGCCCGCGCCGTCGCCGAACAGGACGCAGGTTCCCCGGTCGGCCCAGTTGGTGCGGCAGGTGGTGATCTCCGAGGCGGTGATCAGGGCCGTGGAGCCGGGGCGCAGGGCCAGGGCTCCCATGCCGGCCTCCAGGGCGTAGAGGAAGCCGGAGCAGGCGGCGTTCATGTCCACGGCGCTGCGGCCCTGGATGCCGAGCTTTTCCTGGAGGATGCTCGACGCGGGCGGGCAGACCGCGTCCGGGGTGAACGTGGCGTAAAAGATGTGGGTGAGGTCCTGCGCGGTGCGCCCGGCCTGGGCCAGGGCGTTGCGCGCGGCCACCACGGCAAGGTCGCTGGAGGTCTCGCCGGGGGCGGCGATGTGGCGTTCCTTGATGCCGGTGCGTGTGGTGATCCAGTCGTCGCTGGTGTCGACGATGGCCTCAAGGTCCGCGTTGGTGAGCACACGTTCGGGAACGTGACGGCCGAAGCCTTCTATGGTGAAGCGTCCGTGCATGTGGGGGGATCGTTTACTCGGCGCTGGCCGGTCGTTTTAAAAAGTGTGCGAAGTCCTTGTTGGCGGCGAGGCCTTCCTTGAGAAGCTCCGGGGCCTTCAGGCTGATGAGCGTCCCCGCCATGTCCACGGCGTTGGCGATGGCCTTCTGGTTGGAAGCGCCATGGCCTACGATCACCGTGCCCTTGAGCCCCAGGAGCGGCGCGCCGCCGTACTCCGCGTAGTCCATCAGGCGCGAGAAGCGTTTCAAGGCGGACAGGGCCAGGGTGGTGCCGATCTTGGCGAAGAAACCCCTGCGGAGTTCGCCCTTGAGCAGCCGTCCGAGCGAGGAGGCCAAGCCTTCGGCCTGCTTGATGACCACGTTGCCCACAAAGCCGTCGCACACCACCACGTCCACTTCGCCGGTGAAGAGGTCGCGTCCCTCAATGTTTCCCACGAAGTTGAGCGAGGAGTGCTTGAACAGCTCGAAGGCCTCCTTCACCAGCTGGTTGCCCTTGCCCTCTTCCTCTCCGTTGGAGAGGATGGCGACTTCGGGCTCCGGACGGTGCAGGAGAAGGCGGGCCATCACGTCGGCCATGATGCCGAACTGCAACAGGTTTATCGCCTTGCAGTCCACGTTGGCTCCGGCGTCCACGAGCACCAGGGGGGCGCGCTCCGTGGGCAGGATGGTGGCCAGGGCGGGGCGGTCCACGCCGTCCATGCGGCCAAGCGTGAAAAGGCTGCACGCAAGCACAACGCCGGTGTTCCCGGCGCTGATGATTCCGTCGGCCTGCCCGTCGCGGATCAGGTTGCAGGCAACCTGAATGGAGGAGTCCTTTTTCCTGCGCAGGGCCTCGGAGGGCTTGTCGTGCATCTCCGCCACCTGGGTGGCGTGCACGACGCGCACGACGATTCCCCGCGTGTCGAGCTTGGACAACTCTGCCGCGATACGGGGCTCATCCCCGACCAGGAGCAGGTCGAGCTGCTTGCGCTTTGCGGCCTGCACTGCGCCGGGAACCACCACGTGGGGACCGAAGTCCCCTCCCATGGCGTCCACGGCGATGCGGGGCCTGCTAGGACTGGGATTCATCCCGCTTGAGCACCTGGCGGCCCTTGTATGTGCCGCAGCTGGGGCAGACCCTGTGAGACAGGGTGGGCTCGCCGCAGGAGCACAGAATGACGTTGGGGGGGGTCAGGGCGTCGTGGGAGCGGCGCATGCCTCGACGGGACTTGGAGATCTTCTTCTTGGGGACGGCCATTTCCGTATACCTCTATGAGTGGTCTTTCTTGACAATAGTTAGCCCGCGCAGGGCGGCCATGCGCGGATCAAGCTGCTTTTCGGAGCAGCCGCAGCCACCTGCGTTCAGATCCTGCCCGCACTCCGGGCACAGGCCCTTGCAGTTTTCCGAGCACAAGGGCTTCACCGGCAGGGCCAACACGAACTCTTCCCAGAGCAAACCGTTTACGTCAAGCTCCAGTCGATGTCCGCGCCGACGAACCAGGCTCGGTTCCAGGACCTCTTCGCCATGCTTCGGAACCTGTTCGAACAGGTCGAAGCGCTGGTCGATCTTCACCTCGGTCGGCGCGGTGCAGCGGTCGCACGGTACGCTCAGCATGCCTGTAAGCCTGCCGCGCACCAGCGCCCCGTCCGTCTCGGGCGTCACGGTGAACGTGGCCGAGAGGGGTGTCTGCGTGGCGAATTCCATGTCGAATTCACCTGCGCCCTCGGCCCAGAGTTCCTGGTCGTCGAAGACGAATTCGCGTCCTTGCGCCTGGACGTCAGTTATGTCAAGCCAGCGTTCGGTCATGCTTCGCCCTCCGGGAAACAACGGTGAGTAATCGCGCCCCAGGCTTCTGTCAACAAAAAGCTTGCCAGCCGAAAAAAGTGCGTGTAAGCATCGCTTCCCTTTGACGGGTATATTTTATCCAGGGGCATGACCCCGCTGGAGGTGCGATATGGCCAAGGTGTGCGATAATTGCGGCAAGAAGCCCCAGGTGGGAAACAACGTTTCCCACGCCAACAACAAGTCCCGGCGTCGTTTCATCCCGAACCTGCGTCAGGTCCGGGCCGTGAAGGCTTCCGGCGAAGTGTACACCATGACTGTGTGCACCCGCTGCCTGCGCTCCGGCGTGGTGGTGAAGCCCTCCGTGCGCGTGGTTCCCGAAGCGGCCTCCGTTTCCGGTTCCTAAAGAAAAGCCGCCCGCGTTTTTCGGACGCCAGGCGTCCGGATGTTGGCAGGCCACGCATTCCTATCCGTTACCGAGACGGCCGGTCCGGGATATTCCCGGTCCGGCCTTACTCGTTTCTTTTCGCATTCCCGAAAATAACCTCGTCGCGCGTTCATGCTGCGGCGCGGTCTTCTGGCGCAGGCCCACGGGCATGATGCGCTCTCTTCGTTGCGTCCTCGCGACGAACTGCCGCTCAGGCACGTGTCCCATTCCTCGGGCCATGGCGCGCAAAGATAAAAATATGTCCGAATTGATCGTTGTCAGCAGAGGCGGGGGCCGGGAGGCCGGGGATGCTGTCTTGGGCGGTCAGGAGACTGGTCGAGGCATGTCGGGCGGAAGCTTCGGGCGCTCAGGCGGGTGTATCAGTCCGGCAGTGTCCGTCTGGATGCCGGGCCGGTCTTCAGGGCAGCAGCCTGAACACGAAGCGCTCGTAGGCGCGGCACATCTTGTGGGCGACGGGGCTCGGCAGTCCCATGTCCTTCAGGCGACAGAAGACGTGCAAGGGGTTGAAAACATGATGAAAGGCATTTCGAAAGCGCGTCACGATCTTACCTCCGCTGGGAACAAAACGTCGGGGAAAAACGCTTTCGTCCGCAACGCTTTTTTGCCACAATCGGCCACGCCGCGAACAGGAGAAATTCTTACCGGAGACTGCTGCGGCACGCAAGTGAAACAATGAACACGAATCCGTCCCCCTGGCGTCTGTCCGCCACCAGCTGGCTGTGGCCCAAGTCCCTGAGCGAGAACCTGCGTCGCATCGCCTCCTGGAAGCTGCCCGTCTCCGAGGTGGCGCTTCTATTTTACCAGCACGCGCCCTCGCTGGCCTATCTCCCCAAGGAGTTCGAGCCCGGCCGGGGCCTTTCCTCCCACGTGCACCTGCCCCTGGACCTGCCCTGGGACGACGGCCCCCGGGCCGTGTGGGAACTGCTCGACCGGCTGATGGCGGTTCCCGGCGCGCTCTCGCCCTGGGGCGGGGTGCTCCATCCGCCCGCGCAGCCGGACAGGCTGGCGGGAGTCGCGCGCATCTGGCGCGAGGCCGCGCCCGGCTGGCGGCTCATGGTGGAGAACATCCCCGGCCAGGACCTGCGCGCCCACTGGCCCGTCGTCCAGGAATACGACCTGCCGGTCTGCCTGGACGTGGGGCACCAGATGGCCTTCGACCAGGACTGGCTGCTGGACGCGCCCGATCTGTTCGAGCGGGTGGAGCTGGTGCATTGCTACGCGCCGGGCATGGTCAAGCAGCGCCACGAGCACCTGTCCCTGACCGAACTCAGCCCCAGCCAGCGCCGGATCATAAAGGGCATTCTTGCCCGGCTCGGCCCGGACACCCGCATTCTCTTTGAGGTTTTCAGCGAATCCGACTTGCGCGGCAGCCTGGAAACGTTTTACGCGTTGTGCCGGGAGCTTTCGCAGGAAAGCGGGGCCAAATGATCCGTCTGGTGCTCGGGGGCGAGAAGTCGGGCAAGTCCGACATGGCCTACGGCCTGTTCCGGGACGCCCCAGGACCTGGACTCATACTGGCCATGGGACTGGCCCGCGACATGGCCTTCCGCCGCCAGATCCTGGACCACCGCCTGCGGCGCGACCCGGCCATCCCCGTGGTCGAGCCGGGCCTGGAGCTGGCCGCCGCCCTTGAGGGAGCGCTCCGGGAAGGTCGAAACGTCCTGGTGGACAGCCTGGACTTCTGGGTGTTCGCATGCCTGGAGGTCGGACGCGACCGCACCGGGGAGCTGCTTCAGGCCCTGGCCGGGTTCGAGGCCCCCGCAGGCCCGGAGTGCGTGCTGGTCAGCTGCGAAGTGGGCCTGGGGCCTGTTGCATCGACATCGCTGGTCAGGCGTTTCGCCCGCGCCCAGGGGGCGCTCAATCAGGCGCTGGCCGGGATGGCCTCCAGCGTGAAGCTCGCAGTTGCGGGCCTGTCCGTCACACTCAAGTGAGGAGCACATGCCCTTTTTCAGGGTTCTCACCGACAAGCTGGCGAAACTCACCAGCCTGATCGTCCCCCATGAGCACTGGCTCATCATCATAAGCGCCGATCCCGACGCCCTGGGCTCGGCCATGGCCTTGCGCCAGATCATCCGCTCCAAGGGCGCCCTTGCGGACATCGCCCACCCCAATGAGATCTCAAGGCCCGACAACCTGGCCATGATCCGCACCCTGCGCATCCCCCTGGTGCGCGTCACGCCGGAGATCTCGCGCTGCTGCACGCGGTTCGCCATGGTGGACTCCCAGCCGCACCACAGCACGGATTTTCCCGATGTGGACTTCGACGTGATCCTGGACCACCACGGGCTGGACCCCTCCCACCCCGTGCGGGCCCGGTTCGTGGACATCCCCACCGGGTACGGGGCCTGCTCCAGCCTTTTGACCGAATACCTGTACAACCTGAAGATTAAGCCCGGCAAACTGCTGGCCACGGCCCTGCTCTACGGAATCAAGACCGACACCGGTTCCTTTGAGCGCGATTTTTCCGAGGTGGACGTAAAGGCCTTCAGCTATCTCTCCAAGTTCGCGGACAAGATGCTCTTGCGGCGCATCGTGCATGCGGATTTCCACCGCAAGTGGCTGAAGTACTTTTCTCGCGCCTTCGATCGCATCCGCCCCGTGGGGCGCGACGGCATGTTCGTCTATGTGGGGCGGGTGGAAAATCCGGACGTGCTGGTGGTGCTGGCCGACTTTTTCCTGCGGGTGCACGGGCTCTCCTGGAACTGCATCGCCGGGCTCTACGGCGAGCGCCTGATAGCCGTGATGCGCTCCGACGGCCTGCGCCGCAATATGGGCAAGAAAGCCCAGGCCTGGTTTGCGGACTTCGGCTGCGCGGGCGGACACAAGATGGCTGCGCGCGCCGAGATCGAGCTGACCAAGCTTGCCGGGTTCGACCCCGAGCAGTTTTTGTGGAAGCGCCTGACCGGACAGAGGCTCCAGGGCGACTGGGACCCTGCCGACGGCGAGTCCTGCCCGGTGAAGACCGCTCCGGCTCGTCCGGAGGAACTCAGGGACATGCCCGAGGCCCTGCCAGAGGAAACAGCATGACCGTGCGCCATCCGGCAGGGCCGCAGCCGGGGGCCGGGAGCCCCGGCTCCAAGGTCTCCCAGCGCCGGGAGGACTACTTTCCCATCCATCCCCGCACCATCCTGCCCGGCACGGCGGGCCTGTTCGACCTGTATCTCAAGCGGGGCGATTGGTTCGTCCTGTACGCCAAGAAGGGCGAGCACTTCACCATCGAGCCCAAGCTGAAGGACCTGCTGGACGTCAGCGAGTTCTACATCAGGGTGGATCAACGCTTCGACTACGAGACCTATCTGGCCCGCAACCTGGGCAACATGCTTTTGAACGACCAGCTACCCATGGAGGAGCGCTCCAAACTGTTCTACCAGATATCCTCGGGCATGCTGAAGCAGAGCTTCGCCAGCAAGCTGCCCAGGGGCCTGGACGACAAGACCTATCAGGCCATGCAGCTGCTGGTGAAGCGGGGCATCGCCCTGCTGTCCAAGGAAGAATCGCTGAAAAGCCTCTCGGAGTTCCTCTCCCACAAGTACCACACCTACAGCCACTCCCTGAACGTGATGGTGCTGACCATCTCCGTGCTGCAAAGCCTGTCCGGCATGGACCAGACCACCCTGTTCGAGGCGGGCCTGGGCGCGGCCCTGCACGACATCGGCAAGACCCAGATCCCCGACGAGGTGATCAACAAGTCCGGGCCGCTGAACCAGGCCGAGTGGGAGATGATGAAGACCCATCCGGTGCGGGCGCTGGGCATCTGCGCCTCCATGCCCATCAGCCACGTGGCCACCAACGCCATCCTCTTCCACCATGAGCGCTTCGACGGCGCGGGCTATCCCGGCGGCATAGGGGGGGAGGGCATCCCGGTGTACGCGCGGGTGCTGTCTTTGTGCGACGTGTACGACGCCCTGACCTCGGAGCGGCCCTACGCCAAGGCCCTCGCGCCCTACAAGGCGCTGTCCATCATGCAGGAAGATATGAAAGGCGCTTTCGACCCGGCCCTGTTCAAGCGGCTGGTCTACGTGCTGGGCAACGCCCGCATCGTCTGACGCGGTTTTTTCCCCTCGCGAAACGTATCAGGAAGATCGCACGGCGCGCACGCTGCGCAGGCAGGTCATGTCCGCCCAGGCCACGGCCCCGAGTTCCGTGTCCGCGAACCAGGCCTGGGTGAAGGCGCGGCGGTCGGCGCTCCAGAGCAGGCGCTGCTCCGGGTTGAAGACCGGGCTCAGGCAGTGCCCGGTGAACTCCGGCGGCGGGGTGAGGATCCCGGCCAGTTCCTCCACTGTGGGCAGCCTCCACTCGCAGCTTCCGGCGAAACGCGCGGCGTTCAGGCCTGCCACGTATTCGTGGGCCTCCCACCAGCTCAGCCGGTAGGGGCTGCCCCCGGACTGCCAGATGAGCCGCGAGGCCTCGTCCGCTATGACTCCCGCTCCCGGGCGAAGCTGCTGGACCGCGTAGCATTTGGGCCGCCACAGGGCGTCCAACCCCAGCTCCTCGCGGGCGTTCTTTCCGGAAATTTTTCGCGGCTCCCGGCGGGCTTTCGGCGCGCCTTCCGGTCCCGGAGCGGGGCAGGGGGGCGATGCGTCCGGCGTCTCCAGGCTGCATGCGCGCGCCAGGCGTCTGCGCCAGGCGTCCAGCAGCACCCGCAGCTCGGCAGCCATGGAGGCTGCGTCGCGGTGGCGCTCCTTTGGTTCGGGGGAAAGCGCGCGGCGCAGGAAGTCCTCCCAGGCGCCGTCCAGGTCGCGCGAGAGCCTGCCGGGCGCGTCGGCCCCTTCCAGCGGCCAACGGGGCAGCCTGCCTGTGAGCATGCGGTGCAGGGTGACGCCCACGGAGTACAGGTCCGCGCGCGGCCCGGCGCTTTTGGGGTCGTCCTCCTGCTCGGGGGCGGCGTAGTAGGGCGAGCCGACCTTGAGTCCCGGCGACTCGGCCAGGGACTCGCCGCGCACCTTGGAGAGGCCGAAGTCCGTGATCTTGATCTGGTCCTCGTCGGTGAGCAGCAGGTTGAAGGGCTCGATGTCGCGGTGCACGATGCCCGCGTGGTGCAGCCGGGCCAGGCCCTCCAGCGTCTGGAGCGCGTAGCTGGCCGCGCGCGGCAGGGAGAGCCGACGGGTGGGGGCTTCAACGTCGGCGGTCTCGCCGATCACCTGCCCCAGGTCCCGGCAGAAGTATTCCATCAGGAAGAAGGGGCGGCGTCCCATGCGCCCGAAATCCCACACGGCGGCCACGTTGGGGTGGTTCAGGCTGGCCAGCGCGGCGGCCTCGGCGATGAACTGGCGCTCGATCACCGCCCGGCCCAGCAGCGTGACCAGGAAGGGATTGGGGGCCAGGAGCTTGAGAGCCATGATCTTGCCCGTGACGGGCATGGCCACCTTGTACACCGCGCCCATGCCGCCGCGCCCCAGGAGTCCCAGCACCTCGTACCTGCCGATGCGCTTCACGCAGAGCCTTCCAGTGATTCGACCAGGCGCTCCGCATAGACGCGCGGCTGGCCGGACGCCAGGATCTTCCCTGCGGCGGTCCCGGCGTCGTAGGGGACGAAGCGCACGGTAAGCGCGCGGCTCACGGGGTCGAAAATCAGGTATTTGGCGCGCGGGTCGCCGTCGCGGGGCTGGCCCACGGCTCCGGCGTTGACGATGTGCCTGGGGCCGCGCTCCAGCCGGAGGGTCCCCTCGTACAGGGGGCTTCGGGTGAGCGCGTCCGGGCGGATGGTCACGAGCTTCAGGCGGTGGGTGTGCCCCACGAAGCAGACGTCCTCGGAAATCTGGCCCATCAGGCGGCGCAGGCACGGCTCGTCGGCCTGGGCCAGATAGGCGTGGGGGTCGGCGGGGGGCAGTCCATGCACCAGATGGCAGCCCTGGACGCTCAGGCTGAAGGGGAGTCCGGCGATCCAGGCGAGGCTCTCCTCGGAGAGGTGCGAAGCGGCCCAGCGCACGGCGTCCCAGGCCTGGGGGTTGAAATGCCCGCGCGACTTGGGCGAGAGCACCCCGTCCTCGTGGTTGCCAAGCACCGCGACGATTCCGGCTTCGCGCACCCGGCGCACCACGGCCTCGGGGTCGGCCCCGTAGCCGACCATGTCTCCCAGACAGACTATCTCGCCTAGCGAATGGGGCTCGGGCAGGGATGCGATGTCCTGGAGGACGGCTTCCAGGGCCTCCAGGTTGGCGTGGATGTCGGAGAGGATTATCAGTCGGGGCCTCTGGCGCAGCTCAGGGCGTCGCTTAAACGGGCGGCCAGCTCCCTGGAGTCCACGGGTTTGGAGACGAATCCGGCGCATCCCAGGATTGTGGCGCGCTCACGGGTGCCCTGATCGTTGCAGGCGGACACGAACACCACGGGGATTGTGCGGTTTTGCAGGATCTGCGTGGCGGCGTCGATGCCATCCATGCCGCCGTCCAGGATGATGTCCATGAGCACCAGGTCGGGGGTCAGTTCTTCCGCCAAGCGGATGGCCTCCTGCCCGGTATGAGCCATCCCGGCCACCACGTACCCCAGCCTGGCCACCTTGCTGCGCAGATCCAGAGCGATGATGCGTTCGTCCTCGACGATGAGGATGCACGCCTTGTCCATTTAAGCCTCCAACCCGGATTGTACGCCAAAATCCGCCGGTTGAGAAATTCTACATCCCGCGCAGGGAGCAAGGCAACAAAAAAGGCCGGTTTCCCGGCCTTTCAGGCGTTTCAGGGCTTTTCTAGTTGCTCATCTGGGTCCGCAACCATTCCTTGATTTCAGGAGTGGGGGCGTACACTCCCTTGTTGCAACCCACCTCTTTCATGAACCTGGGACGAAGATGCTCGGGCAGGGGCAACTCCGCAAGCTCCTTGGCCTCGTCGCAGGTGCGCTTGATCAGGGTGAGCTTGGGTGCCGGCTCCCAGGTGTTCACCACGAAGTAGGTCACTGAGTCGCTGCGGTGGCGCACCGGCTTGAATTCGTTCAGCCAGCAGTTGTTGCCCCACTCCAGATAAAGAGTCACGGCCGCTTCAGGGGTCATTTCCCAGTCCACGTCGTATTCCTTGAAATTTTCGAGCTGAGCCATGGAGTTCTCCTCACCGGTGTGTTTTGTTCAGGGTGATGAGGAAAGTAATAAACATTCCTAGAACTGGGTCAAGCGACTTTTTTCATGGCCTCGCGGGCCAACTCGCCGATGCTCACGGGAGACAGCTCTCCACCGTGGTAGAAATCGAAGGCGTAGCCCCCGGATTCGCCTGAAGCCAGGGCGTCCAGGGCGTCCAGGGCTGGCCCGGATTTCTCCCCGGCCAGGGGCAGGAGCGACCCTACGGCCCAGGCGGCCAAGCCTCTGCTCTGGGGATCGTCGCCGCCAAAGGCCAGGAGCAGGTCGTCCAGGGCGGGCAGGGCCAGTTCGGGCCGGGCCTCGGCCAGGCGGCCCAGAGCCCAGTACACGCCCCGGCGCAGAGGGCAGAGCTCCAGGTAGTTGTCGCCGGTCGCGCAGTCGCGGTCGTTGATGTAGGAGGCCAGCACCCGGTGGAACTCGCGGGCCAGCTCGGGCTGGGCGGCCAGGATCTCCCCGAAGGCTTCGGGGATGCCCCAGGCGACGTTGCCGGACTCCTCGTTCAACCGCCACATGAACTGGCGCACCAGCTGGCGCGCGTCCTCGGGCTTTTCGTCGAACAGTCTGGCCACGGTGCGCCCGAAGGCCGAGGCGGCCCGCCAGCGCACGCGCTCGTCCGGCTCCAGCAGGCAGGCGTAGAGCGGGCCAAGCAGCGTCTTGGGCCGCACGTCCTCCAGGGCTGCGAGCCCGGCAGGCCAGGGATCGGCCTCAAGCGCCGCCAGGACGGTTTTTCTCAGGTCGCGCAGTCTGCCCATCCGGATCTCCTTGATGCCTGTCGTCCAAGCGTACGTTGCAGGTTCGGGTGGCGTCTTCGGGAGACATCCAGACAAGGCTGAACCTGACCCGAGGGAACCATTCCAACTGCGTGCGGAAAACGGGCTCCTGCTTTCCGCACGCTCGACATCCGCAGAAATTAAGGCGCTTGGGCCGCTTTGTCCATGACGCCGCCATCTGAAGAGGCGTTCTGCGCGGCAGAGCGAAACAAATGGGGCCATGCCCCTATGTGCCCTTCTCAAATCGCGCTTCCCCGCTAAGATGCCCCCTCACATCCAGCCCGGGGCAGAGCGGCCCCGCACATCATGAGCCAGACGGCTCCGGGCCGGACCACATCACATCCGGCGAGGTGGATATGGAGCATGAGACGCTCATTGAAGCCGCCGCCAGGACGCACGGCCTGCCCGTGGGGCTGGTGTCGGCGGTGGTGGAGGTGGAATCGGGAGGCGATGCGTGCGCCTTCCGGTACGAACCGGGCTTCTTCGAGAGATACATACGCGGCAATCCCGCAGTTCGCGGGGTGAGGCCGTGCTCTTTGGAGACCGAACGCATGGGCCAGGCCACGTCCTGGGGCCTCATGCAGGTGATGGGGGCCACGGCGCGCGGCCTGGGATATCCCGGCGCGTTCCTCTCGGGGCTCACCCGGCCCGAGGTGGGGCTGGAGTACGGATGCAGGCTGCTGGCGAAGCTTGCCAAGCGCCACGAAGCAGGCCATGGCTGGCCCGGCGTGGTGGCAGCATACAACGCCGGCAGTGTGCGTCTGGCTCCCGGAGGGGGCTTCGTCAACCAGTCCTACGTGGACAAGATCGCCCAGGCCCTGGGCGGGGAATGGCCCAAGTGAAGAAATCCCTGGCTCTGATTCTGACTCTGGTTTTATCGGCATGGACCGTCCAGGCATGGGCCTTCACGGCCATGGTCGAGCACGTTCACGACGGCGACACCGTCACCGTGGACGCCACGCGCATCCGCCTCTACGGCATCGATGCTCCGGAGCTCGCCCAGGCCGGAGGCAAGGCCTCGCGCGACTACCTGACCTCCCTGGTGGAGGGGCAGCGCGTGGAGGTGATCCCCAAGGACACCGACTCCTACGGGCGCACGGTGGCCGTGCTGCGGCTGCCCGACGGGCGCGACGTGAACGCCCTGATGGTCGCGGCGGGGCATGCCTGGGTGTACACACAATACTGCCGCAACTGCTACGCGCTGAGCCTGTCGCAGACCGTGGCCAGGTTCAAGGGCCTGGGCCTGTGGTCGCAGAAGCGTCCGGTTCCGCCGTGGGTGTGGCGCAAAAAACACAGGAGAACCCGATGAACGGGAAAAGATGGTATATGTCCAAGACGTTGTGGGCCAACATGGCGGCCCTGGGGGCCATCGGCGTGCAGGCGGCCATGGGCAAGACGGCCATGGACCCGGCCCTGCAGGCGGCCATCCTGGCCGTGTCCAACGCGGCCCTGCGTATGACCACCAGCGAGCCGATCAGGTAGCCGCCATGAGCGACGGGCTGAAACCCCTCATCAAGGACGCCCTGCGCGAGGCCCACGAAGAGGGCCTGATGCGTTCGGGCTGCTGCTCATCGTGCGAGTTGGCCCCCGGCGAGCATGCCAGGCACCATCAGCTGCTGCGCGGGGCGTTTTCGCTGCGCAGCCAGGTGCTCAACACGGTCATCACCTCGGTGGTGGGCGGCGGGCTGGTGTGGCTTGGCCTGGCGGTCTGGGAGAGACTGATCCGCCAGGCGCTGAAGTGAGCCCCCATGGCAGCCGTTCGCAAGACCCAAACCAGGAAGGGACCGGTCTGCGCGCGGGCCGCGAAGCTCCTGAACGAGAAGGTGCTGGACGTCCTGGAGCGCCTGCTTGAGGCGGGGGACGACAAGGTGCAGCTGGCTGCGGCCAAGGAGATCAAGGAAATAGCCCGGCAGACGGAATCCGGAGAACAAAAAGCTCCGGGTGAGGCGTCGCGGGTGTTCGTGGTCACCGGCATAGATCGCAAGCCAGGCTGCGAGTAAGAGGCCGGGGGGCATTTCGCCCCCCGGTTTTTTGTGGCGGGAAGAATGTGCGAGGCCAGGGAGGCCGGGGCGTGGTTCTACCAGTGGCGGTAGTAGTGGGGGTGGCGTTTGTGCCTGCGCTCGTAGACGTACACCGGCGGGGGCGGCGGCACATAACCGCGCCACGCGCCAGCGGCGTATCCGCGCTCATACCCGGCGGCGTAGCCGGAAGGATACGCCGGAGCGGGGACGTACACCGGCGGGGGAACGTACACCGGCGGGGGTGTCCCCACGGAGACGTTGAAGCCCCAGGAAGGGCCGGAATTATACGCGCAGGCTTGCGAGGAAAAGGCCAATAACAGCACGGCGGCCAATATCAGGTGTTTCATGGTGTTTCACCTCCCACCCCTCATAATCACGGAACGTGCCAAGGGTGATTGTAATATATTTCAAGTGCTTGTAGAAATTGCCGCCGTGCGCCGGTTACAGTTGCTTCTCCTGCGGTAACGATTTCTGCACACCGACGCGCGCTTGACTCCCTTTCCCCGGCAGGGTAGCAGCTGGGAACTGATTTTGATTTTCATTTTCACGCTGGAGCAGTTCGTGAGTCCACACATCAAGCTCGCCGCCTTTCTGGTCGTAACAGTATCCCTGCCCATCCTGGCTGCCCTGGCCCTTTTGGAATCGGGCCGCACCTCTGCGGCGGTGGCCGTGCTTGCGCTGCACGGGTCGCTGGGGCTCGGGCTCATGCCGTTTCTAGCCAAGCTGGCCCTGCACTTCTGCGTGCTCGGGGAGCTCTCCAAGGTGGACGCCTTTACCTCCAAGCTGCGGGGGGGCGGCTTCCCGGAGCCCTTCTCGCTGCCCGTGGAGCGCGAAGACGAGCACTTGCTGCTTCGCCTCAAGCGCAACCTCAACTGGATGCTGCATCAGCTGAAAGACCGCGAGAACCGCCTCATCTGGCGTCTGGAGGAGACGGACCAGGCGCGCCGGGTCATGGAGGATTTAAGCCGCACGGATTCGCTGACGGGGCTCTTCAACCGCCGCCATTTCGAGCAGATGCTCCAGTCCAAGGCGTTGTGCCCGCTGGACCCGGACAAGGAGACCTGGCTCCTCATGATCGACTGCGACAAGTTCAAGCAGGTCAACGACACGCTGGGGCACCAGACCGGCGACGAGGTGCTGCGCCTTTTGGCCAGGATCATCCGGGAGTCGGTGCGGGAAGGGTGCGACAGCGCCTTCCGGCTGGGCGGGGACGAGTTCGCGGTGCTGCTGCCCTGTCTGGAGGCACAGGCGCGCGAGGTGGCCGAGCGCATCCGCCAGCGCTTCAAGGAATCCAACGGCCAGGGGTGCACCCTGTCCATCGGGCTCTCCTCGGGAATGACCGTCTGCGGCGCGTCGGGAATCTGCTGGAATCAGGTGATCGCCAGGGCGGACGCGGCAGTCTACGCAGCCAAGAGCGCAGGCGGGGACGCGGTGAGCCTGCGCTGACTGAACTCATCCCGGCGAGCGCTGCAGGACGCCGGTCGGCGCGATGAAACCCGCAACACAGGGGAGATGTAAACCGTTTGTAACACTGTCCGAACACGGCGATGTCATGGTCACTGTTCATATGTCGGAGAACTTCAGACCGGAGCTGTATCTTGAATACCATGAGCCTGAAATGGAAACTCCTCGGGAGTTATGTCGTCGTCGCACTCTTGTCGGCCGCCGTCGCATCAGGCGGAAAATTCGGTCCTGTCGCGTATGCCGGTCCTGTGTTGGGTATTGTGCTCGGCATGGTGTACGCGCTTCGCCTGACGCGGAAGATCGCCAGATGCGCGGCGTTCGCCGAGGCCGCAGCAAACGGGCGCGCTGCGGGCGGGCTCGGCGTGACGGGCAGCGACGAGACCGGGCGTCTGGCTGAAAGCCTGCGCTCCATGGCCAGGACCATCACCAGCAAGGATGCGTACCTGTCCGGGTTGATGAACGGCGTGGCGGTTCCGTTTTCGGTCATAACGGCCCAGGACACCGTGCTCTACACCAACCGGCACATGATGGACCTCATGGAGATCGAAGGCCGCCCCGAGGACCAGATCGGCAAGCAGTCCGGGGAGTACATGTGGGGCGTGAAGGGGCGGGACACCTTGTCCAGCGTGGCCCTGCGCGACAGGCAGCTGAAGGTTGCGGACCGCACAGTGGAGACCCGGCGCGGCAAGGTGCGCCACGTGCACATATCCACGGCCCCGTTCTTCGATACCGATAACACGCTTCTGGGAACGGTCTCCATCTGGCTTGACCAGACGGAGGTCGTGAACGCCAAGGAAGAGGCGCAGCGAGCCATGGCCGAGGGGATGCTCCAGGCCGCGAGCCAGCTCGAGGGCGTGGTGGAAGTCGTGACTTCGGCGTCCGAGGAACTCTCCGCCCAGATCGAGCAGTCCAGCCGGGGCTCGGAGGCGCAGTCCCAGCGGGTGGCTGAAACCGCCACGGCCATGGAGCAGATGAACGCCACGGTGTTCGAGGTGGCGCGCAACGCGTCGCAGGCTGCGCAGGCCGCCGAGAACGCCAGGCACAAGGCCCTGGACGGCGCGCAGGTGGTCACCCAGGTGGTGAAGGGCATCGGCGCGGTGCAGGAGCAGGCGCTTGGCATGCGCTCGGACATGACGGCCCTGGGCAAGCAGGCCCAGGGGATCGGGCAGGTGTTGAACGTCATCTCCGACATTGCGGATCAGACCAACCTGCTGGCCCTGAACGCCGCCATCGAGGCGGCGCGAGTGGGGGAATTTCCTTCTGAAGGGGATTTAGGCTATTGTACTTCTTCATCCTTAATCCGCCAGTCCTTAAGGAGGAAACATGACGGTTGCGACTCTTTCAACAATTTGGCCCACTTACCTGAGGCTTGTCCGGCATGGGGCAGGGCCGCACGCTTTACGCACTGACCATGGCATGTGGAACAATCACATATTACCCTTTTTTGGGGCAGGCTGCAAGCTCAACAAGATTACGTCTGAAAAGATACTTGAGTTCCGTGGGGTTCTTTCCACTAAAAACATCAGCCCTCAGACTGTCCGGCATATCCTCGGCCTGTTGCGTCGGGTGCTAAACCGTGCTTTTGAATGGAGAATGATTAAGTCTGTCCCGAAATTTGAGATTCAGAGGTTTGACAATAAGCGCGATCGTTTTTTGTCCGAAGATGAAGTCGAACAACTGCTCTCAGTTTTGAAAAGTCGGTCTCGTCTTTGGCATGACATCACAGTCCTATGCGTCCATACTGGACTCAGGTTTGGCGAAATGCGCAATCTCCGCGCGCATAATTTTGACGAATCAAATCGAATAATTCATGTACGGGATACCAAGTCATGCAACAACAGGAGCATACCATTAAATGACAAGGCGTATGAGGTGCTGCTTCTAAACAAGTCAAAACAAGAATTCATATTTACGTACAATGGAAAACGGCTAAATCGTCCTGGAAACTCTTTTTGGAAAGCGGTCGAGGCCTGCGGTTTCAACTTAGGCGTCACGGATAGACGGCATAGGGTCGTATTTCATACGTTGAGACATACGTTCGCAAGCTGGCTTGTACAACGTGGCGTCCACCTGCTCACGGTCAGCAAGCTACTGGGGCACACGTCCACGGAGATGACCATGCGCTATTCACATCTCGCACCAAAGCAAGGGAGAGATGCGGTTGACGCCCTTCTCTCGCTCAGCAAGGAGCCCGCTGCCCTGCCCACGAAGGGGACGGCGGAAGATCAGTCTAAAGCGCAAACATCCAGTGAGGCACCGCACGCACCGCGTATGACTTTTGCCCAGAACCTTCAGCCTTGTTCGGGCTGCATAAATAGAAATCTGCTCTTCAGGTCAACGTTCCAATCCATAGTTGATCCCTGCTTTCTTTGCCTGCAAGACGTGATGGATTGGCCTCCGGGGATCACTGGAGTGGGCAGCCTTGACAAATTCAAAGTCACATTCAATTCCGCTGAGGATTCAACCCCATTCAGCTATATGAAGTTGTTCCTTTCTAAGTAGTACCTCTGTCTCTTCCTGGACAGTTCTCCTTATCCCGGAAACTTTCGCAATTAAAGGTCATGGCCTTTAATTGCTCACGTCGTCCGGCAGGATGTCTTGCGCCCTAAAAACAGAGTCAACGTGCTTGTTCATTCAGGGTTCTTAGCTGTCAGCCGCTTACTCTTCATCCCATCCTGGGCATCCAATCCTTTCCGCCAAGCTTGGCGAAGGAATAAACTCACGACAATGCACCGGCTTGGTCCCGTGGATGCGGCAGATGTAAATGTCTCCTTTCTTCCTCAGCCAAGGACACCGAGCTACCATTTCACCACGGTATCCGTCCCTGGTAAGCTTAAACCACATATCACGAGCCAAAACCCTGCCGTTTACTATGATCGGTTCAATACGGCTGAGGATGTCAAAACGCATCTCTCGCTTCCATCTTTTCCAGTCCTCATCGCAACAACTTGTCTGGCTCGCTCCGACAAGATTGAGACAACAGCGCCCGCATTGCCTGCAATGAAATATATCCCGCATTTATGGTGCCCGCCGATGATTGTTCAAAGTGGTAAATTTTTTCACGATCCGTAGTTGCGTCTTTTCGGGGTCTTAGCTTCTGGGCGCACCAGGTTTATCCGGCTTGGCCAGCTCCTGCAGGAAGTCTTCGGCGCAAAATCCTTCCCACTCACAGGGGCAATTGTAGGGTTCTGAGCGGTGCGACTTCCCACCGCGAATGGCCCCTCTAGGGGTCCGCTCACGAAACGGAAAAAATCGTACGTTAGCGGCCAAACCGTCAGGTTGAAGCCTAAGAGATCGGGCGGATGATGTCAGAAAATGCAAAATCGGCCCTAATCTGACGTGCTCAACGCTCCAAGCCTGACGCCCGGTTGAGGTATACCCTAAGCGGGCATTCGCCCCTTAGCGTACAATAAACTCCGTTTCGTGAGCAGACCCCAAAGTGTTCAACAGGGTGTCGAGGTCGCCGTGTTTATCGTCTACTCCACTGACGGCCAAGCTCTGCCTCCGGGTAATACCATTGAGCGCCATGTGGACTTGGCCAACGGCGAGAGGATGAACTGGACCCTCGCGAAGATCCATTACTATTAGAGTTCAGGTTCGCGGTTTTGGGACCTCAAACCGCGAACTTGGTTCCCGACAGGTATTGCTCCGTCAGTTACAATCCAGAAGGTTGACGAACTGCCCAGGATAAGCGAACAAATCCTCCTCGCAACTCCCGCGTAGCTCATTCGGTAGAGCACTTCCACTCAGGTCATCCTGCTCTGGTCGTCCAATCCGAAACATTGGGCACCCCTTCATTCGCCGTCGGCCATAATTCCTTAACCTGGCGCAACAATGCACATTATTAAGACCTCCATCCTCCTGGGCGAACTCGGCCTGCTCACTGCCTCTTGGTACCTTCTCCAAGACCGGGATCAGCCCGCCTCCGAGGCCCTGGCCCGCGCCATGGCTTTGACCCTGGCCTCCCTGGGCTTAGCCATTTTAGCCCTTTTCTCCGCGCGGTTGACTCACTTGCACCATGCCCTAGACGTCGGGATTGCTGTCTTCGCCTTCCATGCAATGCGGCGGCGGCAGCGCTCCCTGGGGTCGGATCTCAGAGCGGTTCTGCTCCTGCATCGCGAGCCTTTGGCCTACTGCATAATCCTTGCGGCTCTGGTTCTGTTGGTTCAGGCCCTGGCCGTCCCGCCCGCCAATTGGGACTCCATGACTTATAATCTAGCACGCGTGCTCCTCATGTACCAGGAGAACACACTTGCCTTGGAAAATTACAGTACCTTCAGGCAACTGGCCTTTAGCCCTGGGTTTGATCTGCTTCACTTTTTCTTCTTGCGGCTTCGTACAGACATTGGCGTAGCGGTTTTTTCTTGGATTTCATGGTGCTGCGTAGTCGCGACGGCCTATTCATTTGGCCGACGGCAAGGCCCAGAATCGCTGGGTTTGGCCGTTGCGCTAGTGACGGGTTCTTTCAAGCTCCTGGCGCTGCAAGCCACGTCCACCAAGAATGACATCGGGGCCGCAGCCATGGCATGCGCCTGCGTGTTGGGGGTCGGCGCGCTGATGCGGCGGTCGCGCGTGTCGGACGCAGCGTTTTTGGGTATATGTATTGTGTTCGGGCTGTCTGTGAAAACCTATTTCGCCTTTTTTGCTCTCGCGATGTCCCTGGCGATTGGGGCTATTTTCCGACGTGAACTGCTGGATATGTCCATGCAAGCTTGGCGGAACTCCCGCCGGAGTGTCGCCCTTGGAATCCTGCTTCTCGCCGCCGGGGGATGCCTTGCTATGTCCAGCCAGTTCGTGTGCCTCTGGCAATTCGGCAATCCGTTCGGCCCCGAGCCTCACGTATCGGCCCATCGCAACCTAAATGGCTTTGCGGGGTTCACGGCCAACCTGCTGCGCTACGCGCTCCAACTGCCAGACCTGCCAGGAACTTGGTGGTCTGGCGTGATCAGCCAAACCCACGCATGGATTATCGGCTCGGTTCGTGGCCCGGGGGCGGCAATGGATTTCGTGCCCCTCCATGGTCTAGGAGCTTGGTGGTCAGAGGATGTGGGCTGGTTCGGTCCCGTTGCATTCATCCTGGTTATCCCCTGCATGTTTGGAGCTCTCTTCTCCCGCGACCGCTTTGCTCGCGCAGTGGCCTGGACCCTTGCGATAACTTCGGTTTTCCTGGTCTGGACCGTGGTATGGATGAGTTTCAACGGCCGGTTCTTTGCCCTGGTATTCGCGGCATCGTCCGCATGCTTGGCCTGGGCCGCCCCCTGGTGGTGGGGTCACGAATGGATCAGGCGAAGTGTGTTGGGCACAAGCCTTTTGGTCCTGGCCTCCGCGCTGGTCCTCAATCAGGGAAAGCCCCTTCTGGACCACGAGGTCCTGGGCGGAGATAAATTTGACTGGGCCAAGGCTCTCTCCCGAAGGGATGGTGACCGCCGTGGCGTGTACGATGAACATTTCAACAGCAACGTATTCCTGGAATACTTGGCGCGCGGCATGTTTCCGAATCGCCATATTCTACTTGCAGCCAGTGAGGATAGTTGGGTGTATCCCGTGCTATTCTTCAACGAACATCGCTGGGTGGTCACAGGGGAGGATAACCCCTTGACGCGCATAGACGGCGAAGTCTTCGACATCCGTGAATGCGCGCGATTTCGGGAACTGGGCGAACATTTCGATCAAGTGGTGGTAATGGAATACGAGATCGCTATGACCTGCGCGAACGATGCCGGGTGGCGGCCGGTGCTGCGCACCATCGCTCCATGGGGGGCCGTGGCGGTGTTCGATCCGCACGCCGTACCCTGATTCGCCTCTAAGCTCCGGCGGATTTCCGGTCGGGTCCACGGTGGCCAGGTCTGGGTCGGTGTATGGGCAAGCTGTGCATTTCATATTATTGAAATTGACGAAGAACGCTGCAACGGTTGCGGCAACTGCGTGGCGGACTGCGCCGAAGGGGCCATCGCCATTATAGACGGCAAGGCCAGGGTTATTTCCGATTCCTTTTGCGACGGACTGGGGGCCTGCATCGGCAGATGCCCGACCGACGCCTTGCGCATTATCCAGCGCGAAGCGCCCCCCTTTGACGAGGCCGCTGCCCTGGCGCAGCTTGCCACGCTGAAGACAGACGAAAGAAAAAATGGTGTTGCACCTTCCCCGCACGCAGCACCGTCCCTGCATGCCTTAACGCCCCAGTTGGGCGCATCGCCCCTGCGCGGCACCTGTCCCGGCACCCGCCCCGGATCTGGGCCGGGCTGGACGCCAGGGGCTGCCCCCTGGCCGGTCAAATTGCGCCTGGTCGCGCCGGACGCGCCTTTTCTGCATGGTGCAGACCTGCTTATCGCGGCGGACTGCGCCGCGCCCGTTACCCCGCAGTTTCAAGAATTGCTGGGGTCCAAAGCCTTGTTGATCTGCTGCCCGAAATTTGAAGACACCGCCGCAACGGTAGACAAACTGACCGCCATATTCCGGCAGGCAGACCTTCGGTCCTGCACGGTGCTGCGCATGGAAGTACCCTGTTGCGGCGGCCTGGTGCGCGCCGTGCGCACAGCCCACCAGGCCAGTGGCACGGCCTGCCGCCTGGAAGAACGCGTGCTGTCACGGGGCGGGGTGGATATGACGGCATAAGCGATTTCCACTTTCCACAGGGCCTGTGACGACACAAAAACGCCACAGGCCCGACATGGTTGTGCAACAGCTCCAAGGCATAGTTCCCGCAAATGTACAGACACACTTTTGTGGGAGGCGCAACATGCTGACACTGCACAACATCTCCAAACACTACCAGGACCATGTGGCCCTGCATAACACTACCCTTACCTTTGCGCCCGGCGCTTTCAACGTGCTGCTGGGGCCTTCGGGCGCGGGCAAATCCACGCTGTTGCGGTCCTGTAACCTTCTGGCGGAACCTTCAACCGGATATGTAGAGGCTGACGGCATAGGTGCTGTGCGCTCGCAAAGCCAAAGCCGCCAGCTGCGCCTTATGACGGCTTGTGTGTTCCAGCAGCACCAGCTTATTTTGCGGCAAAGCGTACTGACCAACGTGCTTAATGGCCGCGTGGGCGCGCGTCCTCTTTGGGCGGGCCTTCTTCCCACACCCAGGGCCGACATAGAAGACGCCCTGCGTTGCCTTGAACGCGTTGGCCTTGAAGACTATGCCCTGACACGGGCCGGCAGCCTTTCCGGCGGGCAACAGCAACGCGTGGGCATTGCCCGTGCGCTTATGCAAAAGCCTCGCATACTTCTGGCAGACGAGCCTGTGGCCAGCCTTGACCCGACCCGGGCAGAAGAAGTGCTGGGTCTGTTGCACAACATCTGCCGCGAAGACGGCCTGTGCGCGGTGGTAAGCCTGCACCAGGTCCGCTTTGCCAAACGCTTTGCCGACCGCATCATTGCCCTGCGCGCGGGCCGCGTCGTTTTTGACGGTACGCCAGAGGTTCTGACGCAGGAAGCCCTGACGCACATTTATGCGCCACAGACTGAAACACCCCTTTGTTCTGCCATAAAACCGCAACGCCCCACCGAACCGCCTGTCGCTTTTAACCAAACCGCGCGGGCCAGTTGAACCCTGTGCGGGCCTTTCCGTTAGGTCTTTATATCTACATCAACTCTTTCTTTTGCGAGGATACCACCGTGCATCGTTTGCTTGTCGCCCTTTTTCTGTTTTGCGCCCTTATTGCCCACGGCACAGCCGTGGCCGCCGACGCCGACCCCAAAGTGTTGAAGGTGGCCCTGCTGCCCGACGAAAGCCCCAGTACCATCATCAAGAACAACCAGACCTTGAAGGCCTATCTTGAAAAAGCCCTGGACAAAAAAGTCGACCTGGTCGTGACGACCGACTATTCCTCCATGATTGAGGCCATGCGCCACGGCCGCCTTGAACTGGCTTTCTTCGGTCCTCTTTCCTATGTCATGGCAAAGTCCAAATGCGACATAGAGCCGTTTGCCGCCATGCAGAAAAAAGGCAAGAATACCTATCGCGGCGTGGTTATCGCCAACACCAGCGCGGGCATCAACACCCTGGAAGACATCAAGGGCAAGAAGATGGCCTATGGCGACACCGCCTCCACCTCTTCGCACCTGATCCCCAAGTCACTTTTGGCGGCAAAGGGTCTGGAAGCGCGCCGCGACTATGAAGCCCACTTTGTGGGAAGCCACGATGCCGTGGCCCTGAATGTCCAAAACAACAACGCCCAGGCTGGCGGCCTTTCAGAAACCATATTTGAAGCCCTGGTGGAAAAAGGCACCATCTCCAAAGACAAAGTAAAGGTTCTTGCCGTGTCGGCAGAATTTCCCGAATACCCCTGGACCATGCGCAGCGACCTTTCCCCCGCGCTGAAAAAACGCATTCAAGATGCCTTTGTCGATCTGACTGATCCCGCGGTGCTGAAGCCCTTCAAAGCCGACGGTTTTACCCGGATCACCGACAAAGATTACGACGTGGTGCGCGACCTGGCGAAGATTCTGAACCTTGACCTGGCTAAAATGTAAGGATGACCGCGGTGGAATCTACCTTTATTGTCAACAACGTCGCCCAAAATTACCGCGAACGCCTGGTGCTGATAGGCTGCATCGCCCTGGGCATAGCCCTGTGCGTTGCCTATTCCGGCCTGGCAGATGTGCCGCGCATTCTTGAGGGCGGCCCCGCCCTGTGGCACCTGCTGGGCGAGATGACACCCCCGGACCCCAGCAACTGGCGCTCGTGGCTGGGTCCGCTTATGGACACCATCGCCATGAGCGTGGCCGGTACGTTTCTGGCCGTATGCCTTTCGCTGCCCCTGGGCTTTCTGGCGGCGGCCAACGTTTCGCCCCACCCCGTTGTCTACCGTCTGGCACGCAGCCTGCTGAACACTTTGCGCGCCGTGCCGGAACTGATCATGGGTATTCTTTTTGTGGCGGCTGTGGGTTTTGGCGCATTACCGGGCGTGCTGGCCCTGGGTCTGCATTCCGTGGGCATGGTGGGCAAATTTTTTGCCGAAGCTGTGGAACACTGCGACCCCAAACCCGTTGAGGCCATCCGGGCCACGGGCGCGAACCCCCTGAAAGTGCTGGTGTACGGCGTCATGCCGCAGGTGCTTCCGCAACTGGCCGACATTACCGTGTACCGCTGGGAATATAACTTTCGCGCCTCCACTGTCATGGGCATGGTGGGCGCTGGCGGCATAGGGTTTGAACTTATGGCTTCCCTCAGGCTTATGCAATATCGCGAAGTGTCCGCGATATTATTGCTTATTCTTGTCATGGTGACACTGGTAGACGCCCTTGGGTCGTGGTTGCGAGGAAAATGCGCATGAGTCAAAAACCCCTTTGTGTGGTCACCCACTGGGTGCACCCTGAAATCATCAACTATCTTGAACCGCATTGCCGTCTTGTCGTTAACAAAACCCGCGAAACCTGGCCGCGCCAGATCCTCTTTGACCATCTCAAAGAGGCGGACGCCGCCATGATGTTTATGCCTGACTGGGTGGATGCCGAACTGCTGGACAATGCCCCCCGCCTTAAAATCGTGGGGGCAGCCCTCAAGGGCTATGACAACTTTGATGTGGACGCGCTGACGTCCAGGGGCGTGTGGCTTTCCTACGTGCCGGACCTTCTGACCATTCCCACGGCAGAGCTGACCATTGCCCTTATGCTGGCCCTGGGACGTCATGTGCTGCCAGGGGACAAACGGGTGCGCAGCGGGGCTTTTGAAGGCTGGCGGCCCATTTTTTACGGCCAGGGCCTGCACGGCTCCACCGTGGGCATCATCGGTCTGGGCCGCCTGGGCCAGGCCGTGGCCCAACGCCTGGCAGGCTGGGGCGTGAAGCTTATTGGCTATGACATTGCCGAACTGCCGGATGAACGCAAACGCGAACTTGCGCTGGCGCAAACAGATATGCCCACGCTGCTTGCCACTGCCGACTGGGTGGTGTGCGTAAGCCCGCTGACCCCTGAATCAAAAGGGCTTTTGGGCGCGGCCGAACTGGCCGCTATGAAACCCGGCGCGTTTCTTGTCAACACCGGGCGCGGCTCGTGCGTGGACGAAGAGGCCGTGACAGAAGCCCTGGAAAAAGGCCATCTTGCAGGCTATGCCGCCGACGTCTTTGCCTTTGAAGACTGGGGGCTGGCAGACCGCCCCCGCGATGTGCCCGAGGCCCTGCGGGACCCCGGTCTGCGCACTGTGTTCACCCCGCACCTTGGATCGGCCGTGGAACAGGTGCGCATTGATATCGCCATGGAAGCAGCCCGCAACATTGTGGACGTGCTCTGCGGCAAAGCGCCCCGAAATCCCGTAAACACAATCTGAAAAACGTTTGCGACCTGGCTTTTTGCCAATAAACAAAAAACGCCGCCCGTGATGCATACACGCGGGTGGCGCTCTTTTTCCCCCCGTACGTACAAGCCGAAACGTCTCGTGCTAAAAGCAGGCGGGGCTGTTCGCTTGCAGGCGAACCTTGCACATAACGCGTGTCATCACGGGGCCGATTGGACATGACGCCATAAAGGCTTTTCGTGCCCAGCCTTAAAGCTGACAACCCCGATGCCGTCCTGGGTGCGGTCCAGGCGGTAGATGGTTGTCTCCAGATAGGGGGTCAGCGTTTCTGCCGGGTCCAGGGGGCGGGGCGGTTCCTGTACATACACGCCGTACAGTTTCAGCTGCTCATACCCCCATTTACCAGTACATTCTGGCGGACAAAAAACGAGGAGGAACGCTGCACAGCCATTTGCGCTGCCAGCGCAAACGCAAACGACGATATGGCAAACCCGACAGACGAGGTCAAATCAAGGGGCGTATCAGCATAGACATACGCCCGTCCATTGTTGCCGAGCGCTCACGCCTTGGTGATTGGGAGGCTGATACCGTTGAAGGCAGTAAAGGAGGCCCCGTTTTGGTGACACTTGCAGAGCGTAAAAGTCGTCTTTTCCTGTTTGGCAAGGCTCCCAACAAAAGCGCCAGCGAAGTAAGGCGGGTCATTGAAGGACTCTTGACACCCATTAAGGACTTTGTTCAGACTATTACCTATGATAACGGCAAGGAGTTCAGCTACCATGCCGATGTGTCAGCTACACTCGAGGCTCAGGGATTTTTTGCGCACCCCTACCATTCGTGGGAGCGTGGCTTGAACGAGAACTCCAATGGCCTTCTACGCCAATACTTCCCCAAGGGGGTAAGCTTGGCATCGGTCACGCAAGATGAGATCATAGCGGCAATGTGCCGCTTGAACTGGCGGCCTAGAAAATGCCTTGGGTTTAAGACACCCTATGAAGTTTTTTTAGAAGACGCCAATACCCAAGGACTGGGTGTTGCACTTTGAACTTGAAACCGCGTTGCGTAAAAGTGGTAAATTTTTTCACGAACGTAGTTATGTCTTTTCGGGGTTTTAGCTTCTGGGCGCACTAGGTGGATTCGGCCTGGCCAGCTCCTGCAGGAGGTCAACGGCGTTAAATCCTTCCCACTCACGGGGGCAATTGTAGGGTTCTGAGCGGTGCGTTTTCCCACCGCGAATGCCCCCCTGAGAGCCGCCAGGCTCGAAGGGGGAAGACTTGGGCGCTATTCTTTCCCTATTTCAGCCGTGAGACTGTCTTCCGGGTCTTGGGAGATAAGCAGAGTGACCACCCGGCCATCTTGAAGGCCTACGAAGTGGGTGCATTCGGCAGAGTTGTCCAAGGTCCGGTAAAAGGTGGCGACGATCTTGGCCTCGGGGTTTAAATCTTCCAGCTTGTCTTTCAGTTGCTGGACGGTCCAGGCCAGTTCCTGGTGCCGGGCGTAAGCTGCCTCGCGTTCTTCTTCGGTCATGGCCAGTTCTTCGGCCATGCCGTAGGCCTCGGGAGCCGTCAGGAGTTGCAAGGCGTCTTCGGCCAGGGCCTTGATAGGACCATTTTCGGGGGCTGCGTTAAGGATGGCCTGGATGCGTTGGGCGACGAGTTCAGGATATTCGATCACGGCATGGTTCCTTTCCCTTGATTCGTGCTATGCTGGTTCAACCGCTGAAATTCTTGCCGAAGTCTACATAAAACCACTTATGAGCCCCGTTCTGTCGGGCCTGGGCAGGACTTTGCGCGTCCACCTGGACGGTCCCCGCCCCCTGTCCTGCAAACCCCGTCACCGGCACGGTGGCCACCCGGAATCGTGCTACGATGTGCCACGAAAAACATCTAGCGTGTCACTGCTGGCCGTGGAAATTTTGATCGTTCCCGTGGGCTTTCCCGCCGCGTCTTCGGAGAGGGTCGATTCAATCCCGTGTCTGGCCATTATGGCCAAAGCGTCTTTCGGGAACAGGGCATATTCCCCAGCAAGCGCCTTGAACAGGTCGGGGATGACCTGGCCCAGGTCGTCGGACTCCTCGATGTCCAGGGCAATGGTGATGTTCAGTTTCATGTCTTTTCTCTTCTGCCTTTCGGCTGTTCTCTTGTGCGGACAGGGAACCCAAGCCCCCTGCGAGGCTGCGCCCCTTGGGGGGGAGTTCAAGACTCCGAATACTTGAACGCATACCGGACAAAGAGCCAAAGCAACAGGCCGCTTGCCTGGATGGTCAGAATGAAGCCCCACGCATCCACGGGGTATAAGCTATCTAAGAGCTTTTGTACCGCAGGAAAATAATCGCTTATTGCTGATACAAATTGCAAAACAAAACCAGCAACCATTAACCAGATAGCACTTATTGCACCAATTCTCACCGTGGAATATTGTTTTGCATTAGTACGAGAAAGTTCAACGTACTCTGTTTCATCAGGCAACTCAAGAGTTGGGATAATTATCCTACCATCCTTAGAAACCACCCTAGAAATAGGCAATCCATAAACAGCAATCAAGATTGAGCCAACTGTATTCAAAATTAAGCCAATAATACTGAGCATAGCTAATACACCTCCGAATGCTTCATATGCTCTGCCCAAATGGCGCTATAAACCTTCGCCCGCAGCTAAGCAGAGAAGCTCCCTCTTCGAGGCTGCGCCTCTTGAGGGAAGATGTTCACGATCTCGGAGCCTGGTCCCCCGGAGCCTTCTTCATGATGCTGAATTTCAAGGTGGACAGGTCGAAGCCGCGCCTCTCCAGTTCCGTGCGCACGTCGTCGTTGAGCACGTTCAAAAGGTAGTTGGCGCTGGCTCTGTTCACTCCTTCACCATGATCCGCTACAAAGTCGTATCCTTCGTGAGGATGCCAGCCCCAGGACAGGCACAACTCGCCCGGCTTTGCTCTCTTGTACCGTTGCTTCCTGGCCTTCATGTCTTGCGCCTTTTGCTGCTAATGCTTTCTGCGCCAATTCCATGGCGCGGTAGGATTGGGCTGGCCCCAAAGCCCGGCCTTGGCGGTGCGTGCCGAGGCCTCAGTCTCCTTCCAGGCTTCGCACGTCGGCGTTTTGCAATACCGGGTATAGTGCCAGGCTAGGCCTGCCCGAAGCAGCTCCTGATTCAATACAGGCCCATCGGGCTTGCCCAGCCGCACAACGGCCACTAAGCGCCCGTAATGGTCCTTGTCGATAACATCCAGGAAGACCTGGCCCCCGGCCTGGACGATCTTTGATGTCACGAAGTCCTTGGCCTCCTGGCCAAAAGGCTGGTCCTTCTCCGGGCAGTCGATGCCGTACAGACGCACGCGGGCATTCCCAACGTGCAACGTGTCGCCGTCGCTCACCTTCCTGACCTGGCCAGCCTCCCACGCCATGGCCACCACCGGCAGCACCAGAACCGTGAGGATCAGCGCAATAAACGCCGGGAAGATTCTCTTCATGTCTTTCATTTTCTTTTGCCTTGCTTGTGCGTCTTTCGCCGGTTGACTCAAACCGTCAGATGATGCTCCATGATGTTATTGTCCGGCATCTTCTTTCTGAGGCTATCAACATACCGCCTCGCATTGTAAGCCTCTCGTGGTGCAAGAGCCCCTTTGAAGACGTACCACTCCCCGGCGAATCCATGGTCCAGGCCAAGCCTTTCAAAGCGTTCCAAAACTTCATCGTCCGGTTTTGCATCGAAAATATATTCGACGTGATCGAAGTCAGGCATGATGAGTACTCCTTCTTGATGGAATCAAGATCATTGGTTGTTCATCATCCTAAGCAGCTTGTCTTTCTGCTCTTTTATCTTCGCCGCATCGCTCTTGGCCTTGCCATCCTTCTTGCATTCTTCTCCGGCCTCTATAATTTTTTCGTAATCCTTCTTCACTATGCGTCCAACCTCCATCAAATTCTTGCTGATCGCCAAAACACTCGGGCACGCTTCAGAGAGCTTGACGACTTCGGCATACTGATCAGCCGTTATTTCGTCGTAATTGCTGCCAGTGCAATTCGAAAACATAACCGTGACAACGACAAATAATGCAACAATTCCAACCAGTACTTTCCAATTTAATTCATCACGCACGGTACTTCTCCTTATCTTGCGTTTGGTGTTTCCGAACTTGCTATTTCAGGCGTGGAAACCATTTTGCCAGCCTTACGCAGAACGCCTTGCCGCTCCTGCCCGTTCAGGAAGTTCACCCTCTCGGCCGCCGCATCAGGATCGGTGTGGTCGCTCTCCGGCATCCAGGCTCCGTCCGGCAGGAAAAAGCCAACGGTCCAAGTCTCCTCATCGGTCTTCCCGTACACGTATCTTCCGGGGAGGGTGGGTCTTTCTTCCTCGTCGTCCACGCCACCATTCTGCATCTTTTTTTCAAAGTTGACCGTACGTTGAATCATAACGACAACAACGGTGATCAGCAGGCTGGCGAATGCCATTGTTACGAATTCTGAGTTGTACAGCAGAAACCTTTTAGGGATGTGATGTCCCTCCGCACCCGCGAAGAGCACACCTATCCAGACCAATGCCAAGATGAAGGAATACAGGATGTTGACTCCTATGCGAATCAGAAACAGCACGACTACCACAACGAGAATGCAGTTGATGATAAGCATGGGAACCTCCTTTGCTTCCGCCCTAAAAGCCGTGCTTACGAAGATATTCGTCCAATGCTTCGCGAACGGCCCAGGCTTCTTTCATGCGCTGGTTGTAGCAATAGCTCCGCAGCCGGTCATAAAGCTCATCTGAGAAAACGACGGTCTTCCTCACTTCGCCTTTTTGCTCTTTCGTATCTGTGTCTTTGATCAAATTATCATCATCGCCTTTTTGCTTTTTCGCCTTGCCAGACTTACGCAAATCAGGATTTGCGTCTTCACGACCTTGCGCCTTTTCACCATCGCGTATCTGTGAAGACTGGCCCCCCTCCTCTTCGGTCACGTCCGTCCGCTTGAACAGCTCCCCGCCCTTGATTCCTTTCCCGAGTACCATGTCACGCCCTCCGTGCGATTTCGTTTGCAAGCCTGTCGTAGTCCTCAGCGCCAGCGCTTCCTGGCCGGTAAGCCTGGATGTCCTTGCCGTGGCTGGGTGCCTCGGCCAAGGCCACGGCATCGCGAATCTTCGTTTCGAAAAGGATGTCCGGGAAGGCTCGGCGCAACTCGTTGAACACGTCGCGGTTCAAAGTCTTGCGCTTGTCGTAGAACGTCACGGCTATGCCCAGGACACGCAGCATGGGGTTAAGGTCCCGCACCATGGCCACAGTGTTGTGGAGCAGTTCCAGCCCCCTCAGGGCGTGAAATTCAGCCTGTACCGGGATAACGATCTCATCCGCCGCCACCAGGGCGTTGACGGTGACGAGGCCCAGGTTCGGCGGACAGTCCAGGAGCACAAAATCATACGCCTCGATGTCGCTCAACGCCTTCTTCAGCATGTTCTCTCGCCCGATCCTGCCCGCAAAGGTAAGGTCGGCCTGCGCCAGGCTCATGGTAGCCGGAAGAAGGTCCAGCTCGCCCTTGCGGACGACCTCCCCCATGCTGGCCCGCCCGTCCATGACGTCATAGACGCTCGCTTCCAGTTCATCCGGTTCGATGCCGCACGATGCGGTCAGGCTGCCCTGGGCGTCCAGGTCCACCAGCAGGACACGGCACCCTGCCCGTGAAAGGGCCGCCCCGACATTCTGAACGGTCGTCGTCTTCCCGACCCCGCCCTTTTGGTTCACAAAAGCTATTTTGCGCATATTGGCACCTCACTAAATGTGATGAGTCATATTTCCACAAAGGCATACTTTCGTCAAGTAATAAATTGTAAAATGAGAATTTGATAATTGTATGGTACGATTCATCACAAATCTGGCCGGGGGGGTTGACACGACGCGGAATTGTCTATACATTTTGACCATGCAATTTGAATGGGACAAAACAAAGGCTCAGGCTAACCTGGACAAGCACGGCTTGGATTTCGAGGATGCCAAGAAAGTTTTTTCCCGTCCTGTCGTGATAACGCCGGATGCGCGGCGCGACTATGGCGAGCTGAGATACAAAGCCTTGGGGGAGCTTGACGGAGTGATAGTCTACATCGCCTTCACGCCCCGAAGGGATGCAGTTCGCATCATTTCCATGCGCCCGGCCAATAGAAAGGAGCGTGAAGCGTATGCCAAATCCCACCAAAAGCGACCTTAGCCGCGTTCGGGCCATGTCTGACGCTGACATAGAGCGAATTGCTTTGGAAGACCCTGACGCCCAACCCATGACGGACGAAGAGTTGGCGCAAGCAAAACGGATGCGCCTGGATGATTTTTTGCCAACTACCAAGGCAAAAGTTTGTTTGCGGCTGGATCAGGACGTGGTGACATGGTTCCGTGCCCGTGGGCGCGGGTATCAAACCAAGATCAATGCCGCCTTGCGAGCCTTCATAGATTCCCAGGAACATCGGCCCCGGCCCTAACCTAAGGCACCCCCTGGCTCTGCGAAAACCCTCTTCACGCCGCTTCGGCGTGTAGGCTCTTCGCGGAGCGTACCCAAGCCATACAGCGTCGGTCCATGGCCACGAGCTGCGCTAGAGTATGGCTTGCGTTAGTCCACCCCGCGCCCTCACCGGCCTGCCTTTAAAATGGTCCTCGTAGCCGAACATGCTGCACCTGGTCATACGCGGGCACGGGCTCCGGCCCGCTTCGGGCCGGTGGGGGCCTGTGTGCTTTTCGCTGGAGGTAGCCGCCCGAAAAGGGCAGCCCTGGACGGTCGCGCTGAGGTTTTCGCGAAAGCGTCCAGGGCCAGGCATTGCGCGTTTACGGCGTTCTTTCTTGGTGGGCTGGTTTGCGGTTCAAACCTGGTCAACCGTCTCGGGGCTTTTGAAGGCCCCCACAGTGGCGTTATGGTGGCATTCGGGACAGGCGCAAAAAGAGGTGTCTTCCCATTCTGCGCCCTCGTAGTCTTCAACACCATTGTCCGAGACGCGAAAGGTAGTCGTGCCAACGATGTCAAACGGACCTTCGTTGCCGCATTTCGGGCAAACCATGCCCTCTAGGCAATTGATGTTCATGACACTGCTCCCTCAATTTAGTGTTTCTGTTCCTGCTTCAATCCAGGCACACAGACGCGCCTGGATTGCGTGCTGGGCCAGAAACGGGCCGTTAGTCTTCGGTGTCGGGGTTTTCGTCCTGTTCCTCCTCGAAATGCGTTTCGGACAGGCGCACCGCATCGGCAAAATCGAAGTCCTCGGCCTCGTGAGCGGCCAGGTGGCGGAGGTCCGAAAGAAGATCGGTCAAGTCGTCTTGCCCGACCTGGCCACCTTCCCCGAGGCATTGCGCCTTGTAGAATTCCAGGGCCTGCATTGCGCGTTCGCGGCGTTCTTCGTTCGTGGGCATGGTGGGGACTCCTTATTGCTCGGACTTTGAAGGGTAGATTGTGGCGATGTTGTCCCGGTGAATCGAGCCGCATTTTCCGCCGTCCGTGTTCGTAGGGAATCCGTCGCGGTTGAACATCCGAAGGGCCGGGCGTTTCTCTTGCGCGAGCTGGTACGCGGCCACGTAGTGCAAACCGCCGTACACTGAACGCACAAGGCAAAGCTCTTCGGGCTTGAGTCCATTGTAGTAGTTCGGGGCTTTGGTCTGCATGGCTTTTCTCCGGGGTTTTGTGTCTTTGCTTCTTGCCTTCTCTCCCCCCCAACATCCTTCCGGCGGAGGGGGGGAGGGGCAGGGCCTTTCATCTTCAAAAGGCCTGACCCTCCCCCATCCCGCCGGAAGGCCGCGAACTCTGGAAAATGCGTGCTGTTGCCCGTGGCCAGGTAGCAGGCCGAGTGACAGGGCCTCGGGCTTTGACGAGGACCTGGCGCGAAGGCGTGCATTGGCCACGGGCAAGCCTTCAGCACGCCACCGCCCAGCGGTTCTGTGCTCTTAGCCTTCCTGGGCTCCGGCTGTTTGGATTTGAGGAGCCGACAAGGCGCCGATCTCCGCCCCGGTTCATCCGGGGCAATCGCCGGGTCCAGGGCCGGGCACCGGCCCTGGTCGCGGGAGAGCGCGAGAGGGGGGGCGACTCCCCCCTCTCGCCCGATTTTGAAGTTCCCTTCCCCGTCCAGGCCTGAAGGCCTGGACGATGGAAGAGGTAGAAGGACTAGATCAGGCTTTGCATCTCAGCACGTTCCCGGACATGGGGTTTACTGATGGTGAGCAGGGCGACCCTGACGCCTGTTCCCGCTTCCTTGAAGGAGCCCTCCGGGAGGTTTTCCCAGGTAGTGGCCAGGGGCTTCAGCTCGTCATTCTGGCGCGGCCCGTTGGCGCACAGGGCCACCAGGACGCCCCCAGGGCGGAGCATGTGCAAGGCGTGCTTGATGTGCTTGATGTCCACGCCGTTCTCAAAGGGCGGATTCATCACGATCCGGTCAAAGGTGCCAAGGTCGCCGTTGCAGGCCAGGAAATCCGCCCGGTGGATGTGGAGCCCGGACAGGCCCAAGCGCGTCAGGCCCTCGGCGAGGTCCAGGTTGATTTCCACGGCTACCTTGTCGGGCTGGTCGCCGATGGCCCGGAGCAGGTTGCCCGTGCCTGCGCTGGGCTCAAGCACGCGGTGATCGGGGTGGATGTCGGCCAGGTCCACCATTTGCTCGGCGATCGCGTTCGGGGTGGGGAAGAGCTGGGGCACGGCCTTGACCTCCACGGGCTTCTTGGCAGCCTCCTTGAGAGCCTGAAAGGCTTTGTCGTCTTCGTTTTCTTCCTTGGACGGCGCGGGGACAATCGGGCGCGGTTGGGGTTTGGGGGCCTCAACCTCGATCGTGGCCGGGCGTTCGTGCACTTTGGCGTCGGTCAGGTAGACGCACACAAGCGCGCTCTTGACGATGGCGATCCTGACGCGGTGGGAATTGTCCACCATTCGTGTGCCTTTATAGTCGCGCCAGATGGCCGCATATTCGGCTTGCGTCATCTCTACCTGTGCGAAGGGCTCAGACTGGCCGCGTCCGTCGAACCTCGTGATGGCGATGCCTTCGGGCGCGCGATAGTTGCAGATGGGGAGTTGCTTAGGGCGCGGCTTCTTCTCCAGCAGCGCGCTTGCGCCCTGTTCTTCCAACATGGCCTTTTCGTAGGCCAGCCGGTTGTCATAATGGGCAATCCATCGGTCGTGCCAGGGGATCATCCTGGAGTGTGCTTCCACTGCGATGTCGCGGGCCTGCTCGGGCGTGATTATGTTATCCTCTAAGGCGCTCCAAAGGCTTCGCGATCCTTCGTAGGTGTTTTCCGTGCGCGGGTACTCGGAGAGCGGGAAGCAGCGTGAGATATGGTCACGGTCGGTGATGTAAAGCGCCCGCTCGCGGAAGGTCAGGGGCTCGCCGTCCTTACGTTTGATAGCGGCTGCGTCGTTGGCCCACAGTTTCAGGAACATTTCCGCTTGCGCCTTGCTGCGCTCCTGCTTCCGCTTGTCTGCTTCAAGGGTCTTGATGCGGCGAGCGCGCACGCCGGGGAGTTCCTTGTATTTTGCATGGGCCAAGGCACCGGCTGCCCTGGTGGTCCAGTATTTTGACGTTTCCCAAAGGTTTACGGCCTTCCGCATGCCGTTTTCGATGCGCTCCGCGTCCTTTCTTGCGCGTTTCTCGCTGTGGTGCCCCACAAGGATCGGCTGGCCAAGCGGGATGCCGTCCGCGAGCGTGTCAACGGCTTTGCGGGCGCTGTGCGCATCCGCTGCCCGCTTTTCGGAGTAGCCCTCGAACCGCTCGGCGCGATCTTCGGCACGATCAACCAAGCTGGTGTCTTCGTCGCCAATCTCGCCGCACAGTTCAAGCGCGAGATCCTCACGCTCGGGCGTCCACATCGGGGCAACGAAAAGCTCTTGCTGCGGTGCCCACTTATACCCGGCGGCCTTCACGCGGGCGTATGTTCCGGCGTCCAGGCGGCTTGAGGCGTACAGCCGCAACTTGTTGTCTTCGGGCGAATATGTGGCGGTCATGGTCTGCATGGCTCTTCTCCGGGGGGTTGTGTCTTTGCTTTTTGCCTTCTCTCCCCCCAACATCCTTCCGGCGGAGGGGGGGAGGGGCAGGGCCTTTCACTCTTCAAAGGCCTGCCCCTCCCCCATCCCGCCGGAAGGCCGCGAACTCTGGAAAATGCGTGCTGTTGCCCGTGGCCAGGTAGCAGGCCGAGTGACAGGCCGAAGGCTTTGCGTAGGCCTGGCGCGAAGGCGTGCATTGGTCACGGGCAAGCCTTCAGCACGCCACCGCCCAGCGGTTCTTTGCTCTTAGACTCCTGGGCTCTGGCTGTTCGGATTTGAGGAGGCGAGAACTCGCCGATCTCCGCCCCGGTCGTCCGGGGCAATCGCCGGGTCCAGGGCCGGGCACCGGCCCTGGTCGCGGGAGAGCGCGAGAGGGGGGCACCCCCCTCTCGCCGGCTGCGGATTGAAGCAGTAAAAATGAAGCGCGCCCGGCGTTTCACGCCAGGCGCGCTCAAAAGGGGGAAACCGGGCCTTGCGGCCCGGGGTATCAACAGTGGTTGTGCGAGTGACGGCGGTGACGGCCCTTCCGTGGCGGAAGCCGGAAGGTCAGGATAAGCGCGACTGTGGCCATGAGCGCCAACACGACGACAAAGAGGGTTTCGGTGTATGTCATTTGCACACCCTCCAGGTTATAACTTGCGAAATTGCTAGGCATCCAATGCCTATCCAAATTCCCAACGGCCGATCTTGAAAGAAGCCTACCAACAAAGAGCCAGCCGCGACCTTTTCAAAGGCATCCGCGAAACGCTTCAATACTGCCGTCACAATGCCTCCTTACTCATCCCTGGCAGGGGTTGTCCAGCCTTAAGCAGAACCTTCCCCGACAAAAGCCCCCTCGCACTTTGCGCACATCATGGCCAGACCGGGCTTGCCCCAGGCGTTTTGCCCGCATGGGCATGTGTATTTGAGCTTGCTTTGCCTGGGCTTTCTGGGCTTGGGCTCACCACCTTCGCCCTCCTCGCCATCGGCCTGGACCGGTGCCGTGGGCAAGCAATCCACGCTCTGAAAGTTGAAGCGGAAACCGGCGGCAAGTAGCTCCTGGCAGACCTGTTCAAACAGTCCGCCGGGCATCACATAGTCGGACATGCTCGGGCCGACTTTACGGCCCCCAGGCTGGCCAGTGTCGGAAGGTATGAGTCCGATTGCCTCCATCTTCCCCGCCCATTCCTTGTTGTGGTAGCCGCCCCGGGTGGGCTTGCCGAAGCACCACTGCCAGTGATGGGCCATTTCGTGCCCGAGGGTCTGCAATATCTCAACGTCCGTCTGCTTCCGAAAGACTGCGGGGTTCAAAGCCAACTCCGGGACACTGCCGGAACCGTCCCGGCGCTCGAACCGTCCCGGCGAGTAGTACCCGCACGAGCCCGCCTTGCGCTGGTAGGTGATGAGCAAATCGGGCAGCTCACCATCGAACAGGCGCTCATTGAAAAAGGCGTAAGCACGCTCGATTCCGGTGTATTCCCTGCCAGTAAGTTCCGGTTTAGCGCCCATGATCTTCCTCTTGATTAGTACGAAACACTTTTAGGTCCCATCATCCCGTATGGGCGGCGCATCCAGCCGGACACGCCGCCCTTGCCTATTCCCTAGAACGGCACGTCATCCATGCCCGAGGCCTCGGACGGGAAAGCCGGACCGTAGTCATCTTCGCCCCCTGACTTGTTCTTGCTGTCCTCGCCCTCGGACTTCTTCTTCTCCAGGAACTTGATGCAGTGGGAGCCGTTGGCCAGAACGATTTCAGTCATGTAGTGCTTTTGGCCGTCCTTCTCCCAGGAACGAGTCTTCAAAGAGCCTTCGACGTAGACCAGGCGGCCCTTGTAAAGATGCTCGGCGTAGAACTTTGCCGATTCGCCGAACACCTTGACGCGGTGCCACTCCACCGCCTGGACTTTCTCCCCGGCCTGGTTCTTGTAGGTTTCGCTGGTGGCCACGTTCATTTCGGCCACGGCACGCCCGGAGGGCAGGTATGTGAGCTTGGGGTCCTGGCCCAATCTGCCGATGAGGGACACCTTGTTCATGCTGTTCAGGCTGCTCATGTCTTTACTCCTTATGCCTTTAGGGTTTTCGTCTTTTGCTTTCTGCCTTACCCCCACCGTTCCTTCGGCGGAGGGGGGGAGGGGCAGGGCCTTTCATCTTCAAAAGGCCTGCCCCTCCCCCATCCCGCCGAAGGGCCGCGAAATCTGGAAAATGCGGGCTGTTGGCCGAGGGCAGGTAGCAGGGCGAGTGACAAGCCTGGAGGCTTTGCGGAGGGCTTGGCGCGAAGCCGTGCATTGCCCTTGGCCAAGCCTTCAGCCCGCCACCGCCTAGCGGTTCATTGTTCATCGGTTCCTGCCTTCGGCTGTATGTCTTTGAGGCGTGCGAGGAGCCGCCGGTCTTCGCCCCGGACCCCCCAAGCGTCCGGGGCAATCGCCGGGTCCAGGGCCAGGCTCTGGCCATGGTCGTGGGAGAGCGCGAGAGGGGGGCGACACCCCCTCTCGCTTTCCCCGTCCTAGTTGGAAGCCATCTGCACTTTGTCTTCATAGACGCCGTGCCTGACAAAGGCCTGCCCGGTCTCCAGCCGCTTGATGTCGTCCGGGTGCACGACGAACTCCCGCACCAGGCGGTTGCTCATCATGCCGGTGAACTCGTCCTCGTCTGACTGTGCTGTGGATTTGAGCGCCTCCTTTGTGCCGAACAAGCTTGCAAGCTCTTCGGCATCCTTGTGGTCGTTCTGCTTCTGCACCATGAGCGTGTTGCAGTTCTGGATGATCTGCCGGCGAAGAGCCTCGCCGCTCTCCAGCTTGTCGATGTCCGCCAGGCTCTGGAAGGCGAGGAGCGCTTCAAATCCCGCGCTGCGGGATTTGTTGATGATGTCCACGACCTGGTGCGAAGCGAAGACGTTGAATTCGTCGAAGAACAAGGCCACCGGCTCGGGGGTTTCCTGACTGTTTCGGGAGTGGACGGAAATGGCGGTTTTCAGGTCGTTGACGATGAGCCGCCCGAGCGCCCGGCTCTGTTCAGGATACCTCAGGCTGTCGAGGCTGAAGAGAACCGCCTCCTTGCGCTCGATGGAGTCGGCCAGGTTCAACCCGCCATCCTTGAAGATCGGCCGAAGATCTCCTTCGGCCAGCGCTGAAATGCGTCCCTGAAGGCCGGATACGGCCTTGGGATCAACATTCTCCATCAGCCGCCAGCAGCGGAGCGCTTCAGGCTCCACCACCTGCTCAGGCATTTTCCTGTCCACGTCCTCAGGACCGAAGGGTTCGACCTTCGCGTCCTCCTTCTGCTTCTTTGCCTTCTTGGGATCGTCTTTTATGCCCAGAAGCCGCTTCACGTTCCGGCGATCGCAGTATTCCACCACGTTGGAAAGGGAGGGGCGTTTTCCGCGCAATGTGAACGCGATGAGCAGTTGTTGCAGGAAGCTCCTGGCTCCGAGCTTGTAGTGTTCTTCGCTCCAGTCGAACAGGCCGATGATCTTATCCGTAAGTTCATCCGGGGTGCCTGACGAAAAGGCATTGTACGCGGTATCTCCGTCCATGGTGATGACGGAACAGGGAATTCCATAGTCAGCCATTGTGGATTTGAACTTTCGGATATTGCCACGGTCGCCCTTGCCATCCACGAAGACGATGGCCTTTCGATTCAGCGCGGCGTTAATGATGAAGTTGTAGAGGCTCACGGTCTTGCCCGCACCTGTAGTCCCTATGAGACAGAGATGCTGCGTGAGCCACTCGTGGGGAATGGCCACGGGCAATGCCGTCTTGAAGCTCAACCCGATGGGCACGGTGTTTTCCGTCTGCCTTGTGAAGCGCTTCCAGTGACGCGGCTTCAGCCGCTTCTCGCCCCTGTGTTGCGCGAGAACACCCTTGATGGAATCATGCTGCTTGAGTGACAGACCGGCCATCCCACAGGCGCAAGCGGTTGTCAGGGCAAGCAGGATGGACGGAACGATGAAAACCACCAGCCAGTCATACATGGGTTGATGGGTGAAGAAGTAAGGAATGCTTCGCGCGTCGGTATTTGCAATGGCCTCCATGCTGAAATATTCGTAGTGCCAGATTGCCAAAGTCTGAATAAACGCATTGCCTCGGTACAGAATGAACGAGCTTGAAAATAACACCACAAAGGCCACTGCCAGACTTTTTTTTAGCGTCCGCTTGGTGTCCGGGTCTTTCATGCGAAGCATGACCAGGCAGTACGCGACCGCGCCGAAGAATAATGGGATGGGAGACAACCAGAAGTTGAAGATGAAGTATGCGATGGGCAGGACGCCCAGCAGGGTCGTTTTCGCGTCGTCTTTTCTGATCATGCAACACTCCTCATAGCGGCATCATTTTCGCTTCAATGTAATCGCGAACAACCTTGTCGCTCGCCAGCATCAACACGCGGTCCCTGATTTCCTCCGACCCGCAATAATAAACGACCTTGAAGTATTCACCGTTGCGCAATGCCGCCACATACTTCCAAATGTTCTCTTCCTGCCGCTTCAGGCTTTTTTGCGACAGTTCGACCTCGATAGCGGCGCTCTTCCCTTGGAATGTGATCACGAAGTCCGGTATCTTCTCGGTGAGGCCCCTCCTTCCTTTTTCTTCGATGATCAGGCTCCGCAGCTTCGCGCCGCCGATGTATTCGCAATCGAGCTTCCCGAGGATGTGCTTGCAAAGCTCCTTGCATTTCCTGTCGTGGTCGAAATCCGAAATGTTGAACTTCATTTTGCCCAGATGATAGAGGTTCACGCCGAGCCGGGATTGCGTCATTTTCAGCTTGTTGCTTGAAACGAGCCGCTTAAGTCGTTCGCTCGCAGTTGACTTCGCCACTTCCAAGAAGAGCGTCACATCATCCAGGGTGCAGTATCCCCATTGATGCGCGAGTTCGATGAGTTCCTGTTCTTTCCGTGTCACAACGCCGCCTTTCTGATCCTGGTACGTTCACATGCGAATGGGACGACTCTCTGTGCCTGCTGTGAAAAGTGCATCGTACTCTTCACAACCGCGCCTTCCGAACGCCCCCTCCGTCTCTCTGCGGATTTTCGCATTTATGCCTTTCCGTCTTCATGCCTTTGTGCCTTTCTGTATTTTCGTCTTCCCGCCTTTCTGCCTTTTCGTCTTCCTGCCTTTCTGTCTTTGTGCCTTTCTGCCTTTCGATGTGCCGCATCATCCAGCGCGGCACATCCTTCCTTCGGTGGGTAATCAGCTGATGGGGTAATCGGCACGAGTCTTCGAGTGCCATTACCCCATCAGCTGATTACCCCTCTTATTCTTAATTCTTTTTCTTTCTTTTCATTATCTTACTAACTCTACTGACCTACTCTTAATAACTCTTCTTCCTTACTTCTTACTCTTCACTGTCTTTCACTGTCTTTCTTCTTCCCCGCCGCCCCGTTCCAGACCACCCTCTCTCAACTTGTTGGGAGGGGGTGGTCTGGAACGGGGCGGCGGGCTCTAATATATGATTTCATTCACTATTTTGCCTTTAAAACCCGAATCCCGGATTCGGGTTTGTGTTCGGGTTTTCAGCCCCTCCGCCGCGTCTGTTAGGTGGCTTTGCGAGGCCGTTTTCACCTGCATAGTGTCCACTACGCTCCAAATGAGGTTCATTGCGTTCCACTTGGGGGCAATACCGTTCTGGTTCATGTAAATTCGCTCCAGTTCTGTCCGAATCGCGGAAGCTTGTTCCAATGTGGTTCCAGTACGTGCCGGAACAGGGCAATTCCTTTCCAATTCGTTCCGGTTCTGGCCATTTCGACCATGGGCCTGTGAAAGCGGAGTGGTCGGCTCGAACCACCTGGTCAACCTGGCTTGATCTGCCTGACGTTCCCTGTGTGGCCTGTGCACCGGCTCCGGGCCGCCGGAATGGCCCCCCTCGCTCCGCTCGGACTCTCCGGCCCCAGCGGGCGCAAAGCCGCCCGCCAGGGCTCGGAGAGAAAGCCCCACTCAGTTCCTTTTGCCATCAGGCCTGGCCACACGCTCGGTATCCTCGGCCACGACCCGATACCGTTTCACCAGCATCGGCGATGCAGCCGACGCGGCTGACACGTTCGGGCTTGCAGTCACGGCGCGAGCCCTCGGCTCGCCTCTGAGAATCCTGATGACATCCTCGGCATAGGCACGGCCGCGTTCCGTATCGACGCCCGGCGTGTGATAAGCGGCCACGGCGCGCCAGGTCAGGCCATGCTGTTTGATGGCCTGGCCCAATATCCAGACGCCGACCTGGATGTTGCCTGGTTGGTCAAGAACGCTCTCCAGGGGCAGCCTGTAGCGCCGCAGCCATTGGGAGTTCACCTGCATGACGCCGATATCGAAGGAGAGTCCGGCGGCCATGGCCGCCCGGCTCACCTCCAGCGCCTGTTCCCTGCTCGATGTCTGAACCGTCCGGCCCTGGATGTTGAGCGCCCAGGGCCGCATGGCGGATTCCTTAGTGGCGATGGCCAGCGCCAGCTGCTTCGGAACGCCGTAGCGCTCGCATGGCGCGTCAAAGAGCGTGTCCAGGGCCTGGCCGTGAGCAGGAGACACGGCGAGCAGAAGGATCAGCGCGGTGCAGGGCGCCAGGGTTCTCAGCATGGCCAGGATGGGTGTCATGGGATCAGCCGAATGGGAGTTTACGGGATGGAATGTCATGAGACCTGTTCGCCGTGCGGCTAGTAGTAATGGATTTGGGCCAGCGTCCAATTCTGTTCGGCTTCCAGGTCCACCTGGCGCTCGATGGTATCGCCCGGGGTCAGGACTTGCCCGTCAGTGGAGTAGACAATGAACACGACGACCTGGACCCCCTGTTGGAGGTTGCGTACTTGGCGCACGATCACTTCCGCGACATGGAGCTGGCCGTCAGCAGAGACCTCCAGGAGAAGAAACGCCCGCCCGATCCTCAATTCATCGAGAGCCGGGAAAGGTCCTTGCATCGACCTCAGCAGGTTGTGAGCCATCATCTGGGGGTGGACTTGCATCACTGGACCGCGCGGATGAGATACCGGACCCGCGTGTGGACCGGAGCGGTTTCGGAACTACCGGAGTATGTCCCGGTTTGAGCGCTGACAAAGGCTGTGCCCGTCAACGATCCACTATTGAGCGACCCGGAAATTGAGCCGCCTGATGTTGAACGAGTTTCTGTGTTGTAATTTGCACCAGTAACAGCACCCATGCCTCCACCACCTGTATAATCCCCTCCTGTATTAACTACTGTCTGCGTAAACCAATATGTTTGGGATGACGCTGATCCGCTTAAAGATGTCGAATTCAACCCACCACTGACAGGTGCGTTTTGCCCAGGAACGGACACGGTATGCGACCTGATGGTGTCCGAAACTTGCGTGCCGACGAGCCCTGCCGTGGTCGTGCCGCGCAGGAATTGATCGTTGAAGTTAGGAACCGCCCCACCGCCCAAGACCACGCGCAAGCGGTCATACTGGCTGCCTGCCGGAACGGCCTGGCCGTTGCATTCGAGCCACTTGGACACATCGAAGGGACTGGAGTTCGCAGGCCAAGCGACCACCGTCCCGACGGCGATCGTGCTCTGCGCAGTGATCGGGACCGTTGTGGGGTTGAAACTGGTCGAATCGGCGGCCAACCCAAGGGAGTGGGCAGCCGTGAGCATGACGATTGTAACAAGCGAAAAGATGCATCTTCTCATATTCATACTCCGTGACTTCATTTGGCGCATGTTGTGCAAACCAGGATTCGCCCGTAGGAAGACGCAGGGTTGACCCAACCGAGATTGTCGTCCGTGGTGAGCAGGCGCAAACGAACCCGCCATTGTGTGGCACTGGCAGTCTCGGCCCAGCTCTGGAACGCTGTGATGGGAGGAGCGTCAGCTCCGGCAGCTGCGAGAGTGGGAGTCACGAATATCTGTGGCGTCATGCCGGTGCCGGGGGGGCAGGACGGCATGGTGATGAGGTCCCCATCCTGCGCCAGTTGGGTCCCCTTGAGCAGGAGTGAGTTCCCGGTATCAGCGACAACCTCCATCTGCCCATTACGACAAATGTAGAGGCCCTGAGTCACATCCAGGAAAACCCTGCCTTCCGTGTCGGCATCACAGGTTTCCGTGCCAAGCGTCCGCGCAGTGAACTGCACCTCCTGGACCTTGCGGATGGCGTGATCCGTCATGTCCAGCTCAGTCTGCATGGCGTTCAGCTCTGGATGGCCCGGGACAGCGATCCTGTAGAGGAAATCCTGGCCAAGGCTGCTGGAGTCGTAGGTCGAGAGGGTGCCCAGATGCCCGGCTCCGGGCGTAGGGACGCCCACGCTGGCCAGGTCGAGGGTCCAGCCTCCATAGGCTCCCTGCAGGACGCCGGTGGACTGTCCGGTGATCGCGCCTGTCGGGATATAGCCACCCGTACCGCCCGCCATGGATGCGGCCGACGGCACAACTGCGGTCCCGAATTTCGGCTGGCCCGGGTCATGGCCAAGGCCGCCCGTCGTGAGGACCACGGCCTGGATCGCGTTCGCCGACGGCTGGCGGAAATAGACCTGATAGGATTGACCCCAGACGTTCTTCCCCGTGAAGCCTGCCGGAAGGAACTGCTCCGTGACGAGCGGGCCGGTAGTGATCACGGGGCCACTGGTTGCGGTCGTAGAGCCCAGTAACGTGGTCTGGTGCTTGCGGGCATAGGACGCCGCCGCGCGGCTCACCTGGGTCAACTGGTCCGCAGCCTGGCGCTTCTGCATTTCCGTGGCCCCGTGCTGCCACAGTGACGCGATCGCGGGCAACAGCACGAACATCACGAGTAGTGAGGCTATGACTTCAATGATCTTCATTGGACCTCCGGGCCTTATTCCGTCCCTGTGACACTGACCAAGCTCCCCTCGGGGACGAAGCCCGGGACCGGCGTCACGCCATCCGGCACCATGAAGCCGGCGCTTGCGCGGCCCACTGCTTTACTTCCCCAGAACAGCTCGCGTGTGGCTTCTATTTCGTCGGATGAGGCAGTCCCCCAGACATACAGGCAGCCGGAATCGACCCGGGCTCGCCAGGGCCGCAGGGGTACGTAGCCGGCCGGCAGCGTCAGCGCCGCCGTCGGCACGTCCCCAGCGCCCTTGTGCCCGTCGAAGACGTAGCGGTAGACCTCGTTTCTGAAGACCGCGTAGTTCGTGGCCACCGCCCGGGCCTGCAATGCTTGCGGCGCATCCTCTTCCACGAACCGGATCAGGGCCATCACCCCCATGAGCACCATCAAAATGGCCAAGGCCTTCATATGGCCTCCAGCCCGTCGCGGCCGATGATGTTCTTGATCTGGCGCATGTCGTCGCCAAGGGAGTGGAGCTGGCAACTGCGAAGCTTGGCCCGTGTGCCTTGCACGCGCATCAGGGATTCATTCGACTGGCCAGGATAGGGGAATGGCAGCAAAAGGAACTGAGGCACCTTCTGCAACCGCTCCTCGCACTCCAGGTCCTGGAAGATGACCGCCAGGAGCGAGTTGGCCAGGTGCCCGGCCGCATTGGCTCCATCGGTCTCCCTGGCCCAGTTGAGCAGGCGCTCCAAGGCGGCCTGCACATCAAAGCCGTGGATGGTGGCCACCACCAGTTGCTGACGCGATCCCATGGCCACCCGCAATGACTCCGTGGCCGCGTGTCGCGTATGGATTTCCCCGATGAAGATCACGTTGGGCGAGGCGTACAGGTGCGCCCGCTCGATGTGGACGGCCAGCTCGGCTTCCGAGTCGATTTCGGTCTGGAAGCAGTAGCCGTGTTCCCCCCAGGCCCCGGCCAAAGGGAGTTCCGCCGGGCACTCAAACGTCACCCCATGGCCCCCGAAGTGCTCCAGACGGCCTGCCACCAGGGCGCTGGCCGTGGTCGTCTTGCCGGAGGCTTGCGCTCCGGCCACCAACACCAGCCCGTGACGCTGCTGGCGCATGAGCAGCCACTCGCATAAGTAGGGAGGTAGCCCCAGCGTCGAAAGACCGGGCACCTTTTCGGGCAGCCGGCGCAAGAACCAGGTTCGGCCGCCGTTCACGTCCTCGAAGTCCGCCGCCCGGTAGTGCACGTCCTGGTGCAGGAACCGGATAGTGGTTTTGCCTACGCGCGCCCCTGTCTCCGGATCACGGCGCGAGGTCAGGAACGCTCCCGTCAGCTTGTTGGGCAGATCGGATATCTCATCCGCATACTCTCCGGGCAGCTCCACCAGCTGTTGCCCCGAATCGGGGCAGCCCTTCAGCCGCCCCGTCCCGTCCGGCAGGATCAACAGGTCGGAGAACACAAGATCCGACAACGGCATGCCTACCTCGCAGCAAATATGATGGTGTTGTTCGAGCTGCTGCACGCCGACTGGATGTCCGAGACACTGCCTCCGGTCACGTCCGTGCCATTGACGCTCACGCCAAGCCATGCGTCCGCTTGGAAGGTGGCCAACTTGGTGCTCTCCTCCCTCGGGACTCCAGTGAGTGTGATGGTAAACGACGAGCCGTCCGAAGACGCGGCCAGGGTGATGGTTCCCCCGAATGGGTTGACCAGCTCCGTGCCCTTTACGAACTGCTTGGGAACCAGGCCCGCGTTCAGCGCCATGGTATTGTCCAGACCCGTGTAGCCGGGGCTTCCCGAGAACAACTGCTGCGTCTGCATGCGCAAGACGATTAAATTCTGTTCGGTGTCGTTGAGCTTCACGCCGGTAAAAGCCTTTTGCAGCCCCAAGGCCGCTCCGGCCAGGACGATCAGCGCCACGAGAATCGCGCCAATGGTTTCAAGAAAGCTCATTTTACATTCCTCCAGCTTGCAGCAGTTGTGTTTGCAGAGAGCCTATCGACGCGGCGATAAGGCCTACCAGACCCGTAATCAGCACAAGAGCGAACAGGTTGAGCACACGGGACTGCCGTTTCACGCGCTCCACCCCATCGTCCATCCACTCCGTGGCCAGTTCGTTCATTCGCAGGTGGAAGCCCGGCAAAGCCGCGTACACCCTTAAATCGTCAACGATTTCATTGTCGGGGAAATCAAAGCCTGAGTCATACAAGGCCTCTCCGAGGTTCTTGCCCATGCCGAACTCCCGAGAAGCCGCCAAAACCCGCTCACGCAGGTACGGCGTGGTCGATTCCGAATCGAGGATGCTCTCCAGGATACGGGACAGCTGCACGCCGGCCCGCATCATGGTGGCCAGGGTATAGAGCCAGGTGCAGCCCACGGTGAGCCGGTAGATCGACCAGGGCGGGATCGCGTCGGCCACCTGGCGCGTCCTGCCGGTCCAGAACGGCAGGGCAGCTGTTCCGCAGGCGATGGCCCCAAGGAGCACCGCGAGGGCCATGCCTCCTGCCGGCGATGCGACGAAGCTGGTCAGCGCGTACAGAGCCCAGGCAGCGCCGGTCCAGGAAGAGGGCGAGGAGAGCGCTGCCAGGTTGGGCATGACCATGATCGACACCACGGCGAGCACGACGCCCACCATGGCGAACAGGAACACGGGGTAGGCCAAGGCGGAGAACACTGCGCGGCGCATGGCAGCCTTGGCCGTGAGCAGTCCGGCCGCCAGCTGGAGGCCCTCGGGCAGTGTGCCCGAGCGCTGGCCGGCGGATATGAGCATGATCTCTTCCGGACTGGCGAAACCGGTGAGGCTCGTCCCCAGGTCGAGGCCGAGCGAAAGCGATTCGAGCACCTGAGCGTACACCAGCCTCACCGGAGACTGGCGTTGTTCAGCTCTTGCCCGCAAGAGCTCCACCGCGCGCAGCAGGTTCAGGCCGTGGTTCGTCTGCGCCGCCAGCTTGCGCCATGCGCGCTGGCGGACGCCCGGACCAAAGCTCAAGCGCGCCGAGAGGTATTCCGTCTTTTTCACGGCCGCCCCTCCAGGAACATCTGGTTGAAGTCCAGAGGCACCCCAAGGCGTTCTTCGGCCAAGTACGGGTCCACCACTCCCTGCCGGATCAGGTCCAAGGCGTGCTGCACGTAGCTCTTGCCGTGCTTCTCGTTGAGCCAGTAGTCGTATGCGTCGGCCATCTTTTCCGCACGCAGGTGCGCCAGCATCCGCTGGTCGAGGGCGATCACCTCCGCCGCCACTGTCTGCGACACCAGCCCGAGCCCATGGCACTTCTCGCAGCCCGGGCCGCGCACATGCACGCCCTCCTGCTCGGCCAAAACGATGTCCAGCCGCTGCTGGACATCCCGAGGCACGAACCGCGCAAGCTCCTTGGGTTTCATTTCCAGCATCTTCACCTTGCATTCAGGGCAAAGCACCGGCAAAAGGCGCTGATAGGTGAGGCCCGCCAGCACGTTCGGGTCGCACAGAAGATCCAAGGCGTTCATGGCTTTTCCCGAGAGGATGCTCACCAAGCGGGCGATGATCCCGAAGGCGTTGTTCGCGTGCAGAGTGGCCCACACTCCGTGCCCCGTCAGCGCCGCGTCTATGGCCGCCAATGCCGCCGCGTCATAGCGAATCTCGCCGATCATCAGCACGTCCGGGTCCGAACGCATGGCCCCGGCAATGGCGTCCTTGTACGCCTGGGCTCGCTTGTTATCGTCCTTGACTTTTTCGATCAGGACCTGCCGCACGCCCCGCAATGGATACTCAGGCGGGTCCTCCACCGAAAAGAACGCCTTTTCCGGAGTCCGCTCCACCATGGCCTCCATGATGTGTTTGAGCAGGGTAGACTTTCCGTGCCCGGTCGGGCCGGAGATGATGGTCAAACCCGTGCGCCGGGTGAGGAACTGCATGGTCTCGCAATGCTCCGGCGTGAATCCCAGCCGTCCCATCCGTTCGGCCAGGCTCCCCTGGGCCAGCGTCGAGTCGTACAGGAGCCGCAAGGCCATGGACGTGCCCACGCTATCCTGCGCCTGGGTGATTTCGATGGGCTCGCAGTGAACACGCGCCGAATGCACGGGGCCCGGCAGGTACTCCCGCTTGGCGATGCGTCCTTCCTGCCGCTCCGACGGGCTGAAGCTCGTGTCCGACGACTGCCCCATCTTCTGGTACAGGCACGCGATCACCTGGCGGCCGAACGGTCCTTCCAGGTGCGTGTAGTTCGCCAGCATCCCAAGTATTCTGAACCGGATCATCGTATACGGGCCGGAGTCGATGATGTGGATGTCCGTCGCGTTCGCTTCGTACGCCTTGGCCAGAAGGTCCATGGCGTACTGCACCACGTCGTTTTCGCCCTGTCCGGTCCTGGCGGACTGGTTGGCGTATTGCTTGTCGAACTCCTCAGGCGGGTGGAATTCGTATTTAATAGCCCCCCACGAGTGGTATAAATGACTGTAGCATTCCCGTACCTCTGGTTCGTCGCGCACCTCGGCGCTCACGTGCAGCACGCCGTCCACAAGCGCCACACGGCTGCGCAGCTTGGACGGAATCTTTTCGAATATCTTCGCGGTCTCCATGGGCGTCTCCCTATTCAAATCCGATCATGGTTAGGCTTCGGCCTTTCCGGATTGAAACTCCGTCACGCCCCACAGCTTCCACAACGCCGTCGGCCAGCCGGTCGCCAGGACGAACCCCCACCACCTTCCCGGAACCAAGCCGGACCCTTGCCGTCAGGCGTCCATCCGCTCCCTGGACGCTTTCAACCACCGGCCCGGTCTGGGCTTCCTTGTGCACGGGTGAGGTCACGGCCGGAGGAGGTGCGATCACAACCGGAGCAGCCGCCGCCTTCGGAGCCCCTTTCTCCCGCTCCTGAGCTATCGAAGCCTGCAAGCGCGCCTCCTCCAACTCCGCGCGCAACCTCGTCAGTTCCTTCAGATTACCTGCCACCGGCACCGTCACGGACGGCGCTCCAGCCTGGAGAGACGGCGCAACTGTAGCTGCGCCCGGGGCCTCGGCCTTCGGCGCGGAAGCCGGAGCGGAAGAGGTTTTTACGCCAGGCGAAGAAGGAGCCGACGCCCCGGCCTTGATTGGAGGCGCTGGAGGGGAAAAGCTCTGCCTGACCTCCCCGACGATCATCCACAGCGACGGCACCACCAGCGCCAGCGCCCCGATCCACATAATGATTTTGCGCTTGTTGCGTCCTTCACCGAGCAGCATTGGAAGCCTCCTCAGGGAATCTGATCTCACCGCTCAACAGCACGCTCGGGTCCGAACGCATGGCGTCAGCAATGGCCTTCCGGTACGCTTCTTCTCTGCGCTGCTGCTCAGGCGCCTCCGGGAGAAAGGCACACAGGCCCCCACCGGCCCGAAGCGGGCCGGAGCCCGTGCCCTTCGCCCGGGCAGTGTTGCCAGCTCGGCTGCCTGGACTGTTCAAAGGCAGGCCTGGGAGGGCGCGAGGTGGACAGGCTTGCCCTGGGGAATAGGGACAGCTTGTTGAAGTTGGCGTTCCCTGTCCGGGCTGGGTACGCTCCGCAAAGAGCCTGCACGCTTCGCGTGAAGAGGGCTTCTTCTCGGGCGCGTCGCCCTTGCCTGGAAGCATCACGTTGTCTTTATCTGAGGGCATAAATCTTCCCTTTGAGCGCCCATGCGCCTTTGTCATTGGAAACACTCGAAAGCGTGAGTCCCGGGAATAATGTGAGGCCTTCCGGGAACGAACCGTCCGACACAACCAGCGACGGCACCCCCGCAAGCTCCCATTGCCCCTCAAGCCACGGGCACCAAACCTCGATTCCATCCACCTCACGGCGCTGAGCCCCGGCAAAGGAGAGTTTCAGATGTGCTCCCAGCAGTTGGGCGCTCTCGTACAGCCGCCGGGATGCCTGCTCCCGGGGAAGGAGCCCCTTCGGGCGTTCCCCCTGGGGCACTCGCACCGGCCAGGACAGCACCGCCTTCTGCGGCGTCTCAAGACGCGCTCCTGCCGGCAGGGCCAGGAAACTGGCCCCAGGCTGGTGCGCATACCAGCCCGACACCTCGTTGCCCGTGAACGATGCGCCATCGAGGACCCAACCGCTCACCGTCACGGGCAGCCCCAGGATCGCGGCCATACCGGCATCGAGCATGGGACCAACAGCGCCCGCGGACTCCCACTGCTTCGGGAAATACATCTCCGGGCGCGCCTCGATCTCGCGCCGGCGCTCCTCCTTTCCCACCAGCAGCGCTTGCGCCGCAGCTTGAGCGCGCTGCTGCTCCTCATGCTCCAGGTACAGCTTCAAGCCGAAGCCGCCGCACATGAGGACCACCACGCCGCCTGCCGCCCACAGCATGCCCGGGCGCAACCCATAGCCGTCCCGCAATGGAGTGAGCGCGGCCCCTCGCACGAAGGGCAGCTCCAGTGAAAACTGCGGCAGCAGGGCGGTAATCCACCGCACGCTTTCTTCCACGTCCTCGCAGCGCTTCGACTCGAATTCCGTCTCAGGTATCCCCGCAAGTCCCTGGAACCAGGCTTCGGCCTTGTCCTGCTCCGAAAACACCAGGTCGCCTTTCACGTCGATCTGTCCACGGAACAGCGAGAACACCCACCAGTACGGCCCCTGGGCATCCTCCAGGCGGAAAAAGCCCAGGAATCCATCCGACGGGATGCGCAGACTCGATGCCAAGGGCCTCACGCCGCGCCAACGGCGCTCATCCCCGCCGCTCCAGCCGAACCCGTGCTGGCGTTGCCTGAACGTCACCATGTCCGCCACGGGGTCCAGTTTGCGGGCTTCGCGCCGCAACGCCTCCATGCCCGGACGCGGCGAATCAGGACGCCAGTGCAGCCCCACCGCATAACGTTTGTTGCCAATGACCAACTCACGCATGACCTAGACCTCCGCCGATTCCACCTGGATGGTGATAACCAGCAGCGTTCTTCCAGACTTCGCCGTCCTCTTTGTGGTTGGTATTCCAAGTGATGTACTTGAATCCGTGGACTGCTTCTCAAAACCGCACAGCACGAGCGTTTGCCCCATTCTCATCGCTGAACGCTGTGCGAAAGCGCGAGTCGAAGTCTGCGGCAACTGAAGTGTGATGTCCGACGTCTCGATCTCCTTCATTTCTTCGAGCGCCGAGAGATTGATGTTGTATTGGAGGATCACGCGGCGCTGATCGAGGATGTGCGGGATGACGGTCATCGCGAATCCCGTGGTCACCTCGCCGGGCGTCAACTCCGTGGTCTGCTGGTAGTTCGTGGTGGAGGTCCCGGCGCTGGCCAGGTAGGCGTGCCGCTCGATGGCCATGACCGGCACCGGCTGGTTGCTCATGACCAGGCCGCCTGCAGAAGTCACCTGAGAGGCATTTCCCCATTGGCGTAATGCCTGGAGCACTGCCGAGGACCCCTTGAGCTTGCCGGATACGATCGTGGCGGTCGCCGTGTTGAGATTGCCGACATTGGTAAGGCTTCCGGCAGCGATCGAAAGTTCCTTGTCCTCGAAGATCCCCTGGAGGTTGAATCCAATGTCCGTATTGTCGCTGATGGACAGCGACCACACCTGCACCGTGAGCGCCACCTGACGGCCAAGCCTGCTGTTGATGTCCTCAACGAAGGTGGCCACCCTCCTGACGGAGTCCGGAGTATCCCGAACAGTCAGAGTTCCCGCAGCCTGGTTGATGACCACTGCGCCTTTCGGCGACAGCAGCGCCTTCACGGCCTTCTCGGTGTCACCGAAGATGTCGAAGGACAGCTTCGTTCCGGTGGACTGCGCTGTTTGCGCAGCCGTGTCCGAACTGGAAACGGCGCTGTTGACCTGCGATCCGCTGATGGTTGAGGAGCTGTTTTCTTTGGATTTGTTCGTGACCTTGTTCTCGAACGTGACCGTTCCCGGAGCGCCGAGGAGGGTGAACGTCCTGACCATCATCCGGGCGAACACGATGCTTCCGCTCTGCTTTTCAAAGTCCCAGCCGTAACCCGATGCCACGGCCACCTGGTCCAGGAGTCCCCGCAACGGGCCGTCGTAGGATATCGACAGCTGGCGTCCGGACAGCGCATCGAGCGCGGGGGTGGTAGCTTTTCCAGTCCCCCCGGGCACGCTCAGCAAAGACTCGAGTTCCAGGTTCACACCAGGCTGGCCAGCCTGGGGAATGGCCGGGGGAGTCTGCTTTGGCGCTTGCGCCGCAGGGCTAATGGTTCCCTCCGCATCAGCGCCCACCTGCACGGGCAGTGAAACCAGCTCGCCGATGGCTGCGGTGATCTGCGACAGGGTGCCTTTCTTCTTGAGCGTCACATGCCGGTTCAGCACGGGGTCCGCATCCGTTCCTAACTCAACCGCCTTGGCCCCTATGTATGGCTCCGTGGTCACCATCACGGCCCGTGAACGGCTTTGCTCCCTGAACTTCTCCCCCTGGCGCTCTATATCCACTTCATGCTTCTGCGGTTTTGCGCAGCCGCTCATGGCCAACACCAGCAACATTACGGCCAGCACCAGCATTTTACTTCTTGTCACAACTACTTCCTCCTTCTATGGCTGCTGGCTTAGTCTTCAGCCACTTCAACGACGTTGTTTCCCTGGTATATGGTGACGCGCAACGCATGCCCGCCCCGCTGCAACCCCGTGAACAAATCCTTCACGGCCTCCTCGTACGACCCGCCGAAACGGGCTGGCGTCTCCAACACGTAGTCTCGCTTCGAGCGCCAAATCAGGCGATACTTCGCCCGCACGGCCCATTCCTCCATCTGTCGCTTCACACCGCCCGGCTCTACCGCCCATTCCAATACTTTGGCGGAGGTCGGTTCAGCCGCCACTTCCGGCAGCACCTTTTCCACAGCGCCGGCGGAGGGCGGGGTCAGTTCTGCAAGTGCGGCCTGGACAGCAGGGGGCGTCCCCGCCGAATTCCCGGCCGGAACCGTGGCTTTCGCGGGAGCAGGGGCAGAGGCTGGCGCGCCAGGCTTGCCCTCGGGCGCTGAAACCTGGACCGGAGCAGGGGAAGGCGCGGTTGCTGGCTGAGAGGATGCGAGGGGCTTGGCGGGACGATCAGCAGTCCTGGCCACAGGCTGTGCAACAGCCTCTGCCTTGGCCACAGCGGCAGGAGCGCCGGCGGCAGGCTCACGCAAATACACAAGCCTTCCGACCTCCAAAACGCTCTCCGGGGCCACGGAGTTCCAGCGGCAGAAGTCCGCCACCTGGATGCGATTACGCTTGGCGATCCGCGCCGCCGTGGCCTTGCTCCGGACCGGTGTCGCATCGCCTCGCGCCGCTTCAAGGGCGGCCCGACCCCCAGAGACGGGCATCATTCTTTCGGGATGGGGCTGGGGCGGAGTAGAGGAAGCAACCGGAGTCGTGGCCGGGCGATCCTCAACGGCCTGCTCTTGCGGCAAGTCCTTTGACTCCACGGGAGAGGCCGGGTTTCCGGCCTGGAGAGGCGTGGCCACGCCCACGACCCGGACGGTCCCGAAGCTGTTGCCATCGGCTGTGCGCACCCGCAGGTAGCACGTCGGCGGCGTTTGCCCTTGGAACATGTCCAGGGTGTAGCCGATGGCAATGCCGTTGCCGTCGGAAGAGACCGAGAAGCCTTTCTCGCGCAAGGCCGCCTCCAGCGCGTTGCCGAAGGGCGTCTTCACCTTCGCCAGGCTCACGGAGGTCGATCCAGGCGGATACTGTTCGGCCAGGTTGTCGGCGGCAGCTTTCGCCAAAGGACCGGCATCGCCGGGATACGTGTCCGTCACGCCGTCATATGCCGGCATTCCGCCGATCTCGGCACGGCGGCCCTGCATGGCGCATCCGGACAGACACAACACCAGAAGCAGTAAGTATTTTGCCATCTTCACGCCTCACTTCTTCCGGATGGTCACGCGCTGCTGTTTGCTGCCAACTCCAGAGATGAGGAACGTCTCCGGGAAAATTCCGTCCACGATCATCGACAGGTTCTTCATGCGATAGTTCACCATTTGGTCCTGCCCGCCCGAACGGGAGAACAGGACCGGCGCGTCGCCGGTCTGAACAGCCGCCGGAAGTTTGATGAACGTCTGACGCCCATCGTCGAAGACCTGGACGGGCTTCCAAGGAGCATCGCCCTTGACCTCGTAGCTGAAGTTCAACTGGCTCAAGTCCTTCGGCTCGCCTGCCGCCTCGGCCGTCTTCCACTGCTTTTCCTTGGCCTCCTTGTCCTGCTTCTCCCGGTATTTGGCGGCTCCTTCATCAGGGTATAAAAAGCCTACGCGCGGCGTATGACCGTTTTTTTGGCTCACAAGCTGCAAGTAGTAAGAGCGTCGATCCGTAGTAATGAGAGCTGTCGTGGATAACCCCGCATCCACGGGCTTGATCACGATGTGCGCGGCAGGCCCCGATTTGGCCACCTCGCACATCCAACGGGCCGAATCACCGACAAGCACTTCATTGACCGCCTCGCCAGGCTGCAATTCCACAACGCAGAGCTGGTTCGGCGCACCCACCACGACAGGAACGGATGCCCCGAAGGTGAACAGTACTTTTCCGCCTGCCTGGACTGGCGGGACGCCGGCACTCTCCCATTCCCGGGCCAGCTTCACCGCCTGCTGCTCACGCGGGCTCAATTTGACGTCCGGGCTCATGTAGTCGCCAGGGGTCAAGGGCTTGATGGGCAATTTCAGGTCCATCGTCTGGCCGTCGCCTTGCCCTCCCTTGCCCCGGCCGGGCGCGTCCGCCCCGAACACCGGCTGCACCCACAACCAGGTCAGGATCATCAACAAGATCGCCTTACGTCTTCTCATCACTCCGCCTTCCTTTCGGGTTCAGTTACCGCCAGACTCGGGGCGTACCAGACGCCCGCCGCGCGTTTCCCGCCTTGGTCGATTTCGGCCGCCGCCACGAAGGCCGCCAGGATCATCCCGACCAACACCGGGCAATACATCACGGCCAGACACCACCAACTCAGGCCCGGCGTTTGCCGGACCATGGACCCTGCTTGCGGGCTCATAAATCCCCCTTCTCTCCGAACGTCCAAACCGGCTGCACCTTTTCCAACCCCGCCAAGGACACCAGTCCGAAGTACCGGCTGTCGAATCCCTGCGGGTTCGCATCCGACATCACCAGGGCCATGCCCTGGGCGATTGGCCCAGGCCGCAGCAGGCTTTCCGGCATCGGCCGAAAACGGCTATCCGTGTCACGGGTGCGGCTCTCCTGGAGCAAGATCCCGTTCACCCGGATGCCGTCCGGGCCGATCTCAAGCACGTCGCCGGGCACACCGGCCACGGCCTTCAGCAGCGGCGCTGGGCAGTGCTCAGCGAGTATTGTCTTGACGCCTGGACATGGCACGGCCTCCAGGTAGCCGCGCTCCATGGCCAAGGCCGCAAGCGGCCCCGTAAGCCGAAAGGTCGCGTAATCCCCACGAACGACAGGAGAACCAGCAGGAGCAACGCGGTAGATGCCTAGCGGCATTGACGACGTGAAGTTGAACCGCAAATGGAGATGAACAACGCCAAAGTACAGGACGAACAGGAATGCGAGGACGATGGTGGATAATCGCAACGTCCACTTCCAAAAACACTTCAGTACCTCGGCAATGAACTCACCTACGCCAGCAACAGCATCCCGGCCCCATGACCGGCCACCATCATTTTCAATTTGCATACGGCCCCCTGAACACCAAATCCTTGGTAACGGTCACGTTGAAACGGTATCCGGGCCGTATTTCCAAGGTCGGCTTGATGTTCATGTTTTTGGAAAGCATCTGTGACGTGGTCTGGCCGAGCTGCGTCGCAAGCGACGAGGCCATCTGCTGCTGGAGGGAAGGCGAGTTGTTGGAGCCGAGGGAGGCGGTGCTCGCTGGGGTCACGGTATCCACTGCCCAGGAGGTGCCGCCAGCTATCAGCGACATCAGGATGGCGGAGCCGAACAACCGGAAATAATGGTTGTCCACATCGTCGCTGAACCCGGCGTAACCGGCGCTGTCGGTCCCCGGCATCGTCTCCAGGGTGACGGACGAGCCGTCTGGGAACACGATCCGGTTCCACGCGACAAGCAGGCGCGATTGGCCGTAGACGATGCGTGAATCGTACGATCCATGGAGCTTCGATCCCTGCGGGATCAGAAGGTTCTCACCCGTGGCCGTATCGAAGACGTTCTGGCTCACCTGGGCTGTGATGCGCCCGGGCAGGTCCGAGTTGATTCCCCCGACCATCACCGCAGGGATGACCCAGCCGGTTTTCACCTCGTACTTGTACCCGGGAACACGGGTTTCCTGTGAAACCCACCGGCCGTCCGTCTTCGCCCGGTTGAAGAATCCCTCTTTGTCCTTGTCCGCCGCCGGGTCGTATGCCCCCTCCCGGGTCGGCATCATACTCTCCAGGTTCAGTTCGCGCGGGGCCTGGGGCTGCCCCACCTCCCTGGCCAGGATCGGCGTGCTCGCAACCTGTGCCGCATCCTTTTCCCCGGATTTCTCGGGCTTCTCGTTGCCCCGCTTCAACAGAAGCGGGGACGACAAGGCATTCATGGCCTGCTGGTGCTTGCGCTTCTGCAATTCGTCCAGCTCACGCTTGTTGTCGAGAGGTGTCGGATTCGTGACCACCGTCACCAGCTTCGGTTCTTCTTTCTTCGCTGCCGCAGAAGGCTGCGGCGGAGGCTGCATGAGGCTTCCTTGCGGAGCCTGCAACAAGGGAGCCTTTGTCTCCGTCGTGTTCACCGTCTGACGCGGTGCTTGCTCCTTCTTTTTCTTCGAGTCCGCCGAGTCCATCATGAACAGCATGAAGACGGCCACTGCCAGCCCCACGGCCAGCAACGCATACAGGGGCCATTTGGCCATGCGTTCGACCTGAAGAACGTCCTCGGGCTTCTCTTTTTCAGGCGCTTTGACCATCTGGCGCTCCTATTTCCGGCCCTGTGCGCCAGAGTCCATGACCGTGGAAACCGACATGGCCACCACGTAGATGCCGTTCGGATTCTTCAGCACCTGCGCATCGGTGGCCGGAGGTTGCATCTGGATCGTCAACGTGGCCTGGTAATTCTCGCTGCTCATCTGGATGCCCGCATAACTGCGGGTCACTTCCGTCCATTCGACACGCCAGGATTCCGCGCTCACCTTGGAGGGGAGTGTCTTCACGATGACCTGGACCATGCGGTCCTTGCCTCGCTCAAAGGGATTGTACGTCTTGAGCCATTCCTTGACCTGGCCCCTGGCCGCCCCCTCCAAGAATGCATCGAGCTGGTCCACATACCGTTTCTGAATCTCCAGGTCCGGGCTCACCGTGCGCCAGCGGATAACGAAGTTGGCCAGCTCCGCCTGGATCACCTTCGTCGAAGGCCCGGTGGACTCGTCCGCCCTGCCCACGGCCATGGTTTGCCCCAGCTGGTCCACCTCGACCACGTAGGGTACGATCTTGCTCTTTGTGGCCTGCATCACGTTCCCGGCCACGGAGATGAAGCAGATTCCCAGCGTCACGATCGCCGTCGTGCGCCAAAACGCTTCCCTCTTGATGTAGCTGCCGTAACGCTCAAGCCATTCTTCGCGTCCGCTCACGTATGACGACTTCTCTTTGGGCGGTTGCGCCGCAGGACTCTCTTTCTTACGGAAAAACATCACGTGATCCCCCAGTGTTCTTTATGGACTTCAAGACTTCTTCTTCATGTTGTCATGCATCCGGCGTAAGTTCTGCATAGCTCGACCGGTATGGGTTCGTTTGTCGCCTTGCATGAACGCATCCTTATGGGCCTTGAACATGGACCCGGCCATGTGCCCCATTGCGCCAAAGCCGGTCTTCCCGGCTGCGCTGGCCATGCTCGCCGCCTGGGCCGTGGCCGATGCCCCACGCACTCCGGTCGCCGCCGCACCAATGGCCATTCCCGCAGCAGCGCCCGCGATCCCGGCCACCGCGCTCCCCAGCGCATGACCACTGCTCACGTGCGATCCAGAAACGATCCCGGCGCAAACCTCCGGAATGCTTTTGGAAAGTGCCAACAGCACAATTGATGCGCCGAGTACGACGAATATGCTTTCAAAAGTTGCTGGGGCACCCTTCAGCTCTTCCGCGAACTGCATTGCGATGGTTATGATGACTTCCAGCACGAAGAGCTTGATTCCGACCGCGAGTGCATAGCGCATGGCGTTAAACGCATATTCCTTGGTGTACGTCAGGCCGCCGAACCCTAGTAGTAACGTCGCCGCATTCAGGGCGATCATGGCCTCACACTTCACGAAGACAATTTGTGCTGTTATGAGCGCGAATACGATTAGCAACAGTGCCGCGCACAACACCATTCCAAACGCATTCATAGGTTCCCACTTTGTTATTCCATTTAATATATTTTTGACTATCGCAAGGCCCACATCAATCGGACCTGACTCGACCATGCTTGCGCCACCGAGCTGTCCGGAAATCTTTTTCAGCCCGTTGATGATATTCCACGACCATTCATGATAATTGGCGATGACCGCCCACATGAACATTGTAAACAGAATTACGAGCGCAAACTCCTTCAGAATGTTGTCTAGAGCTGATCTGTTGAGAGCTGCACGCACGCCAAAGACGAGGATGTTGAGGATCACGCACGTCCGAAACAGACTCATGGCGACGCCTGTCAGAACACTAGACCAAGCGTCGGTCTTTTCCTTGAATTTGGAAACGATTTGCACTATTATATCAGTGCTTGGTCCGCCGCTTCCGCCAGTTGGCGCTGGTGTCGCATCTCCCGAGGGAGGATACCCGTCGGCCTCAGGTGTCCACTGGTCATCGTACGGATTGAGAGGAGACGGTGGTGCTTCCACCGCATAGACCGCCACGGCAATTCCGAAAAACAGGAGTACTGTTGTTATGACGACGAACTTCAAATTATGCATTAGCATTACCCTCGTCATCCTTTGCGTTGGTGGATGCAACCAGAGCAGCAAGTGCAAAGACACTTCCAGCTTGAAAGGTGATGAGTTTGTGAAGGCTGTTGAACACAACATCGCCAATGGCTGCCCTGTCAGCGAGAAAGACAAGAAGGATGTCTATTCCATTCAACACATGTATGACACAGACAAACTTAAAAAACATTTGGACAAGCCTGCTTCAAAAGGTCCCGCTGCTGGATTTTAAAATCCGGCGGCAGGTGTAGTTGAAGTCGGAGCGTTCAGCTTGTCAGTCTTCGTGGCCTGCCCCCACGCTTCCTGGTCGAGCACCTTTTTGCGCTCGTTCATGGCCTGCTGGGCCTGGGCCTGGGTGGAGACCGCAAAGAGCTGCCTCAGCTTCTGGCTCTCCTGAAGCAGTCGGCCCAGGAGCTGGTTCCCCGCCATGACGGCCTTCACCTGGCCGTCAGGGGTCTGCATGAGTTGCTGCACGTCCGTGTCGAGCTGGTCTGCGTTCTGCTCGATGTCTTCGATCTGCTGCCCAGACACCTCGAAAGCCGCCTGCTGCGCATCCATGGCAGCCTGGTCAATGGCGTCCTTCTCCTCGCCGACCTCGTTGGGGTTTTTCCACGGCTTCGCGCTGCCGCCATCGGCGGAAGGCAGAGTCAACCCCTTCTTGGGCGGATAAATCTTGTTGAATATCTGGCTCAACGCCGAGGCATCGCCTCGGTTGAGCTTCAACTGTTTCGACAGCTGTGAAACCTGGCTAAACTGTCCTTGCAACTGCCCAAGTATGCTTGAGGGCAGGGAAGCCGTATTTTTCAGCATGTTCTGGTACTGATCAAAACCCGTCTGGACCATCTGTATCTGTTTCTGCGTCTGCTGCATGGCCTCGCTGACCTGCTTGTATGCCTCTTGCAGCTTTTCAACGTTCGTTATCCTGTCTATCATTTGCGTAAACTTATCACTGCAATTCGTGCAGAACACGACAGGAGATGCCTGCGAAAATGAACATGTTGAGAACAGAAGCAGCCACACCAACGGGAAAAATGATCTCACCATCACCTTTTTCATGCCGCTCTCTCCTTGAGCCACTCTTGTGGCCACGATTCCTTGTGGGTTTCCTGTAGGACCTTGATCCTGGCGATGCTTTCCTTGTCGCTGACGCCGACGAACGCCAGGGCCTTCTTCTGCAATCCCAACTGCACGAGCCGCCGACCTTCAGGCGTGACCCAGTAGTAATCCCGCTTGGGCCTGGCGGTGGAAATGATGTCGATCTGGCGGTCGTTTAGGCCAACCGCTTCGTAGTAGGGACGCTGGTTGATCTCACGGGCGGAAACGTTCGCGAGGAACACTTTCGTGTGGCAGGAGTCGGCCAGGACGTTCATGATGCCTGATTCGGCAGCGTCAGAAATGTTCTGCGTGGCCAGAACAACCGCGCAGTTGGCCTTACGCATCACTTTCAGCCACTCCCTGATCTTGGCCAGGAACACGGGATGGCCAAGCATGATCCAAGCCTCATCGAGGAGAATGACCGTGGGCTGGCCCGTGAGCGCGCGCTCGATGCGTCGGAACAGGTACAACAGCACTGGGATAAGGGTTTTATCCCCCATGCCCATCAACTCCTCGACATCGAAGGTCAGAAAGGAGCTGATATCCAAGGTGTCCGACTCGGCATCGAGCAGGTGGCCCATGGTCCCGTAGCGGGTATAGTACCGAAGGCCCTCCTTCACCGTGTCGTCCTGGACCTGGTTCACGAAATCCGACAGGCTGCGCATGTTGCGCGGGTTCCCCGCCAACAGCTCCATGGCCGCGTGAATGGCGTTGCGGATCGCCGGAGTCACCTTCACTTCCTGCAACACCAGCAAGTCGGCAATCCAACCCTCGGCCCACACGCGGTCGGCATGATCGTCAATGTGTTGCAGGGGAGCGAAGGCCAGTCCCTTATCCTTGCCGAGTTCGTGGTGTGTGCCGCCCGTGGCGGTGCACAACGGATACAGGCTCATACCCTTGTCGAACGCGAATATCTGCGCCCGCTCATATCGCCTGAACTGTGCGGCGATCAGGGCCAACAATGTGGACTTACCGGAGCCAGGAGGCCCGTAAATCAGCGTGTGCCCGACATCCCCCACATGGAGGTTGATCCAGACCGGCGTGGCGCCATCGGTCGTGCAGACCATGAGCGGTGGCGACTCGGCCGGATAGAACGGACAGGGGCAGAACTCCTCGCCGGTCCAGACGCTGGAGAGAGGGAGCAAGTCCGCGAGGTTCATGGTGTTGACCATGGGCCTGCGGACATTGGCGAACCAGTTGCCCGGGTGCGAACCGAACCACGCTTCCATCGCATTGATGGACTCGATGCGGCATCCGAAACCCATGGTGATGAACGTCCGGCGCAATTCGCGAGCCCAGTCGCGCAACTCCGTTTCATCCTCATGCATCAAGACGACGTTGGAAGTGACGTATCCGGCTCCGACATACCCGCCCTGGACCTCTGTGAGCGCCTCCTCGGCGTCCGCCTCCATGAGCTGGGCATCCCGGTTCAGTCGCGGATTCGCGTGGTTGAAGAGCTTGTCGAAGAAGCCGACGACGCCCTGCTTCCACGCTTTCCGGTAGGTATTGATCTCCTTCTGGGCGTCATACTGGTCCAGGCAAATGAACCTGGTGGAAAACCGGTACTGCAAAGGCAGTCCGTCGATGCTGGCCAGCATGGATGGCCAGCTCTCCTGCGGCAGTCCGTCGATGGCCACCACGGCGAGGCGTTTTTCGCCAAGCCGGGGGGCGAAGCCACCGACAAGATCTTCGGACCCCAACAACGCATCCAGGTACATGGGGCATCGCGGGATGCGCACCGGCTGGTCCACGCCGCTCACGCACAGTTGCAAGTGGGACAGGAGTTCGCTGTACCAGACCTCCCCGTCCTCCTCCTCGATCGGGTAGTCCTCCAGCCTGCGCATGGACGCCAGAACGGCAGACATGGCGTCCTCGAACTCCAGGAGGGTATGCTTGAAAACGGCCAGGGATCGTTCAAGAGCGCTGGAAGTGGCCCCTCCGACCCGTGCGGCCGCAGCCACCTTCTGCACTCCCAAATCCGGCCTGAACGCCAGGGTGACGCATGTGCGTGTCCGGTACACATCACCGCCGAAGTAGCTCCGGCGCTCATCGTCGATCATTTGGGTGATCGGATCGGGGAAGAAACTCTTTTCAGGCGAAGAATACGCCCGGTATTTGGCACGTACGGCGTCCACATTGAGCAGCCAGTTGGTGCCCAGGACCCGAGTCGCGTTGTTGAACTGCGCGGAAACGCCGGCCAGTTCATCCGGCGTGCTCGATGCGGTGTCGTGACCGCTGATCTCGAACCCGGCCAGAAACGTGCCGTCCTTGCACATGACGATGCCCGGTTCAACAAGGGCAGCGTACGGCAAGACGGTTCCCAGGCCCCGGTTTCTCGACCGGAACTGTCTCAGGTCGAGCATCAGGATTTCCTCCAGTCCTGCGATCCGAGGCTCCAGATGCTGGATTTTGCGGGATAGTAGAGCTGTTGCAGGCTGTGCCGCCACCAGACCCGGCACATCATGGGGTCGGCCTTGGCCAGCCTGCGCAGGACGAACATCCCGCTGATGTAGAGCAGCACGGCCACGGCCGCCCCGATCTTGTTCATCCCGGCCATGGCCACCATGAAGGACGCAAGCGCCAGGTACAGAACCGGATCGCGCTCCGCTCCCATGACGTGGTTGTGACGGTGTAGAGATTGCCGGATGGGGGTTTTGCGCGGCGCGATGCTCATACAAGCGCCCCGCTGAAGCTGAACAGGCCGTCAACCACATTCGTGGCCAGGGCGATGAAGCAGATGGCCAGGATGACGTCGAGCGCGAGCTTCACGCCACCGGTCAGATCCTCCTTGTGACGGATGAAATAGAACCCCACCAAGGCGATGCCCGCGATGGCGATATATCTGCCCCAAGGCCCGGTGATGTAGCCGATGAACTTTTCCAGAGGGCTGGTGAACTGGTCGAGCCCGCTGGCGGACGAAGCCAACGCCATGGAGCAGGTCGTCAACGTCAGGATGGTCGCGCTGGTCAGGGACAAATACAGTTTTCTCATGCTGCTTCTCCAACGATGTATTTTTCATGCCATGCTTCGGCACGGGATGAGTGCCGATTGTTCACAATGAACTTCGTGGAATACGACTTGCTTTGCTCGTCATAGCCATCCACATGCATTACCTGCGACACTCTTCTGCCTTCCATGCTCTTCTCGATGAAAACGACTACATCCACGGCGCTACCGATAGTCCATTGCATGGGGGCAGGCGTCACTTCCGCTACAAGTTGCTCCAAGCGCCTCAGCGCCTCCAGGGCGCTGTTCGCGTGCAGGGTTGCTATCCCCCCGTCGTGGCCGGTGTTCCATGCCTTCAGGACTTCCAGGGCGGCCCTGTCGCGCACTTCGCCCGGGATGATCCGATCCGGGCGCATGCGCATCATGACCTTGGTGATCTTCTGCATGTCCCAGCCCTCGGCGGTGCGGAGAGAGACAGCATTCTGGCTAGAAATCTGGATTTCGCAGGTGTCTTCCATGACCAGCACGCGGTCATGCGGGCACAGCCTGGACATGGTTTCGATGAGCGCGTTGACGAGGGTGGTCTTGCCGGAGCCAGTGCCACCCGCAACGATGATATTGGCGTGTCTCAGGACCGCCTCTTCCAGGAAATCCTTGGTCCTGGCATCCATAATGCCCGCCTCGGCGTACTCGGCCAGGGTGAACACGCGCGCGGGTTTTTTCCGAATGCAAAAGGAGGGGCCAGGAGCCAGGGGAGGAATCACTCCCTCTATCCGGCTTCCGTCGATAGGGAATTCCCCTTCCACCACGGGTGAGCATGCCGTGATTGTCACGCCCAGGGCGCTGGCCACAAGGGAGAGGATTTTTTGTCCCTCAGCAGGTGACATGCGGCAGGCCTCGAACATCGGCTCGCCGAACTTCTCCAGCCACAGCCGGCCGTCGGGGTTGAGCATGATCTCCAGCACGTCCGGATCGCGGAGCGCTTCCATGGCCACTGGCCCCATGGCCTGCTCCAGGTTTCGCAAGAGACGGTCGTCAATCATCGCGTTACCTCAGCTTTATGACCGCGATCACGGTGATGCAGGCTATGACGACCTGGATGGCCAGCAACAGCAGCATGCTGTTGCGGAAGTCGCGAAGGATGGTGCGGATGGCCCCGATCGAGGTCGCTTCCAGGGCCTGGCCGATCTTGTTGGCCGCCGCCTGGCTCTGCGTGAAGTAATCCGTCACGTTCCGGTCGAGCAGCTCCTTGAACTCCTCGCGGTGTCTCCTGAGCAGCAAGTTGAACTTCCCGATCAGCATGTTCATGGCCGTGGGCATGAACAGGAGCACGGGATCGTCATCCAAAACCTTGACCCCCAGCTGAGCCTGGATCGCAGCCACCACGTCCTCTCCCCTGAGGAAGATGGATTCCGCCTGCTCTTCCTCCTGCTGTCCCTCCCGCGCCTTCGGCGCTTTCCGGGAACTCACGCCTCCTCCAGGAGCCCAGCCGCGTCCACGACGGTGAAAATGTCCCGCCAGTAGATCTTCAAGCGGTGCTTCACCATCAGGTACAGTTCCGACTCCGGGGCCAACGCATCTTCAAAGGTCTGGTTGCGCGCCAGAAGTTCCCGCAGGTTCTTGCCGAACGTCGATTCGTCGCGCTCAGGAAGGTCGATCACCGCGTGGATCAACTTTGCGCTCTCGTGGTAGAAATCCCACTCCTGGAACCGCTTCCCGTCGTGCTTCACCACTCCGTCCTTGTGATTGAGCCACACGACGATGGGAACATTCGGGAAGAACTTCATCACCAGGGCCAAGCCGTCCACGGTGTCCTGCAACGCCTGGCCACCCGTGACGACCGTGTGCATCATCAGACGTACGCCCATTTCGCCGAACATCTGCGGAATCTCTTGCTGCTTCAGGTACTTAGTCGCCGGATAGAAGGTGGACGCCCCGGAGTCGACCACCATGCACGTTGAGTCCGGCATCGTGCTGACCATCTCCACGATTGCGTCGAACTTCTCCTTGTCGATCAAGTCCTCGTCCTTGAGCAGTGGCAGCACATGCACATTGAACTGCTTGTATGCCGCGTAGGAGTGATTCACGACGTCGGTGTCCACCCCCATCACTTCCATGCCTTTGGCCTGGAAATACTGATGGAGGACGAACGCTGTGAACGTCTTGCCGACGCCGCCTTTGCCCTGAAGAATCCAATGCACATGTTTCATGTTCTCATCCGTTGATTTTCACCCCGCGCGGGATTCCGTAATCATCCTTAACAGCGGGTAAGTTGGTGTTCGCCGTCCCTGGTGTGGAACTCCCCGCAGCCGGAACCAGCGTTTGTGATTCTTGCCCGCTCTTGGCCGCTACTATCACTTCCATTGGAAGTGCGTTGCGATGCAGGGTGTAACCTTTGGCTTTCAAAACCTCTTTCACTGCTTTCTGAAATGTCTTGAAGCAATATTGCGAAATCTTCTTCTGAACGATGTACATCCGGTACACCTCAGCCAGTGTGTGGCTCTTCAACAGCAACTTCAGTATGTCGTCCATCAGTTCGACTGTTTCCACACGTGCCAGATTGCGTTTGTTCGCATACTTGTGCGGCGTTTGTTCAGGACTTGGTTTCATGACTACGCCCTTGCCCCTCGCCCCTCTTCACGCCGCTTCGGCGTGCAGGCTCTTCGGCGGAGCCGTACCCAGCACAAACAGGGAACGCTCGCCTCTCGATCCGCGACAGGCTATGAAGGGAGTCCAGAAACCCTACCTTTTCCCAGGCCTGCCTTTGAACGGACCTGGGGTCGAGCTGGTTGAACCTGGCCACCCGCAGGCACGGGCTCCGGCCCGCTTCGGGCCGGTGGGGGCCGGTGGGGGCCTCTGTGCCTTTCCCGCCTGTCATGACTTGCCTTCAGCCTTCTGCCGTTCAATTTCGGCCACGATCCTTGGGTGCAACCGCAGCTGGAACGTGAACTTCTTCTGGGCTTCGCGTTTCAACGTCACCAGCCCGGTCTTCACTATTTCACCGATGTATAAGCGCATGGCTGGCTTACTGACGGCGATCTTCTTTCTCAGCGTCTCCAGCGAAACTGTAATTGCGTCGTTTTCGCCACAGTTCTGGACAATCACGAAGTATAGCAGCTTCGCCCCCGGAGAGATCAAGAAGCCTTCCGTGACGAAATCCGTGATGTTGAATTTGATGACATCACTCCCTGTGAGTTTTTCCATTTACGCTGCCTTTGCATCCGTGGTTTCATGTGTTTCACAGTGGTCTTCGGCCCATGGAACAAGAGACGTTCGAATCCATGCGAAGAACTCCTCCTCGGCTAAGGCGGCATAAGCTTGTGCTTCCTGCCTCAAGGCTTCCCGGGCCGGATAAGACCGTCTGGTGCCCAGCCGGATGAGTGCCGAGATTGCCGTGGATCTCTCCCGGCCGGACAGGGCGCGTCCCAGACCCAGCGCCATGGCGTCCAAGGCCTCCTGGATTCTGGCGGGAAGTCCCTGCTTTTCCTCATGGCGGTGGCCCTTGGCATTCTCCTGGACGTTCGGAGCGTGCCCAGCCTTGTTCGAGGTATCCGCCTGCGCGCTTACTGCTCCGGTGGATTCCTGGCCTTCGGCCTCATGGCCATCCTGGAGCGCCTTCCTCGGCGCTTCAGGAAGTTCCTCCTCCCAGCGCCTGGCCCAGAGCCAGTTGGCCAAGTACGGGGCATAGCCTCTCAGCCAACGGAAATTGCGTTCGAGGTTTTCCCTGATGGTCGTCACCAGGAAGGCCGCATCGGGTAGGACTCCGGAGCGCCAAAGGTATCGCCACAGGCGCTTGGCTTTGCCCGGATCGGGATTTTTGTTTTCAGGCCAAACCGCCAGGATCACCCCGAACGTTTTGTCTGCCTCGGCAAGCTCGTCCTGACTGAGCCGGGCGACGCGCCCTGCTTTCTCCGATCTCTTCACTTGGCGTAAAACTGCCTTCGGTCTTCTGCGGCTGTCGCTCCCGGCAAAAGCGGGTACCGGTGCCAGCTCCATCGCCTCCCCCCGTCTTGCGGGGGGTAGGGGGGTCTTCTGTATTTCTTCTTTATTATTTCGTGCGCACTTTTCTGCGGGATAAACAGCAGGTTGCGTGCGGCATGAACTTGTTTGGTACGATCCATTTCCGTGTCTTCCGGCCTGATCCGGCTGGCCTTGCCTCGAAACGGCCCTCGGCCTCCGGCGCGCCCTTTCCGCCAGGATCGCGGGATGGAGCACCAGCCGATAGATGTTGCTGCGCCGCCCGCCGTTCTCCACGGCGATGAGCCCTGCCTTTTTCAGGTCCTGGATCGCTGCCTGGACGGAGCGCACGCTCCTGCGCATGTCTCGCGCCAAGGTGGCCTGGCCTGGCCAGCAATGGCCGCGCGGCCCGCACCGCTTGATGAGGCAGCCGTAGAGAATCACCGCTGAAAACGAGAGGTCGAATGTTCTCATGACAAACTCCTCCACATGGTCGCGTTTCGCGTCCCATCCCGTGAGATTTTCCAATTGTTTCAAGCCCTTGCGACTTGGAGAGAAAAGTACAAAAAACACTCAGACCCCTTGACGGGACCTCCCCTTTCGGGTACGGTTCGGCCATCCAATTGTGAATGGCCTTTGCCTTTCGTGCTTTTGAAAGCCTCGGTTGCACCCGAGGCTTTCGCCTTTTCAGGCCAGTCGCTGTTTCGTCGCCGGTGCTCCCGGTTGGACTGTTGACCGAGCGGCTGGCTCGTCAGGACCGGGACACCACGCCCGGCCGACCGCCCCGAAGGGCGGTTTCGCCGAAGAAGTTTTACTGAACGGAAGAAGCATGCCAGCTGAAACCACGGGAGGCCTCATGCGCTCCATCAGTCTTTGTATTGCCACTGCATTTCTCTTGCTCCTGGCTGGTTGTGCCCCGAAATCTACAAACAAAAGCTCGCTGACTCCTTTGACCATCAGCATGGGGAATGACTGTACAGCGTACGTCTTTACCAATGATGCTCTCCGGTACACATTTTCTGCCCCTGGAACGCAGGCCGTCCAGCAGGGGACGTACACAGTCAACATCGTGTGCCCGACATGGAAGCAAAGCTTCCTCAGTTTTAAAATTGACGTTGACCCTGTGGAGTTGGCAGCAGGGCCAGGTGCGGATGTAAACACTCCGGACACGACCATTACTCACTCTTCCCCACAGTAAAGGCGTAGGTCTTGGTTGCCGCGTCGTAGGTAACGCCAAACTTATTTCCATCAATTGTTTCGATAACAAAAGGCGTGGAAGAGTCCGGCAGGCTACTGAAATGATCCGGCTCAAAATAATGCATGAAGGCCTTCTGACCTATCTGCGCTGCAAGCCGAAACTCCACGGAGGGCAAAGCTCTTTGCGGCTTCTGCGGATCACGCATGTACAGATAGCGCATAAGCCTGCCTTCTTTGAAATAGGCATGCTCAACCGAAGACAGGATCAGAAGCAATGTTCCTGTAGTTGAATGAACCGTCTGGCCTTGCAATAATTCCAACGGTACGCCGAAACTCCTGTCTTCCAACACAATGAATGTATCGACAGGTGCGGTCAGGCTGACTTCATATGAAAAAGGATGGTTTGACAAAATCCTGTTCGTTGCCTTGATGCTCTTTTCTGCCGCATGTCCGCTGCCGCCATGCAGTATCAACAGCATGAGGCAGATGAGTCCGAAGCCAGTTTTCATAACGACGATCCTTGTGATAGTGATGATTGTTGTCTGACACCGCCTGCAAGGTGCCCACGGCCACCAGGCTGCCCGAGCGGTTGGTTCGTCAGGACCGGGACACCACGCCCGACCGACCGACCCGAAGGGCGGTTTCGCCTTGGCCCTCTCCCGCACCCCGGGAAAGGGGCTCGTGTTAACCCGGCGACCACCCCAGCCGGGAAAATCCCATTTAACCGGCTCAGCAAGGCGTTTTCCTCAACCGTTGCGAGTGAAATGCGATTGCCGTCAGGAGCTGTGCCGCCTTCGCCACCGCCTGGTCAGGCGACGATCCCTTGCGCAAAGCCTCCGCAATAGTGAACCCGGCCCATGACTCGACATGGAGCTGGTCGGCATACCTGCGTTGGAAAGTGGTCTTCGGAAACATCCGGTCCCTGCGAGTCCGAAGGACGCGCGTCTTACAGAAGAATTCCTTCATCAGCATACTTCCTGAGGTGGGCTGCCCTGCCCTGGTTGATCTTCCGCTGGAATGAGGTAGAGGAGCATGAACCCTCGTCCCGCGAAGGAATGCCTGCGGCCGCCCGGCCAGGTGCCGGGCGGCAGTCGGGTGGAGGGTTTGGCAGGGAGAGAGGGGGATCGGGCTCCCTAGAACGATCGAAGCCGAGTGATCCCCGGAAGCAAGGACAGCCAAGGGCTGGCGTAGTTTAACAGCGCCTTTTTCTGTTGCTACAAAATCAAGCGACGATACTTTCGACTTGTGTTTGTAACATGCTGAAAAATAATGATCTTTTAGACTACAGAGAGACTTTAAGCGCCAGAAAATGCAGCATAACACTCGGAAATCTCTGGATTTCTCAAGGTCAAGACATCGTTCACGGATAAACCGTGAAAAATCAGAAGGATAGCCCCCCACGCGCAGCCATCGAGGCCGCGCGCGCAGGCGATGCCGGGCGCGGGTTTGCCGTGGTCGCCGACGAGGTGCGAAAGCTCGCCGAGAAGACCATGACCGCGACCAGGGAAGTCGGAGAGGCCATTCAGGGAATTCAGGAAGGCACGAAAAAGAATATCGAAAACGTCGAAAAATCCGTGGACGGGATCGACGCGGCCACGGCGCTGGCCCAGGACTCGGGCAGGGTGCTTGGCGAGATCGTTGCGCTGGTGGAGGCGGCAACCGATCAGGTGCGGTCCATTGCCGCCGCGTCGGAGCAGCAGTCCGCCGCCAGCGAGGAGATCAACCGCAGCATCGAGGACGTGAGCCGCATCTCCGCCGAGACGTCCGGAGCCATGCGCCAATCCGCTCAGGCGGTGGAAGAGCTGGCGCAGCAGGCGCGGATACTGGACGGATTGATCGAACGCATGAAAATCGACGGCGCGGACGAGCCCGTGAAGAGTACCTGGGCTATCCCCGCCGACCCCGGGCGGGTGCGGCGCGAGCGGCTGGCGCAGTAACGCCTCTACTTTCTTTCTGACAAATGATGCCCTGGGGATGATTCCCTGGGGCCTCGTTCATTGGAGAGGTGGGGCGCTGCCCCACACCCCGGCGGGCTCCGCCCTGCACCCGCCAGGGGAGAAGCCTCCCCTGGACCCGGCTATTAGCTTCGCGTCGTGCGCGGGGGGGGGGCGGGGCTGGGTGCTGGTTGCTGTCCCGTCCGTGTCCTGGCGGGCGGGCTAGAACCGATTTGAAGACGATTCGTCGCCCGCCCGCCAGAACCCGACCGTGACAGCACCCAGCCCCCGCCTGAAATCACACCGTACGGCGCTCGGACTCTGCCGCGCAGGCCGCGTCCGTGGCAGCACACAGCCCCCGCCATCGACGAAGATAGCGATTTCAAGAATTGAAGAGCCTGAAGCGCGGCTTTGCGCGCTTCAGGGCTCTTATTTGGCAGGGATCTGAACTGTAACGGGGCGTTGCGCGAAGCTAATGCAGGGTCCAGGGGGATCATCCCCCTGGCGGGAGAGTCCAGAGAGGGCAGCGCCCTCTCTGGCCGCCGGAGGCCAGTTATTTCCCTTTGCGCAGCTGATACTTCACCACGGCGGCATTATGCTCGTCCAGGCTCTTGGAGAACTGGTGCGTGCCGTCGTTTCTGGCCACGAAGTACAGATAGTCGTGCACCTCGGGGCTGGCGGCGGCCTTGAGCGCTTCCAGGCCGGGGTTGCATATGGGTCCGGGCGGCAGGCCGGGATGCTGATAGGTGTTGTAAAGGTTCTTGGGGTCGTCCAGATGGGCGCGCTTCAGGTTGCCGTCGAACTTCTCGCCTAGCCCGTAGATGATGGTGGGGTCGGTCTGGAGGAGCATCTTCTTGCTCATGCGGTTGGCGAAGACCCCGGCGATCTTGCCGCGCTCGCCGGACTGTCCGGTCTCCTTCTCCACGATGGAGGCCAGGATCACGGCCTCGAAGAGCGCCTTGCCCTCGGGCGCGCCGTTCGGCCAGACCTTGGCCGCGTTCTTGGCGAACTGGGCCAGCATGGCTTCCACCACCTGCCGGGCGTCGTTGCCGGGCTTTCTGGTGAAGAGATAGGTCTCGGGGAACAGGAACCCCTCGGCGCTGGCAGCGGGAATGGCGTATTTGGCCAGCAACTCCTTGTCGCGCGCGGCTTTGTCGAAGCTCTCGGCGCTGCCAAGTCCGGCCTGCTCGGTGAGGCGGGCGATCTGGCGCATGGTCAGGCCCTCGGGCACGCTGACCCGGTACAGGATGGCCTGCCCGCTCACCAGCTGGTCCAGCACCTTCTGGGGCGTGTAGCCCGTATTCAGGAGATATTCCCCGGCTTTGAGCCTGCCGTCCTGCTTGGTGTACTTGGCCAGTAGCTTGAAGCCCAGCGGGTCGGTGATGAGGCCTTCCTTGTGCAGGAGGCCGGTGATCTGCTCGAAGCTCATGCCCTGGTCCACGCGTATGGTGACCTCGCGCCCAGGAGATTCCGGGGGGACGGTCAGGAAGCGGTGCCCCTGCCAGAGGGCGAACCCGCCAGCGGCCAGAACCAGGAGAACCAGGAGGGAAAGAGCGCGCCTGAGCATCAGTATTTCCTCTCCACGGGCCTCGCCGCATCCGGGGCCGCAATGTAGCTCTGCAGAATGCGCACGGCGGCCTGCTGGTCAAGGATAGCCTTGCGCTTGGCCTGCTTGACCCCGGCAGCGCGCAGGTCGTCCAGGGCCTCCGAGCTGGAGAGCGTCTCGTCCATGAGCAGGACCGGGACGGTCACGCGCCGGGCCATGCTGGCTGCGAAGTTGGTCGCCTGGCGGGCGGTCATGCTGTCGATGCCGTCCGGGGGGGCGGGCCAGCCCACCACGATGAGCTCAACGCCTTCCTGCGCCACGATGTCCACGAGCTCCGCGAACAGGGCGTCGCGCCCGGACTGGCCGTGGCGCTCCACGCGCTCGATGGTCTTGTGGGGGAAGGCCATGGACCCGGCAGGGTCGGTGAGGGCCAGCCCCACGCGCTTGAGGCCGAAATCGATGCCGAGGGTTTTCACGGCCTGCTCCAGAAGGGCCGAAGGGCCCGGAACGCCACAGCGTCCCGGACCCCTTGGCCGCGATGTTCGATGCTTGTCACGGGCCGGATTCTTATTTGGCCAGCGCCGGTTCAGCGAAGCTGACGATCCTCTTCCTGCCTTCCACCTTGGCCTGGGCCAGGGCGCGCCGGAAGTTCCTGCGCCACTTGGGGCCTTCCCAGATGGCGGCCAGGTACTCGAGCGTATGGTAGACGCTCTGCTTGCGGCTGGAGCGCAAGAGGCAGCGCTTGATGCCGATCTTGCAGGAAGGGCAGCCCACCAGGATGGGCTGGGATTCGCTGGGCGCGTTGCCCAGGTCCTTCACCAGCTGCTCCTGCTTGCGAAGCCGGATGCGGTTGTACAGGTCGGGGCTGGTCATGGCGCCGAGGCCCGATTCGCCGCAGCAGCCGGGGGACATGTCCACCTTGGAGCCGGTGAGGTCCGCGATGGCCTGGCGGTACATCTCGGGGGCCTTGGCCAGGGAGACCCCCTCCCATTCGGCGTGGCAGGCAGCGTGGTAAATCAGCCTGGGCGACGCGGTCATGCCGTCCGGGGAGCGCTCCGGCAGGCGCGAGACCAGATACTGCACCACGTCGAAGTGGGGGATCTTGCTCCCGGCGATGACCTCGGTCTCGTAGCCGGAGAGGGTCTCGCGGCAGGTGCCGCAGGCGGTGAGCACGGCCTGGGGCTTCACGCCCTCGTTGGCGGCCTTGACGAAGATCTCGCCGATGGTCTCGATGTTGCGGGCGCGGTTCTTGCGGTAGGCGTCCTGGTAGCCCGAGGAGAGCAGCGGATAGCCGCAGCACATGTGGCGCTCGGGGATGATGACGCTGACGCCCGAGCGCAGCATCAGGTGCAGGGCCGCGTAGCCGATGGTGCGCCAGAACAGGGCCGCGCCGCAGCCGGGGAAGTAGAACACCGCCTCGCCCGTGGGACGCTCCGGCACGAAGATGCCGCCCTTTTCCAGGTGCAGCGCGTCGGCCAGGTTCTTAAATCCCGTGAGCGGGCCTGAGCCATGCATCATGGGGTTGGCGAAGCGCATGCGAAGCGGTCCGGGGATCAGGCCAACCAGATGGTTGGTGACGGCCTGTCCCCAGGCGGCCATCTTGGCCATGGACGGGGCGCGTTCCTCGGGTTTTTCCGCGACGAAATGCAGCACTTTGGATTTCAGGCCGTGGCCGCCCGCGCCCTTCTCCTGGAGGAAGGCGCGCATGTCCAGGATGGCCCCGGCGGTTTTGATCTTCACGGGGCAGGCGGCGGTGCACTTGCCGCAGGTGGTGCAGCGCTCGGTCATCTTGCGCAGGCTCTCCAAAAGCTGGGCCGAGGGCCTGCCGTGGTGCACCTGGGAATAGTAGATGGCCTCGATGAGCGCGCCGAGGCTTATGTTCTTGTTGCGCGGGTGGTAGATCAGCCCGCGCTCCGGATAATACATGGGGCAGACCTGCTTGCACTTGCCGCAGCGGGTGCAGACCTGGATGTTGGTCAGCAGGGTGGTGAGCTTGTCCTTGTCGGGAAGCGCGGTCTTCTGGATGTCCCGGATGAGCCTGTTGAAGGAGAAGGTGTAGGGCTGCGAGTCCAGCTCGCGCGAGACCAGCTTGCCCGGGTTCAGGATGTTCTTGGGGTCCACCTGCTGCTTGTAGGCGCGAAGGGCGGTGATCTTGTCTTCGGGCAGGAAGGCGATCTTGGTGATGCCGATGCCGTGCTCGCCCGACACCGCGCCGCCAAGCTCCATGACCTTCTCGAAGACCTTGTCGGCGGCTTCGTGGGCCTGGGCCAGCATCTCCGGGTCGTTGGAGTTCACGGGCAGGTTCACGTGGCAGTTGCCGTCGCCCGCGTGCATGTGGTTGGCCACGATGATGCGCCGGGCCAGCATGTCCTGGTGGATGGCCTCGATCTCGCCGTAGAGCTTGGGGTAGCGGGTCTTCACGTCCGTGAAGAAGTAGTAGGCCTGGACCTCAAGCTCCTGGTCGTTCAGCTCCTCGGCGGTGCGCAGGCCGCGCAGGATCTCCGAGGCGAACTGCATCTCCATGGACACGAACGCGTCCGAGTCCGGGAAGCCGGGCAGGCGCGTGACCTCCTGCAGGGCCTTGCGGTAGGCCTTGGCAAGATACAGCAGGTTCAGCGTTTCCAAAAAGTCCGAGAACTCCGGGATGACCTCCAGGGGGATGACCACGTCCTCGTTGATCTTGAAGCCGGAGGTGCGCTTGGCGATGGCCGAGAGCTTGTGGCGGTCCTCCCAGAAGAGCTCCGCCTCTTTCTCGTCGCGGGCCACGAAGGCGTCCACGTCCTCGTGCTTTTCGGCAATGGCCACGATGTCGCGCACGGACTTGTCCAGGGCTTCCAGGTCGTTGCCGTCCAGCTGCAAGGTCAGGACGCTTATGGGGTCACCCTCGTACTTCGAGGATTTCTTCTGGTATTCGATGGCCTTGACGTACTTGGCGTTGAACTCCTCCAGGGCGGAGATCTTCACCAGGTCGCCTTCGCGGCGGATCTGGTCGCGAAGGGCCACCACGCCCTGGATGGTGAGCATGGCGTTGTGCATGGAGCGCCCGAAGAACTCCAGCACCAGCACCTTGGAGTGGGCCAGCTTCTCGTAGCAGATGAAGCAGGCCTCGGTGATCACGCCGTCCACGCCTTCCTTCTGCATGCCCGGCAGACCGCCCAGGAACTTGTTGGAGACGTCCTTGCCCAGGCCCGCGCCGCGAATCTCGCTGCCGGGGAGCGCCACGGTGTCGCGCACCGTGCCGTCCTGGTCCACGATCTCGAAAACGGCGGTCTCATGGTCCAGGATCTTGTGGCGGGGATGGTCCACGCGCCGTATCTCGATGACGCGCGCGTCTGGCGTGACCATCTTGTAGGACAGCAGGTTGTCGAGCGTGGTGCCGTACTCGAAGGCGTAAGGGCCGCCCGCGTTCTCGGAGATGTTGCCTCCGATGGACGAAGATGCCTTGGAGGCCGGGTCCACGGTGAGCACAAGGCCCTTTTCGGCTGCCGCGCGGATGGCCTGGAGGGTGATGACGCCCGCCTGCACGCAGATGGTGCTGTCCTCGGGGTTGACGCTCAGGATCTGCTTGAGGCGCGTGAGCGAAAGCACCACGGTGCGAAGCCTCGCCGGGACCGCGCCGCCGGTGCAGCCGGAGCCGCCGCCGCGCGGGATGACCGAGAAGCCCATCTCGCCCGCCAGCTGCATGATGCGCTGCACGTGCTCGGTGCGGTCCGGAGCCAGCACCATGAGGGGCAGCTCCATGCGCAGGTCGGTGGCGTCGGTGGAGCATTCCACCATGTTGTGGGGGCCGTCCAGGATGGCCTTCTCGTCCAGGAAGAGCGAAACCTTGGCTTTGAGTTCCTCGCGGAAGCGGGTGTCGTCGTCGTAGGCGGCCCAGAAGTCCTTCACGGCCTTGGAAAGCAGGCGGAAGTACTCCGGGGTGAGCATGGTGGTGGCGCCGGTGAGGCGCTTCTCCACGGATTCGCGCACGTCCTCGGCATCGATGTAGGGGTTGTAACGCACCAGGAAGAGCTCGCTGGCAAGCGAAATGGCGAGCTCCTGGATGTCCTCGGGCCATGAACCAAGCTCACGGTCGCCGATGCCCAGAACCCTGGGGACCAAGCGTTTGAGCGGGATCGATATATGTGGCTGCTTTTCTGGCATGGTGGGGAATACCTGCAATCTGTGATGGGAAAGCAAGTACATTTAGTACCGGCGTGGGCGGATGGCAAGCCGTTTCGTCCAGGGGAACGCGAGGGGACAAATCGTGATTTTGGGCGCGTTCGGCACTCTCCGGCGATTATTATCGGTTCTTGATGCGTCCCATGTGCGCCTCACGGTCCATCTGAAAGCGTGGAATGCCGTCCCGAGGGCTGCAAGGACGGTGATTGCCCAGTTCGGCTCAATCGGACCGGGGCCGCATTTCCCGTGTACATACCGGCCCGACTTCGCTTAAATACTCTTGAGTCAGGTTGGGAAAACGCGCCGCGAGGCCGCCCGGAGCATCCGTGCGAAACGGCGGCCAGAGGAACGCAAGTCAACCAGGCAAACGCACCGCAGCCACAGGGAGTGAAGCATGTCACACGATGCAGACCTGGCGCAGAAGAGCCTCATCAAGGAAACGCGCGGACAATACGAGAACGAGAAGATTTTCCGGCATCTGGAGAAGCTGGTGGACCGCATGGACGCCATGCAGCAGTCGGTGGCGGAACTTCAGAAGGACATCACGGACATCAAGGCCCAACTGGGCATAGGCTGATCCGGCCCGGAGGCACGCATGTGGCGGCCGTCCCGCATGGGGCGGCCGCTTCCTGTTGCGTTTCCGGGTTGCAGGCCGAGAATGAACCGGTTCTGACCGGCGTGCCGCCCAAACCCGCGAAGCACTGAAGGATTCCAAAGGAACTGGTTCCTTTGGCCGCCGGAGGCTCCTCTGCGCTGCCCCCGCCGACACCCGCACATCCCCATCACGGCCAAAGCGCCCATCCTGCGTCAGGCCAGGTCAGGCCTCCCCCCGGCGAGGCCCTGAGCCGGGGCGATCCGCTCCAGGGGCAGCCGGATGACGAAGCGCGTCCCGCCACCTGGCGCAGCCTGGACAGTGATCGTGCCATAATGCCGGTTCACCACGATGAAATAGGAGACCGAAAGCCCGAGCCCTGTGCCCTTGTCAGGTCCCTTGGTGGTGAAGAACGGCTCGAAGATGCGTTTGCGCGTGGCCTCGTCCATGCCGGGCCCGTTGTCCTCCACCTCGATGACAGCGCATTTTTCCTCTTTGCGGGTGCGCAGGGTGATGGCGGGTTCTGGCGTCTGCGCCTCAATCAGGGCCTGGGCGGCGTTGCGCAGCAGGTTGAACAGCACCTGCTGCATCTGGTTGGCGGAGCAGGGCACGTTCAGTTCCTGCGTGTCGTACTCGCGGATGATGGCGATGTGCTTCAAGTCGTAGCGTTCCAGCAGGTTGTAATCCTGCTCGCAGAGCTCGATGGATTTCTCGGCCACGACGTTCAGGTCGATGGGCAGCCAGGCCGAAGAGCCGACCTCGCTGAATTCGATCATGTTGGAGACGATGGCCGCTGCGCGTTTGGCTGATTCGCGTACATCGTCCAGAAGCTGCGGGAGCTGCCTGTCCTCGAAGTATGCCTGGAGGGCCTCCATGGGGCATCCTGCCCGCCCGGCGGCGGCCAGGTTGGCCGGGGCGTCCGGGCGCAGGCGCATGGCCAGGACCTGCGCGCTCTGCATGATGCCGCCCAGGGGGTTGTTGATCTCGTGGGCCATACCCGCAGCAAGTCCGCCCACGCTGGCCATCTTCTCGGTCTGCACCATGGTCTCTGTGACCCGGTTGCGCTCCGTTATGTCCCTGGAGAACCCGAACAGGCCGACTTTCTGGCCGGATTCGTCGAAGAGCGGCCCTTTTGTGGTGAGAAACGCTCTGGAGCCGTCCATTGTGGTCAGCTGTTCTTCGATCGTATTCGTGGCGCTGCCCGCGAGGACGAGTTGGTCGTATTCCCTGATTGCGGCGGCCTGCTCCGGCGGGAACACAGCCGAGTCGGACTGGCCCAGGATGTCTTCGACGGGTTTTCCCACCCGTCGGGCCGCCTCCTGGTTCACCAGCAGGTAGCGGCCCTGCGCGTCCTTGACGTAGACGGCGTCCGGCGTGCTGTCGATGAGCGAGCGGAGCAGCTTTTTCTGGCGGATCAGCTCCGCTTCCGTCTTTTTGCGCGAGGTGATGTCACGGGCTATGCCCAGCATCAGCATGCGGTCGGTCAGGTCGAGGCGGACTGCCCGGAGTTCCACGGGGAGGGCGGAGCCGTCTTTTCTCCGGTGGCGGGTTTCGAAGAACGCTTTCCCCTGGCTCCGGAACGCGGAGACGAAGCTGCTCAGGGACTCGGGGGTCTGGTTCATGTCCAGGTCCAGGATGTTGAAGGCGAGGAGCTCTTCGCGCGAGAAGCCTGTCTGGTTTTGCGCCTCGGGGTTCACGTCCAGCAGGCGTCCGGTTTCGTCCGCAAGAAAGATCGCGTCCCCTGCGTTCTCCACCAGGAGCCTGTAGCGCTCTTCGCTCTCGCGAAGGGACTCCTCGGCCCGCTTGAGTTCGGTGATGTCCGTGAAGAATCCGAGAATCCTGTTCTGCCCGCCAATCTCCAACAAGGTGCAGTTGACGATGACGTACCGGAGGGAGCCGTCCTTGCAGAGGACCGGGAGGGGTTGTGACTGTTTGGTCACGCCGGAAATCATGCTTTCGAACTCTCGCAGGGTCATGGGCAGGGTCTGCGGGGGGTGTATCGATTCCACGCGCAGGTCCAGGAGTTCATCCTCGGTGTAGCCGAGCATGGCCGAGGCCTTGGCGTTGGCCATGACGAAGCGGCGGGTCTCGGTGTCGGCCACCAGAATGCCCAGGGGGCACTGCTCTGTGATGGCCCGGAATCTGGCTTCCGACATCCGGACGGCGTCCCGGATTCTCTCCCGCTCGGCTTCAGCCGCTTCGAGCACGCCGATGCGCTGGCGCGCGCGGGCCAATTCTTCGAGGAGTTGTTCTTTTGTCTTGTCGCAATCCTGCATGAGCGTTCCTGGATGCCTGGGGGATTTCATCGAGCGAGGAAATCCCTCGACGCAGGTAGGATTTATTCATGAGACCCTGCATCGTCAATCGGAATCAGAAAGACTCCTTTTAATAAAATAGGCCTCAGAGCTGAACTTGCAAGTATCCTTATGGGCTGGTTGTTTTCCCGGTCGGCCACGGATACATCCGGGATGATTCAGCATGTGCGAATTGGATGGCTTCATGAGCCCGCCAGCCGAGGCAGCTCTTCTCTCTCCCTGCGCTCCAAAAAAACGCCGCCCGCCGGAGTGCCCGGCGAACGGCGCGAAGCGGTAAAGGATTCCAAAGGAACTGGTTCCTTTGGCCGCCGGAGGCAATTCCCGGCTGTCTAGCCTTTCAGCTGGGCCTCGATGTCGGCGATCAGGCCGGGGTGGACTTCGTAGTTGGAGTCCTGGGCCTGCTTGACGCAGTTCATGGCCTGCACGGCGTCGCCCTTTTCCAGATAGGCCAGGGCCAGGTTGTTCCAGGCCGGGCCGAACTTGGGCTGAAGCTCGATGGCGCGCTTGCTGAACTCGATGGACTCGTCGATCTCGCCAGCCATGAACAGGGCGCTGCCCAGGGTGCCGATGGCCTGCACGAACTGGGAGTCCAGCTTGACGGCCTTGCGCAGGAATTTGATGGCGTCCTCGACGTTGCCCATCTGCAGGTGGCAGAAGCCGATGTTGGCGTGGGGCACGGCGAAGCGGGCGCGGGCGTTCAGGGCGGCGGTGTTGTACTTGAGGCAGGATTCGATGTCGCCGTCGTTCATGGCCAGGCCGCCGAGCTGCACGTAGGCTTCGGCCATGGTGGGGGAGCGTTCGGAGGCGCGCAGGAAGCAGGTCTTGGCGTCCTCGAAGCGGCGCTTGGCCACGTAGGCCACTCCCAGGTTGTAGTGGGAGGTGGCGCACTGGTCTTTCTTCTGGAGCTTGGCTTCAAGCTCCGCGATGTAATCGTCGATGTTCTGAGCGGTCTGGGTCATGGTTTGTTTACCCCAATCATTTGAAATTCTTGAATTCGTCCAGCATGCCCTCTTTTTCGAGGATTTTTGCGTACCACTGCACGAAGTCGAACATTCCCTTGAAGCGCGCGGAGCCGTTCACCACGCCCACGCAAAGCTCCCAGGCTCCCTGGGAGTAGTCCGTGCTGAGGGGCTTGTCCGGCGGCAGGGACTGCAAAAAATCCCGCATGAGCTGCTGCGAGGTGCGCTTGGAGGTGTCGATCCTGATGTCGATGGGCTCCAGGGGTTTCTGGAAGGGGTCCCAGTTGTCGTAGCCCATCTTATCGATGAATTTGCGCCTTCTGGGGGCGATCTTCTCGTAGATGGCCTTTTTTTTGGCCTCCTCCTCGGGAGTGAGCGTTGGCTGCACGGCTAGTCCTCCTTGGTCTCCTTGAGGCCGAAGAACTCGTCGTCGTAGGTGCTCAGCATGGCCATGGAGACCGGCACCAGCATTTCCGCCAGGTAGTCGTACTTGCCGCCCACGCGCTCCACGATGCGGCTCGAAAGTTCGAAAAGCCTCTCCTGGAGTTTGGCGATGTTCACCGCCGGGTACTTGCCGCCTGCGGAGAAGCCGGACTTGCCGCATACGCGCATCTGGCCGCCGATGTTGAGCGGCGCGCCGTAGAGGCGGCAGGTGATCGGGCGCACGTCGTACATGGCGCAACGCTCGTCGTCGGCCAGCAGGGCGCAGCGGATGCGCTCGCGGGCGAAATCCTCGACGATCTTTTCGTCGGCGATGCCTGCCTTGTGGGCTTTCCAGGCCTTGTGCTTCAGGCGGTAGTGCTCGCGGTCGGAGCGGTTGGCCGCCTCGGTGAGGACGTAGCGGGAGTCGCCTTTGGGGTGCAGGTGGTTGAAGCGCCTGTTCAGGTACATTGCCTCCACCAGGGTGACGTCGAAGGGCGCGTGGCAACAGTCGGAACAGGCCACTTCGCAGCGCACCTCGGCGGGGCAGGCCGCCTTGACCTTGGCGAACACGGCGTCCACCTCGGCGCAGAGGGCCTCGTATTGCTCGAAAATATCGGAGAAATCGGCGTCGATCACGGAAGCTCCAGGCCGCAGATGGCGGCAGCCAATGATATAAGCCTTCAAAACCTCGGGGCAAGGGTAAAATACAGGCGGGAGAGGCCAAGCCTGGCCGCTCCCGCCTTCTCAAAGAGAAAACGGCTGAAGGGGATTATTCTTCCTCGACGGTGATGGCGTCCTGGTCGCAAACTTCCACGCAGGATTCGCAGCCCAGGCACTCTTCCTCGTTGATCACGACAGCCTTGCCGTCCTGAAGCTCGTAGACTTCAACGGGGCAGACATCCACGCATTCGCCGTCGCCGGTGCACTTCTCTTCATCAACGGTGACCTTGTAACCCATGGTCCTAACCTCCACTCTCACGGTTGGTTTGTTGCGCTCATGGTCAAGGATAAGCCACCCCAGTCGTTGGGCCTATCCTGAAAGCCTAATAATTTAAGACATTTGGGCAGCGCGCGCAGGCCGCACTGCCCTCATGGGCAAAGCCTTAGCCTCGGAACGGAAGCCATGTCAAGCCGCGTGGACAAACAGATTGAGGGGGGTCGGGCATTGTTGCGAAAAAAAATGTCAGGCCCCCTAAAGTCTGCCCCCTGTTGAACCGATAAGAACAGCGGAGTCAGCTGGAATGCAAGCTTTAAACGGCCAAGGATAGGCTGGATCATGAGCAAGATAATCGCCCTGCGGCCAAGCCGCGATACATTGAACCCGGTGCTGCTGATACACGTGTCGCACAGGGTGGATTGCATCCTGCTCTGCCTGCGCAGCCTGGAACGCTTCACCAACCTCGGCCGCTTCAAGGCCATCTATGTGGTCGCCGACGGAGTCGGGGCAGACATCGCCGCCATCCTCTACAGGTTCATGCACACCCGCGACAACGTGGAGGTCATCCACTGCTCCCCGCGCGGAACCCTTCCCAGGGCGGGCGACATACTCGGCGCCATCCTGACCCGCCACATCGACGACGTGGTCATCTCCCTGGAGGAGGACGTGTTCGTCGCCCCCCTGTGGCTGGAGCAGCTGCTGGAAGGCTACCGGCTGCACCGCACCAGCGCGGACATCCCCCTGGTCAGCGCGTTAAGCCCCGTGAGCCCGGCCGGGCGCTTCGCCCTGAACAGGCACCTGAAGAGCACGCACCCGGCGGAGCGCTCCATGTTCGAGGGCGGCGCCGTGGAAGAGAACTGGGTGTACCACCGCTGGATGTGGGAAAAGGTCGTGAACGAGAATTTCGTGGAGAACTGGATCGCGACCGGTCCGGCCCCGTATTTCTATCCCGGCTTCGCCTCCATGGACTGCGCAGTGTACGACCGCCGCCTCATCGAGGCCATGCTGCCCCTGGCCGCCGACAAGACGCAGGAGGGCCCCGGAGCGGACTGGGTGAACGTCACGGCGCTGCTCATGGCCCGCAACTGGAAGAACGCGGTGGTAAGCCGCTCCATCGCCCATCACTACAGCTTCTCCACCTGCGAGGAGTACCTGCGCTCCCACGTGCCCCTGGACATGGTCTGGCAGTACCTGCAGGAGCTGTGGCGCGTGGAACAGCTGAAGTCCAAGAGCGTGATGTCGGGCAGGCTCCGCTCGGTGGTGGCCGCCATGGGGGCGGGGAGCTAGCCGCACGCGGAACGCCTGGCCTGGACCCCGCACTCCCGCGCGGGCATGATGAATCCGGTTCGTTTGAGAACCGGATTTTTTGTTTGCCCGAGAGCGATTTCCACCCGGAAAAATGCTTCGGCACAATTGTCTTTCGCCCGGGTTTTCACGTATATGAGGGAGAAAGACCATATCCCAGCCTTACGGAGGCCTGCGATGACCAACGAGCGAGCTGAATGGTACTGCCCCACCTGCAACGCCAGCAACGATCCCGACTTCACCCATTGCCGCATCTGCGGAGTGGCCAATCCCAACCTGAAGGACCAGCCCACCAAGAAGTGCACGTCCTGCGGCTACATGGCCGGCAAGGAGACCTGCTGCCCGGTGTGCGGCAGCGACTACTTCCTGAACCTGTAAGGCTTCGGACAGAGCGGGGCGGCCTGCGGGCCGCCCCGGCAAGCTTTGGCGACACGCCTCCCGTATTTCCCCTGTGCGGGCCTGAAGACGCAGGCCCCCCCGGCGGTTCGACGTTCCAATCAATGACGTACGCTTGCCTTTGTCTTCCGGGCGTTTCCGGGGAGTTCCAGGAGTGTGGCCAGCAATCCCGTGGCCAAGCCCCAGGCCCTGGCCAACCTTGGATGGCGGCGTTTGGTTCGGCTCTGGAGTGCTCTCTGGCGGGCCAGGCCGTATTCGTGCGGCGTAGCCATCCTGGCTTCGTGAGCCAGCCCAAACGACCTGACACTCCCGCAGGGAGTCTCCCGACCCCCTTACGACGCAAAAAGAGACGGCCCCAGGCGTTATGCCGGGGGCCGTCTCGTTTGATGGGCGCTTTACCCGGAGGCCCCGCCGTGCGGGGCCTCCGGGGATGAATCGCTAGGACTTGCCCTGGGCCGGAGCGCCAGGAGCCGCCGGAGCCGCCGGAGCCGCAGGCGCAGGGGCTGCCGGAGCCGCAGGCGCGGCGGCGGGAGCGGGGATCAGCCTCTTATCGCCGTCCCAGACCTGGGCGGTCTTAGGCAGCGGGGTCAGGTAGGTGGTCCACTTGTGCTTCTTCAGGTTCTCGGGGTCCATCTGCATGGTGCGGCTCCACTCCAGGATGGGCGGAACGATCTTGCGGATGTCGCCTTCCAGGTCCTTGCCGATGCCGTAGTTGGTGGCCTGCATGGCCAGGTCGGCGGCGCGGCGGCTGTACTCCTGGGAGCGGGCCAGGGTGTCCAGGGCCTTGGCGGGGTTGTGGAAGCCCACGGAGTTCTCGGCGGAGACGTAGTCCCACATCCACTGGCCGTGGCGCACGTTCTCCTTGGCCTGGAGCATGAGCGCGTCATAGGCGGGGTTCTTCTCGCCCTTGTACTCGTTGCCCAGGCGCACGGCCTCGTGGGCGCGGGCGGAGTAGTCCTGGGCCTTGATGAGCTGGTCATACACCTTGCGCTGGCTGAACAGCACGCGTTCCTTCAGGTATTCCGGGGTCTTGTCCTGGTGGCACTGCTTGCAGGTGCCTTCGATGTTCAGAAGGGGCGAGGTCCACTGGTGGTTGCTGGTCTTCTTCTTGTCCGGGTCCACGGTGCGCGTGTAGGCCATGTGGCAGTCGGCGCAGGCCACGCCGGCAGCGCCGTGGGGGCCGTTGGCGGACATCTCGAACTCGGGATGCTGGGCCTTCAGCATGGGAACCTTGGAGACGGGGTGCACCCAGTCGGCGAACCAGCCTTCCATTCCCTTCATTTCCACGGCGCCGTGGTCTTTGTAGTATTCGTAGATGTTTTCGGGATCGATGCCGCCGAAAGGCTTGTCCGGGGTCGCGCCGGTGGTCCAGGGGAAGACCGGCTTGGCTGCGGGGCCGAACTTGGCGTTCTGGAAGTAGTACTCCACGTGGCACTGGCCGCACACGTAGGAGCGCATCTCGTTGCGGCTGGCCTTTTCCAGGTCCACGCCGAGCTTCTGGAAGGCTTCCTTGAGCGGCACGGAGGAGATGCGCAGCTTCATGTCCGCCGGGTCGTGGCAGTAGGCGCAGCCGATGGAGTCGTCCTTCTTGTCCTGCTTCTCGCGGAAGGAGTTGAACTCCATGGTCCACAGCTTGTCGCCGTATTCCTTGTGCCATCCGGCCATTTTGTTGGTCTTGCAGTTCCAGCAGGTGGTGGGCAGCCCGGCCTGCTCGGAGAAGCGGTTGATGCGGTCGGTGTTCTCGATGTCCTCGATGGCGTAGGTGTGGCCACGGGCCTTCTTGTATTCAAAGCTGAAGGGATAGCCCAGCCAGAGGTTCTTCAGGTAGGGCTGCGCGGCCTTGGGGTTGCCCTTGGGCGGCTGGTTGACGTTGTCGTTCTTGTCCCAGGGCACTGGTCCGCCGTAGTCGGTCATCTGCTGGAGATCGTCCTTGTTGTTGCGCTGGTAGGTGGTCCACTGGGCCGGGAACTGCTTCTCGAAGGCCTTGTTGCTGGTCTCTTCGCTTTTCAGCCCGGTCTTGTAGGTGGGGGACTTGGGACCGTCGGCCTGCTGGCCGCATCCGGCCAGGATAACGCTCAGGCAGGCGGCCGCGAGCAACGCAAGCACGATTTTGTTCTTAGCCATCAGCGACCTTCCTTGTGGAAATGGGGGTGCGGGACTTGTGCGGGACGGAGCGGTGGCACTCCACGCAGTAGGGCTTGGCGTCCATGGCCACGGTCTGGATGGTGGGCTCATGGCAGCGCTTGCAGTTGGCCTGGATCACGTCCTTGTGCATCTTGCTGGCGTGGATGACGTCGGGGATGTTCTTGGACACGGTGCTCCAGACGTCGCTGCCGCCCGCCTGGGCCTTGAAGGGGATCTTGGCGGCCAGATTGTTGGGGGCGTGGCAGTCGTTGCAGGCGAGTTTCGCGTGGCCGGAGTTCTTGAAGGTCCAGAAGGCCGAGTCCATGGTATGGCACCCGGAGCAGAAGGCCGCCTGGTCGGTGGCCTGCATGGTGTAGGCGCCGCCAGCGCCAAGAACCAGGACCACCAAGAGTATCATGGCCACTGTAAACCAGTTCGTCATTCCTGCCTGTCTCGGCGGCGAGTTGCTCATGCGGCTTCCTCCTGGGTGCTGGCCCGGATCGGCACGCGGCCCCGGGCAAATGATGGGATGATTGCCCGATACAGTAGCAGAAGGACAGAAGCAAAATGTGATCTAGATCACAAAAGGGGCACAAAGCAGAGGTAATCGAAGGGATAGCCGGGCGGTGGCCCGGCTATCCCGGTTGGGTCGGCTATTTGTAGTCCGGGTTGCCCTGGGCTGCGCGTTTGTCCTGTTCGGTCTTCTGGACCTGGGCCTTTTTAAGCTCCGCGTTGAACCGATGGTACTGTTCGCGCGCCTTGGCCTTGGCGGCGGCGAACGCGTCGGCACGCTCCTGGGCTCCTTCCTCCCGGGCTTCCTTCTCCGCCATGTCCAGCAGGTGGTAGGCGTCCCGTTGGGTGTCAACCTTGTTCCTGAGCTGCTCCAGATCGCTCGAAGTAATCCTCTGCTGGGCCAGGGCCGCGCCGGTCGGATCGGCGATGCTGACAAGGGCCAACAGGGCAGCGGCGAGCAGGATTCTCGACATGCGTCCTCCTGGTGTCTCGATTATGAAAATATGGCTATTTATTCTAAAGATAAATAGTTCTCATGCTTTAGGCTCAATAACTAGTCCAAACGCCTTGAGATGAACCGTCACAAGCCTCCTGGCTGACAGGCGGCCGGAGGGTTCGAAGTTCAGGGCGAAATAGCACGGGTGCAGGTGTGAGGCAACGCTGGACCCGAAATGCTTGGATGACTCCACATTGTAGCGTCTCATGGCACAAAGCAAGGTGCGTGCCGAGGCTGTTAAATATTAAATAATCAACATAATCAACGTGTTGAGTTGTTGATCGCGCAGGGTGGCAGCGCGCGGGTTTCGGGCGGCCGCAAAAATGCCGAAATGGCGAAGGGGAAAAAACGGATTGTCCAGGCAGGGCGTTTGTTGCTAGGCTCGACCATTGCCGACAACAAGCAGAGGACACCATGCGTGAACTATTTCGAATCATTGCGTTGACGGCGCTTCTGGCCGTCCTTGCTTCGGGCGTGGCCCTGGCCGACAAGCAGGCCTACACCACCATGACCCCCGAGCAGATCGAGAAGGCCATCCGCGAGGAGCGCCAGGTCTACCGAGCCGCGCTGGATCAGGTGCGGGTTCTGGAAAACGGCCCCATGGATAAGAAGTCGCCCGAGTACAAGGCTCGTTTCGACGAGCTGATCAGGGCCGCCGAAGACGCGAAGGTGAACCTGGACTCCATGCGCGAGGCGCTGGTGGAGCAGCAGAAGGCCTACGGCGGGAATTAGCCGCTCGACGGAAGCTGAGTGGCCGTCCGGAAATCGGGGCGGCCACTTTTTTCACGCCGTCCCGCTCAGGCCGGGCGCATCAGGGTGCGGTCCCGCATCTCTTCCGGGCTGATTGCGTCGTAGAGCTTGCCCATGGCCCGGAAACAGTGGGTCATGTCGCGGTACAGGCTCAGCTGGTCCAGGCAGGCTTTCTTGATCTCGGCGATCATGAGCGCGCCGGGCCGGATGGTGCGAACGGCCCGCACCACCGAATCCGGATGGCCGCACAGCACCAGGTGCGCCTCGCCCTGCCAGGGGTTCGATTCGAAGAAGGCGCGGCGCTTGTCTTCGGGCTCGGCGTAGATATTGAAGGCCACTTCCAGGCCGCCGAACCCGTCGATGTCCAGCACCAGCACCGGGATGGCGTCCTCCACGTAGACCCCGCAGGAGAGAGCGCCGGAGGCGAACCCCTCCACCTCCTCCTGCGAGATTCCGCTGTAGAAGAAAAACACCTCGAAGCCGCCGCCCGCCAGAACGGGCGCAGGCCCCTCCCCCTCCGGGCGAATCCCCAGGGACTGTCCCAGCTTCAGGTTCAGGGCGCTCATGCGTCGTGCCGGGTTACTTGCGCTTGGCGAGGTCCTGGCGCAGCCTGACCAGATTGTCCTCGTAGGGATCGCCCTTCACCTTGAGCAGCGACATGCCGTACATGATGTCGTAGGGGACGATGTTGTTGTTCTTGTCCTGGTACAGGCTGGTCATGGCCGACTTGATGTCGCTGGGCTTGTACGGGAACATTCCCGCAAAGCACTCCATGAAGCTCTTGTTGGCTGCCTGCATGTCCACGGGCTTGGTCTCCTGGCCGAATACGGCGTTGGTGCAGACCAGTCGGACGGCAGTGGTCATGCCTTCCAGGAAGGTGTCGCGCTCCTTGTCGGTCATGGCGGTCCAGCGCTGGCCGAAGTTGGTCACGGTGGCGTGCCCGGCGGCAGCGGCGGATGGCGCCGAGGACAGGGACGCGGGCTTCTTGTCCGCGCTCTTCTGGGCGTGGGCAGCGCCTGCCAGGGCGAGGGTCAGGGCGAGGGCGATAAGCAAGGCTTTGCGGGCCATGGTTGACTCCTTGAGAGGGGTTGCGCCCGTTAGGGGCATGTAGCGCCAGGGAGGTTTAGCCCCATGGGGGAAAAAATCAAGTGCTGATGCTCGGTGTGTTCCAGGTCCGGCCGGAGCGCTGCTTCGCGAAGCATGCGCAGCCTCAGCGGCTCCGGGACATGCGCGTGTCCCCTACGCGCATGGTGAGTTTCTCCTTGTCCAGGTACTCCAGCAGAGGGATGGCGAATTTGCGCGACAGGCCGGTAAGCTCGCGGAAATCCTGCGGGCCGAGCTCCTTTTTCGTGGAGAAGTACTCCTGCACCGTGGCCTTCAGTCCGTCCAGGGCGCTGGTGGCGAAGTACATGTCTTCCTTGATGCGCGACACGATCCCCTGGTCCTGGAGCAGCTTGTACACCGGCTGGGCCTCCTTGGGCGAGACGCCGAGCTGTTCCAGCACGTCCTTGTAGTTGGGGGGGGTCAGGCCGCCGGACTCGTACACGCCGACCATGCGCTGGCGAAGATCCGCCTGGTCCACGCCCAGGCTCACGGAGTGGCCGGGCAGGCGCAAGAGCTCCTGCTCCTGGGCCAGCTTGCCGGATTTGAGCAGGCGCTCCGCCAGGAAGTGCATGAGTTTTCCCGGCAGGGCGCGCCCCCACGTGGAGCCGAGCTCCCCGCGCGTGACGCCCTGCTTGAGCGGCTCGCGCTTGTGGAAGGCCTCCAGGTGGGTGAGGAGCCCCGCGCCCAGCTCTTCCAGCACTGCTCCGGAAATCCACTGGCGCGCCTCGCGGTCCCAGAGGCTGGCCAGCCCCTTGCCGGAAAAACCCTGGAGGGTCTTCTCCAGGTCGCGGCTGTCCAGGCCCGTCAGCACCATGAGCTCCGCAAAGCTGGCCCCGGCGCGACCCTTGAGCTTCAGGTGCAGGCGCACCCGCTCGGCAGGGTCGGGGCTCGGCTGCGACGCAAGCTCCGCCAGCGCGGCCAGATCGGCAAGCTCCGGGCCGTTTCGCTTGATGCGCCCCCCAAGCGGCGACAGGATCACCCCGCCCGCCACGGTGCGCAGCGGCGAGAAGGCCCGCATGACGCAGCGGTCGCCGCTGACCCCGGCCAGGGGCGATTCGAAGCGCGCCTGGCACAGGGCGCTCTGTCCGGGCTCGAGCTTGTCGCGGTCCAGGAAATACAGCCGGGCCATGACTTCGCGCGTGCCGTGGTGAAAATGGACCTCGCCCCGGTGCCGCAAAGCCCTGGGGGAGGAGGGCAGACAGGTCACCTCCATGTTCCAGGCCAGCGAGGGAAACAGCGTGCCGGGGTGGGCCAGCACCTCGCCGCGCTCCATCTCCTCCACCTCCAGGCCCATGATGTTGGCGGCGGTGCGCTGTCCGCCCTGGGCCAGCTCGGCGGAGCCGCCGTGCACCTGGAGGCTGCGCACCTTGGTGGAGCGGCCCGACGGGTAGAGCACGGCCTCGTCTCCGGCCTTGAGCTGTCCGGCGATCAGGGTGCCGGTCACAACAGTGCCGTGGCCCTTCATGGTGAACACGCGGTCGATGGGCAGGCGCGCCAGGTCGGAACGGCGCCTTGGGCGAAATTCGTCGGCCAGCCGGGAGATTTCGGCCTTCAGCGCGTCCAGGCCCGCGCCGGTGTGGGCGGACACCGGGATGATGGGGGCTTCGGCCAGGAAGGTGGGAGCCAGGAAGGCTTTGACGTCTTCTGTGACCAGGGCCAGCCAGTCCTCGTCCACCGAGTCCAGCTTGGTCAGGGCCACAACGCCCGCCTTGATGCCGAGCAGCGTGCAGATCTCCAGGTGTTCGCGGGTCTGGGGCATCACGCCCTCGTCCGCCGCGATCACAAGCACCACGAAGTCGATCCCGGCGGCTCCGGCCACCATGTTCTTCACGAAGCGCTCGTGGCCGGGCACGTCCACCACGCCCACGCGTTTGCCCTGGTCCAGGTCCATGAAGGCAAACCCCAGCTCGATGGTGATGCCGCGTTTTTTCTCTTCGGCCAGGCGGTCGCAGTCGACGCCTGTGAGTGCTTTGACGAGGGTGGTCTTGCCGTGGTCGATGTGACCGGCCGTACCCATGATGACCGGCATGCGTGTCTCCCGGGATGTGATGGCGGCGCGCGTTTGAGCGCGTCCACAGGGCGACTATCGCCGGATGGGGCCGGTCTGTAAAGGGGCGCGGGCTTGCGTGAGATCAGGCAGCGCCGCAGGCGGGCACTTCGAGACGGAAAAAAAGAAAAGGTCCTCGGGGGAAGGCTCAATATGCCTCTTTCCGATCCGCCACCGTCATGATCTCGACGATCAATGCTCCGTCGTTGATGCGATACAAGACCCGGAGATTTCCGGAACGGACGCGGTACTCAGGCCTGCCGGTCAGCTTTATGGAGCCCCGAGGCCTGGGGTCATCGGCGAGTATTTTTACGATCGATGCGACCTGCTCTTGAAAGGGCCGACTCAGTTTCTTCAACTGCCGCGCGGCAAGAGGCGAAAATTCGACTTTATACGGCATCCCTACAGTCCGAGTTCCGCCTTCAAGGTTTCCCAGGCGACATTGGGTTCGTCTTCCACCTTGACTTGGTCAAGGAGCTCGACGTCTTCAAGGTCCTCACGAAGGTATTCTCTTACGACATGATCAACCCCGGTACGCTTGGCGAACTCCGGGAGCCAGGCATCCAGCACGACCGTGTCGCCCGCGGCGTAAGCGTACTTGAGAAGGGAATCCAACGAGGGAAGGTCTTCCGGGGCGAGTTCCACTGCGCGAACCATATATGGGATCGATTCCTGTACATGGCCGTGTTCATACAGCGAGCGGCCATAGTTCCTGTGCATGTTTGAGTCCCATGGCTGGAGTTTGATAGACATCTCATGCTCTCGCCGCATGGTCGCCTCGTCGCCCTTGAGGCATGCAATGACGCCATAGGCTGACCTGGCGATATGAGGCTCTTTGGGGAGCAACAAGTCAGCCGCTTTCTTGAGTTTCATCAGCTCGAGCGGGTAGAGGGGGCGAGAAGCGGCCATTCTCATGAGCTCGTTGATGACCTCGTGCGTGTCTGGCAAGGGGGCTGGGCACATACGTGTTTCCTAGTCGTCGTGGGGCAAACCGTCAACTGTTGTCAATAAACATGCCTGTCAGTCCGGTCACTCCGGGGATCAACCTTCGGCTGTTTCCCCCGCTCATGCGGAGCGCACCAGGATCATCGAGTCTGCGTCTTCCTTGTCGAATTACGCGGATCGTGGGGACATCGAACACCCAACGGTCACAAAGAAACAGGGGCCGTGGAATACATCCACAAACCCCTGGTCCGGTATGACAAACGGAAAATAAAGAACCTCAAGGCCTGGCGGCCAAGAAATTCCTCATCTTTCTCGCTAGCTCTCCAGGAATGCCTTGTATGCCTTGACCGAGGCGTACAGGTCCGCCTTGGAGCACAGCTCGAAGGGGCTGTGCATGGAGAGCACCGGCGGGCCGAAATCGATGATGTCCATGCCGTAGACGGCCAGGAACTTGGCTACCGTGCCGCCGCCGCCCAGGTCCACCTTGCCGAGCTCCGCCATCTGCCAGGGCACCCCGGCCTTGTCCATCACGCCGCGAATCCAGGCCACGTAGCCGAAATCGGCGTCGCTCGCGCCCACCTTGCCCCGGTGGCCGGTGAACTTGTTGAACGTGGGGCCGTGGCCCAGCAGGCAGGCGTTCATTTTTTCGTGCACGTCCTGGTAGTCGGGGTCCAGGGCGGCGTTCACGTCGGCGGACACGGCCTTGGAGGCGTCCAGCACGCGCGACAGCCGCGCTTTCGGCTCCCAGGCGTCGATCAGGTCCTGGAGGCAATATTCGAAGAACTTGGAGCGCGCCCCGGTGGAACCCTCGGAGCCGATCTCCTCCTTGTCCCAGAAGAGCACGATCTGGGTGTGCTCGGGCTGCTCGGCGGTCAGGAGCGCCTCGAACCCGGAGAACACGCACAAACGGTCGTCGTGGCCGAAGCCTCCGATCATGGACCCGTCCAGGCCCACGAAGCGGGCCGGGCCAGCCGGTACGGCCTGGATCTCGGCGGAATAGAGGTCGGTCTCGTGGATGCCGTAGCGCTCGTTCAGGAGGGTGAGCACGCGGTTCTTCACGCAGGTCTTCGCGCCGGTCTTCTTGGCCTCGATTTCTTCGGGAGCAGGCGCGTGGCCCATGATGATGTTCAGCTTCTCGCCCTCGAAGGCCTCGGAGAGCTTCAGGTCCATCTGCTTGGAGGCCAGGTGGGGCAGCAGGTCCGGGATGGTGAACACCGGGTCCTCGGGCTTTTCGCCGATGACGATGTCCACCACGCTGCCGTCGGTCTTGGCCACCACGCCGTGCAGGGCCAGGGGGCGGGCCATCCACTGGTGCTTGCGGATGCCGCCGTAGTAGTGGGTCTTGGCCTGGGAGACGTTGCAGTCCTCGTAGATGGGGCGCTGCTTGAGGTCCAGGCGGGGGGTGTCGGCGTGCGCGCCAAGCAGCCGGAAGCCCTCGGACAGGGGGCGCTTGCCCTTGCGCGCGATGAAGATGGTCTTGCCCTTGAAGGACTTGAAACAGGCGTCTGCGGTGAAGGCGTGGTCCACGCTCTCCACGAAACCGGCCTTGAGCAGGCGCTCGCGCACGTAGGCTATGGTCTCGCGCTCGGTCTTGCACTCGGTGAGGAACGAGACATAGCGGTTGGCCAGTTCGTCCATGGCGGCGAGGTCTTCAGCGGAGGAATAGACGTCCCAGCAGCTCTTCGAATCGTGTTCCAGACAGTTCATCGTGTCTCCTTAACAGTGATTGCCGGACGCGGCCAAGGCCAGTGCCGAGGCGGCCAGCGTGAATTCAGGGATGGTCAGCGTGCGCGGGTCCAGGCAGAAGCGCCCGTCTTCCACGCGGCCCACCAGGGGCGGGTCGGTGTGCAGCAGGCGCTCGCGCAGGTCGTCCACTTTGAGCGACGCATCCAGAGGATATAAGCATACCAGCGACGTAGGCAAATCGCGCTCGGGAAATGCGCCGCCGCCCACGCGCGACGCCCCCGGACGCACCGACACCTCGAAGTGAGCGCCCACGCTTCGTTTGAGCGTGCGGGCCAGACGCCGGGCCTTGTCGGCCAGTTCCTTGGGCGTTGCGCAGATCATGGCCAGGGTGGGGATCTCGCGGCGCGCGATTGCCGGGTCCAGGTACAGGCGAAGCACGGCCTCCAGGGCGGCCAGGGTCATCTTGTCCAGGCGCAGCGCCCGGGCCAGCTGGTTCTTGCGGATGACGTCCAGGTGTTCGCGTTTGCCGATGATGACGCCCGCCTGCGGCCCGCCCAGCATCTTGTCGCCGCTGAAGGTGACTACGTCCGCCCCTGCGGCCACGACGTCTCGCACCGTGGGTTCGCCGGGCAGCCCGGCCTGGGCGAAATCGTAGAGCGTGCCGCTGCCCAGGTCTTCGATGACGGGCAGGGCGCGCTCGCGTCCCAGGGCGCAGAGTTCGTCCAGCCCGACTTCCTTGGTAAATCCGATCATGCGGAAATTCGAGGTGTGCACGCGCATGAGCGCGGCGGTATCCGGCCCGATGGCCGCCTCGTAGTCGCGCAGGTGGGTGCGGTTGGTGGCTCCCACTTCGCGCAGGATGGCCCCGCTCTTGGCCATGACCTCCGGCACCCGGAAGGACCCGCCGATCTCCACCAACTGCCCGCGCGACACCACCACCTCGCGGCCCTTGCACAGGCTCTCCAGCACCAGGAACACGGCTGCGGCGTTGTTGTTGACCGCGATGGCCGCCTCGGCCCCGGTGAGCTGGCACAGCAGCGACTCCACCAGGCTATGGCGGCTGCCGCGCTGGCCGGTTGCGAGATCGAACTCCAGGTTAGAGTAGTGGCGGCAGGCGTCGATGACAGCGGTCACGGCGGATTCAGGCAGCACGGAGCGGCCCAGGTTGGTGTGCACCACCACGCCCGTGGCGTTCAGCACGCGGCGAAAGCGCGGGCGAACGAAGCTGCGTGCGAAGCAGGCAATGCGCGAGGCCAGCGTGTCCCAGGAGAGAGACGCTTCGTCGGCCACGAGTCCGGCCTTTATCTCCTCGCGCAGTCCGTCCAGGAAGGCCTGGGCGGCCTCGCGCACCAGGGGGCGCGGGACGTGGGCGAAGTCTGCCATGTGCGGGCCGGATTCCAGATGGGCCAGGACGCGGTCCATGGACGGCAGGAGCCGGAACAGGTGGTTCACGCGGGCTATCCCTCCAAGAAGATGCCGAAAGCTAGCCCACAACAGGGGGGAAGGCAATCGGATGGGGGGAGGGGGGAGCGGGGGGGGGCGTGCCACGCTGGAGATTTGGATGGACGTTCCGGGATGGGAATGATTCAGGAACAATGCGGAGTCGGGGTGACGCTGCCGCAGCGAATCAGGGTGTTGAGGGCAGGTCGCCTTCAATGAACGTGACTTTGATACGTTTATCGCCAATGACAACCGGATTCTGCTCGATTTTCTGGAGTTTTGAACTGTGAAACCTGACCAGGACCTCGGATTCCGAGGCCCAATGAAGGTCCACCCCGCGTTCTTTATCGTTACGAAGAGCGCCGTAAACCCAGGCTGCTTTTGTGAGGAAGAAGGATTGATCGTATTTTCCGATAGTGAGTATATAGTTGTATGAAGTTGTCGCCCCGCAGTCTCTTTCAGTCACAACGACCTTGAGTTTTCCGGACGGAGAGTAGGTTGTTGAAAATGTGTCATTGCTGCAAATGTCATAGAAGATGAATGCAGTGATTGAAATGATGGCGAAGAGAAGTACGGCAAGGAGTTTGATCGTTGCTAGAGCATCGTTTTTAAGCATTGTGCTATTTGTGGTAGTATTAATTAAAGAAGAGCTTGATAATGTCGAATATCCCGAGTGCGTTTGCGATTAAATATGCGATATATAGTGGGGATGCCACAACGAGTATGATGTTCCATAGGTGATGGCTGTTGTCTTTGCTGTCATTTGTTGCGTGTTTATCTTTAGCTTGTTTCATATTCGCATCCAGCTTGTAATTTATAGCAGGGAAGAATTGGTGTTGTACGTGGTAGATTGATGGGGTCGTTTGCTCTTGAGCACCTTTCCATGATAGTGGTTAAAGAAGTCTGGGCTATGTCCCTTGAGCTATGGGTGGTCATGGTTTCGCAATTCCCCTTTCGCAACGGATTGGAATTTTAGCTCTTTGCTTTATATTATCTATTTTGTGCGGTGTAGTCAATATAGGCATGTTGGGCGATGGAGATGACCCCGCCCAACATGCCCTTGCCTAATCGGTGTTCTCAAGCCGCTAACGTTCATTCACTTCGGGGTTTTCCCGATGCCAATACGGTTTGCCAAGGATGTTTTCAGCAAGGTCATCAAGAGATGCCATTGCTTGTACTGGAAACGCAGGTCCAAAGGAACCCACCGAAGCGGATGGGAGTTTCATGTTAATACCCTTGTTAAGTCCAGCTCCGACACCATACCCCAACACATTATTCGCAGAGGGCGGAATCTCCTGTCTTCCTCCCCAGGATTCTTGCGCTTTGCGGATGCTCGGTGGCGTAAGGTAGTCTATCGGATCTTTGGCAAATTTACCGATCTCCTCGAAAGGTGCTACGATTTCCGCCCGATGTTCTTCAGCTGTTTTGTTCCCTCGGACATTGTACTGGAACGCGCCGGTCAAACGTTCGTTCAACGTCGGCTCATAGCTGACTCCTTTCTTGTTGCCTTCCTCAACCATAACCTTTTCAGCATCGAACCCCAGCCTCTCCTTCAGCGGCGGACGGAGTTGAAGCTCATTGCTCTGCGTGGTTGCTAGAGACATGCCGGAGCCGCCAGATGATCCATAGGAGTCGGTGAACGCGTTGTAGCTCATTCTCCCGGACGCATCCTTGGGCAAATTCCTGTTCCCAAAGAGTCCGATCTTGCTGGCCATCAACTGCTGCTGCGGCGAAAATCGATGGAACATATCACCGATGTCCTGGCTCTGTCCGGTAGCCCAGCCATCGGATTGGTTGCTGTTTTCGCTTACGGGTGCGGGGCCAGGGTCGCTTGCCGCTTGGTCCTGTCCGGTGAAATCCGTCCTTTGGGTGATGCCGTTCGTATCGTCGAATTCAAGGCCCATGGTTTCCTCCTGTGGGCTTGTGTGTGGTGTGTCGGGGCCGGGACTCGCCCGGCCCGTGTCCTGATCAGTTCGCGGCTCTTACACTCCGCAGAGTTCCAGATACCGCAGCAGGTCGCCTTCGCGTGCGCCTCCGGCCTTCACGCGTTTCACCAGGGCTGCGCGTTCAGCCGAGCGCACCGCAACGGACTGCCCTTCATCGCCGCTTTGGTCCACATCTCGCTGATCACGAGGACCTGATCGGCGCGCGCCATGCCCGCCCAGGCGAAGGGAAATCTTCACCAGATCACGCATCTCCTTGTAGAGGTCGAGATACGCGCCTGGGGTCTCTTCCACTGCCCGCAAGAAGGGGCGTTGCAGTTTGGGGGACAAGGTGCGCACGAACTCGCCGACCTTGGCGTGCACCTGCATGAACAGCGGATCATTGGCCTGAAGATGCGCCAGCAGCACCTGGTTGTTGATTTCCTTGCGCTGGGTGTGGCGCTGATGCGCGGCCCGCATCGTGTTCTGGCGGTCCTGCATCATGGCCTGCCACTGCATTCGGCCCATGGGATGCGCGAGCATTTGCGGTGACGGCTGGCCCAGGGGCAGGTCCGGGATGCCGTCGCCGTCCAGGTCGATGCCTTCCAGGTGTTCGATCATGCCGGGACGCATTGTGAGTTGGGCCAGAACGGCCTCAAAGGGTTGGTGGCCGGGTCCGGGCGGAGTGAAGTAAGGCATTCGGGAGTCCTCCTTGGAGGTGGTGTATTCCCTGGCTTTCCGGCCAAGGTCCCCGAATTCTATGCAGGCGAAATATTATTTCACCCCATATAGCGCTATGTGGGAAAAGAATCGTAAAAAGAGAGAAGAATCGAGCTGGCCGGTTCTGAACTTACGACGAGGCGGGCTTGTCCAGCCACTTCGGGTGCAGCCTGAAGGCCTCGGCCAGCAGGTACAGCGATCCGCAGATGAGCACCGTGCCCTCAAGTCCAGCCACGCGGCGCAGGGCCTCGGCCATGTCCGCCACGGGCAGGGCCGTTGGGCCGATCAGGCGGGCCAGTTCGCCTGGGTCCATCTCGCGCCCCTGCACGTCCAGGCCCGGCACGTACACCGGACCGTCCGAGAGCGAGCGCACCAGCGGGAGCATGGCCGTAAAGTCCTTGTCTGCCAGACAGGCGAAGATCATCGCGCTTGGGCGGATGTCCAGGTCGCGCAGCGCAGCGTTCAGGCTTTGCAGTCCGGATTCGTTGTGCGCGCCGTCTAGAAATATGCTCGGTTGGCCGTGTGCGCCCGGGACCAGTTGGAGCCTGCCGGGGATGAACGCCGTGCGCGCGGCGCGTTCCATGGTTGCTGCGTCCTGCGGCAAGCCGCAGCGCGCAGCCAGCAGGTGGTGCGCGGCCAGGGCCAGACGCAGGTTGTCGGCCTGATGCGGCCCAAGCATGACGGGCTTGTGCGGCCAGGACTTCCCGACTTCGGCGGCAACGTCGTCCGCCAGGAAAAATGGCGCGCCAACGCGTCTGGCCATGCCCGTCAGAATGTCCAGGGCCAGCGGCTCCTGCCGCGCGCTCACCGCCGGGACGCCCTCCCGCATGGCCCCGGCCTTGTCGCGGGCGATGTCGGCGAGCGTCGGGCCGATGACGCGCTCATGGTCCAGGCCGATGGGCGTGTACACGGTCAGGTCGTGAGCCAGGGCGGTGGTGGCGTCGTGCGCGCCGCCGAGGCCTGCCTCGATCACGGCGGCCTCGCAGCCGTATTCCCGGAAAAGCCATGCGGCCATCACCGTGACCAGCTCGAAATAGGTGAGCCGCCGCGCCGGGGAGACATCCTCCGACACACGCAGCACCGCCTCGGCGGCAGTCAGCCAGTCGGACTCCGGAAGCTGACGGCCGTCCACCAGGATGCGCTCGCGCGGGCTCAAAAAATGCGGCGAGGTGAACAGGCCCGTGCGCACCCCGGAGGCGGTGAGTACTTCGGCCAGGAAGGTGGAGGTGGAGCCTTTGCCGTTGGTGCCCACGATCTGGGCGCACGGGAAGGGCAGGTGTGCAAGATCAAGGGCGGCCAGGGCCGAATGGACCCGGTGCAGCCCCAGGTCCATGTGGTGCATGCCCAGCTCGTCCAGGTAGGTTTGGAAGGCGTCGAAGCCGGAGAATCTAGAAATCGAAGGTCTCTCCCTCGCGCAGCAGGTGGTAGGAGTACCCGTCCATGGCCAGGTGCAGCTCTTCCTGGATCTGTTCGGAGAAGGGGGCCTTCATGTGGTAGATGTACACCTTGGGCCGGTAGGGCAGCCGCTCCAGTTCGCGGCGCAGCAGCTTTGGCGTCAGGTGTTTGGAGATTGTGGCCAGCTCTTCCAGGTGGTTGGGGAAGGAGGCCTCGGTGATGACGTTCTTCACTGTGACGGGCATGGTTGCCAGGAAATCCCACCATTCGGGGCTTGGACCGGTGTCGCCGGTGTAGGCCAGGGCCTCGCCCTCGTCCTGCCCCCAGAGCACGAAGCCGCTGGCGCACTTGGCGTGATTCACCGGGCAGGCGGCGACTTTGACGCCTCCCACGCTGACCGGGTTGCGCGCGGGCATGGGCATGTACGTCAACACCGGGGAGTTGGCCGGGATGACGGTGAAATCCGGCCAGATGGTGTCGTTCAGCAGGTGGGTGGAGATGGCCTCCAGCACCTCGGGCAGGCCATGGATGTTCACGGGCGGGCGGGTGTGGTGCCCGAAGAACTCGATCAGGTTGTCCGCGAGAAAGAGGATGTCCTTGATGTGGTCCAGGTGCGCATGGGTGACGAAGATGTCGGTGATCGCGGCCTGCTCGTCCAGGGACAGGTTGGACGTGACGGAACCGGCGTCCAGGAGGATGTGCTCGTTCACGAGAAAGGACGTCAGGTGATGCCCGGGGAGATCCGAGCCTGAACAGCCGAGCACGTTGAGCTTCATGGGGCCTCCGGGGTTGGGCGCATGGTTTTTCTTGGGCCTGGAGGCGGGGTTCTGTCAAGGCGAGTGACCGGTCCTTGACCGGGAAGGAGGCAGCGCGTAGAGGAATTGGCCGCGCGCCAGTAGCTCAGGTGGATAGAGCATCTGCCTTCTAAGCAGACGGTCGGGGGTTCGAGTCCTCCCTGGCGCGCCAGATTTTCAAGGGGTTAGGCCTGTTGGCCTGACCCCTTTTTTAGTTGGCTTACCTCATGCCCGAATGCCCTGGACATCAGCACACATTAAATGGCTTATTGATGCCGGCCAACGGTTGAAGACCGCTGACGGTAAGGATGATGATGTCTGGGAATTCCGCCATGAGGCAGGCCGCAGCGTTCGCAACGCTGAGGTCGTGAGTTCGATCCTCATCGCCTCCACCAAAGATAACAGGGCCTTGCGGCAGAAGGCGTTAGACCCTGAACTTTGGGAGCATGTGGCTGAAAGGATTACATCAAAACACTGCCCCGTGATTCTTTTATGGATTCATGGCCAGGGTTTCAGCCCGCTCCGCTAAAAAGGTCGCGTATTCGCGGTCCATGTGAAGAGTGGAGAACAGGTAGACGGCTCCGGTAGACGCCGTGGTAAAGGTGATATCCATGCATCCCGGGCTGGATGCCAATGCTTTTAGGACTGACTCGATCTCTTCCGGTGAAAGTTCGAACGGCGGAGCTTCGAACAGTTCCACCGGCACGGGTCTTGGGTAGTCCCGGCAATTAGTCCTGATTTCCTGGGCCATGAGCTCGATAGGGGCTCCTTTGCGGTCCAGGATGAGGGCGTAGGTCCTGCTGAGCAGGTCCGGGGCGTGGTAGAGGGTCCGGCCGGAAAGGCCCGTGAACGATGCGACCTCGGGGCTTGCCGACAAGACCATGGCGATTGCCTCCGGATTCTCTTGAGCACGTCCAGCCTCCCCACCCGCGATCCTCTCCCTCACATCGTCCAAGGTTACCAGCCGCACTTCTCGGCTGGCCTGGAGAACCGCCTCAATCGCGGCCTGTCCCAACGCCGCTTCATGAGCGGCTCGTACTGACTCAGCCTCAGTGATGGTTTGAGACAGCTTAGCGTCTTTCGTGGGGCTCATCCCTTGCTCCCATCGATTTCCCCCGTGCTGCCCGGAGTAAGCTTAGCGGCCTGCAGCCCTTTACCCACATCCGCAAGCCCCAACCGGGCGTAGCTTTCCATGGTGGGCGCACCAAGAACCATATCCCAGCCCATGACCTCGTAGAACATATCCATGGCCCGGGCGATGTCGGCCTGCTCCATGCGGATGGTGCCCTTGGTGAAGGGGGGCGTATCGCCCTTGTCGTGGTAGGCCCATTCGGGCACCAGATCGTGCGCCGCGCGCATGTCCGCCCGTCCCATGTCCCGGATGGTCAGGGCCCGATGAAGAGTGAAAATACGCTCACCGACCAGGTCAAGTTCTACGCGGTCCGTCTTCTTGCCCGTGGCCAGGCTGTAGAATCTCGATTCCAGGCTGTCGTCGCCCGAGTAGCCGCGCTCCTTGAGCGGCGACGCAACCCAGGGCCCCATCCAGTTGCACAGCCCAAGTGAGTCATGGAGTTCCTTGCGCATCAGAGACCACCTGGCCCGTCTGGCCTTGGCCGCGTTCATGGGCGTGTAGTCCCCGGCCGCGTCCACGGCGTCCGGTGAGCCCCATATCTCGGCTGCCAGTTTCTTCTGCACCGCCAGGGGCAGGCCGTTGCGCACGAAGTTGCAATGGGAATGGCACTGGGCATCACGGTTGTACTGGGTGTTTATTATCACTCCGCACTGGCCGTCGTCCTCGTTGGCGTGGTGTTTGGGGTGGCCCATCTTCCAGTAGAGCGTGGCGTGGTCCTTGGTCCAGGTTTCCTCGGGGATGGCCCACTTGGAGAAAATGCCCCCCGAGCCAAGGCTCAGCACGTGGCCGAGCTCCCCCTGGCGCTCCGCTATGCGGGGGATGATGTCGAACAGGAAGGCCGGGTCGCCGCTCTCGAATTTGTCCCAGGGGATGGAGGCGTACTCGTCCGAGCCGATCTTGGCCTTGAGAAGACCGTCGGAGTAAAGCTTAATGAGGTCGCGCTGCAACTGGCCGTAGTTGCACCACAGCCCCAGATCGTCGGCCAAGTGCATGCCCACCATGCAGGCTTCCAGGGCGGTCTGGCCCTTGAGCCCGCCGGGAAGTTTCTTGAAGAAGCTCCGCCCGAACAGGAGCCCTGTACAGGTGTTCTGCCCAATTTCCTTGATGCCGTATTTGGCCGCCACCGAGGGAACCTTGACGATGGTGTGGCAGCGGATGGGGCAGGCCGTGCAGCCGTTGCCCCGAACCGTGTGCTTCCAGGCGTTGTCGCCCAGGAAAAATGCCGCGCTGTTGGTCCGAAAGGCGATGCGGTTTAAGTCGTAGATGTTGCCGGTGATCTCGATGGGCGGATCAGCCGCTCCCCAGCGCTTGCCGGGTTCGCCCACCCAGCGCGAACCCGGATTGTAGTACTCGGACTGGGGGGTGGGAAAACTCGGCACCACGTGCTGGTTGTTGGCGCCAAGGATCGACAGGTGGAACTTGACCAGCTTCTCCCATTCCGCCTTATCCCCAGCGATGAGCACCGCGCCGCTGCCCTGCACCCCGATGGCCTTCAGGTTCTTGGACCCCATCACCCCGCCCACGCCGCCAGCGGAATGCGACACGGAGTTGGCCACTATGGCCATGGGAGCAAGCTTCTCGCCAGCCTGGCCGATGGCCGCGACCACGCAGTCCGCGCCCATCTCCTGGCTGATCTCCAGGGTGGCCCGCCGGATGCCCGTTCCCCAGAGGTGCGAAGCATCGCGAATCTCCACCCGGGAATTGCGTATGAAAAGCCACACCGGCCTGTCGGCCCGGCCTTCCACTATTATGGCGTCATACCCGGCGTATTTGAGCTTGGCCGCGAACTGCCCGCCCATGTGCCCTGAGCCCACCAGGGGTTTGGGCCAGACCGTGGGAAAGATGGTGGTGACGGCCGTGCGCCCGTTGCAAGGCACGCCCGTTCCGGCCAGCACGCCCGTGGCGAAGACCAGCTTGTTGGCAGGGGCGAAGGGGCCGGTTCCGGCCGGAACCTCATCACAGAGCACCCTGTATCCGAGACCTGTGCCGCCGAGCACGTCCCCGTATTTTTCCACTGTGTCCTGGGTGCTGATCTTTCCCGTGGACAGATCAACCCGCAGCACCTTCCCGGCAAAGCCCCCGGCGGTAGCGGACATATTGGCTCCTTGGAGATTCGTTACTTCGAGGCCGGGTTCCTTCCGGACGGAACATGGCACTCGGCGCAGGCCTTGGCTTTTTCCACCGGGATGACGGACAACAAAATCCTCTCATTCGCGCCCTCGCGGGTGAGGTCGCGCCAGGGCACGTAGCGCAGGGCCTGGGCCGGACAGGCTTCCACGCACTTGGGTTTGCCGTTGCACAAAAAACACTTGGAGGATTTCTGGCGCTCTTCGTCAAAGGAGATAACGCCCCAGGGGCATGCCCGCTGGCACAGGCGGCAGCCCACGCACACGTCCGCGTTCACCACCCTGGCCCCGGTTTTCGGGTCGTCGGTGATGGCGTCCTGGGGGCAGGCCGTGGCGCAGGGCACCGGGTGCGGGCACTGGCGGCACACGCCCTGGACCACCAACCCGTTGCCCCAGGCTCCCTGCATGCGCGAGCCTCCGGTCGGGCCTTCGGGGCCGAAGTTCAAGGACCGGTCGATCTTGATGCGGGACAGCGAGGGCTGGGCGCGGCCATCGTTAAACTCCGTGCAGGCCAGCTCGCAGCGCTGGCAACCCACGCAGCGGGTGGGATCGGCCAGTATCAGGCCTTTGGCGTTGTCCAGGATCACCAGCGGCGCGTTGGCACCGAAAGCCTCGCACAGACCCAGGGCGGCGATGCTCCCCACGGCGCAGGCCGAAAACATGAGGAAGCCCCGGCGTGAAAGCGACGTCTCGAGGCCCGCCGCCTCGGCTGCCAGTTCGATGAGTTCCGGATGGATGCCGCGCTTCATATCCCCCCCGCCGGGTCGGAGCGTTGCAGTTTCCCGGCCTTGGCGCGCCGAAAAAATGATTATACTGGTACTCCAAGACCTTGTGCACTTCAATCGACAACTTCAAGCGGAAAGGTATGGACCCCAACATCCCCTTTGACATCCTTGAATACCGCGACGGGGCTTTCAGCGCCGCCGAGGTGAAGGCCATCCGGGAGCTTCCCCTACGCATAGTGGTCAACGGCCAGGAAGTGATCTCACTGCAGTGCACCGGCATGCAGCCGAGGTTCCTGGTGGCCGGCTACCTTTTCGGTTCTGGCCTGATTGAACACGCGGACGACATCGTTTCCATGATCGTCACTGAAGATACCGGGGGTATCGTGGTCTGTGTGGAGATCAAGGGCACCCCGATTAAACTCCTTGGGGTAAGTCTCACCTCCGGCATGGGGCGGGATATCCTGACGCAAGGACAAGCGGATGAGACCTCCGGCAATCCCAGGTTGGCCAATATCCCAGTGCCGCCAAAACCATTCATCCGGCCGGCAAATATACTGGACATGGTGCGTGCACTCCACACCCGCTCCAGCCTCTACCGCCTGACTCGCGGCTGCCACAATTCCTCGCTGTGCACTCCGGAAAATATGCTCATCTTCCGCTCGGACATCGGCAGGCACAACGCCATCGACACCATCGTGGGCCAATGTCTGATGGAGGCAATCCCGTTGCAGGACAAAATGATCGTGTCCACAGGACGCATCGCCTCGGAAATCGTTCACAAGGCCGTCCGGGCCGGAATCGGTGTGTACGCGTCCATAGCAGTGGCCACCAGCCATGCCGTGGAAACAGCCATGCGTTATGACCTCACTCTCATCGGCAACGCCACCGAGGACAAATTTTGGGTGTACCACGATCCCGGACGTCTGTTTTCCAAGTGCTGAATCATTCTGCGAAGATACTATAATGCGCTCGGAATATGTGGCCTGAATAGGATTACGTGGCTATCCCCACTTCACCTGGATAACAGTTTGCTCCAATGGAATCCCCGGAAATGTCCAAACACTGTTATCTTTTTTGAAATTTATCTAATGAAATCAGTATATTTTGTCAGGGGCCATGCTCCATGGGGTTCAGGGGAGCTTGGTTGGATCAGGTACTGCCTTTTTCTCGTCATATGCCCCCCATCTGATCACCTGTGTCGGCTAACTTTTGGAGAACCGCTATGGCCAAATGGGAGTCTGCTTTTCCCGGGGTTCGAACGTGCATGGTTTTATTTGCGCAATGATTTCAATGGATAAGCGGCCAGTATCCTTGCTTCTAAGCAGACGGTCGGGGTTCGAGTCCTCCCTGGCGCGCCATATTTTCAAGGGGTTAGGCCTGTTGGCCTGACCCCTTTTTTATGTTGGATTACCTGCCTGGAGAATCTTGTGGCCAACCACCCGAAAACACGAGGGAATTCTGGATAACATTTGGAAGGCGCGCGAGATGCTGAACTGCGAAAGTGTTGGCGGCGGACGATGAAAAGGGTTGCAGAGAGTGTTAATAAATGGAGGGTGCTTGTTCGGCCTCTCGTGCAGGTCAGGTGGTCAACGCGCCTGGTCCGCATCATCGGTGTCTATGAGCCCTTTACGCATGGCGTAACGGACCAGATCAAGCGGTGATTTAAGCCCTAGTTTGGCCATGATGTTGGCCCTGTGGTTCTCTACCGTTTTTCGCGTGATGAAGAGCCGTCCGGCAATGGTTATTGGTTTCTCACCCTCCGCCAGGAGTCTCAGGATTTGCTGCTCCCGTCGCGTGAGTGCATCATAGGAGGAACCTTGGGTGCTGTTCAGGCGTTCCGAATAGTCCAGGAGTTTTCGTATCACCTGCGGGGAAATCGAGCAGTCGAGGTATTGCTCCCCACGCCTTACTGCCTCCAACGCCTGGATCAGGCGTTCCCCGACTGAACCTTTTACAACATACCCCATCGCCCCTGCCCTGAAACTTGCCGCAACCATGTCCATTGAGGAGTGCATGCTGAGTACTATGCAGGTGGTGCGGGGATACAGCGATTTCATCTCAATAATAAGTTCCATACCATGAACATCCGGCAGGGACAGATCCATCAGTATGAACTCCGGCTGCAACTGTGCGGCCAGTTTCCTTGCTTCATCAGCAGAGCCGGCTTCCCCGACCGTGCAAAAATTCGCCGACGCATCCACCATGGCTCTTACACCCATGCGAAAAAGAGGGTGGTCGTCCACGATGAGAAGCGTGGTTGGAGTATTCATTGCGCACCTTCCGTTTGCACGGGTACTTCAACCATGAGTCGGGTTCCTGACCCAGGCGCAGAGCGGATGGTCAAGGTCGCACCGATCAGCCGAGCTCTCTCCCTCATGCCGACAAGTCCCATGCCCTGATCGCATGAGAACGGTAGCGTGGCTTGGGGCTCGAAGCCCCGGCCGTTGTCTTCAACCCGCAGTATCACGGACGGGTGCGATGCAATCAGCCGCACGCGCACTGCACGAGCATCGGAGTGCTTGCGGATGTTCGCAAGGGATTCCTGCAGGATGCGGTAGAGATTGATCTGCGTATCAAAACTCAGCCGGACCGGGCTCATGCCCTCGCAAGAGAAATCCATCTCCACACCGTGGCGTGAGGCGAAATCCTGGCAGAGACGGTACGTCGCCGAAGGCAGACCGAGCGGCTCCAGCGCCGGTGGCAGGAGGGAATAGGCCAGGTGGCGTATTTCGCCAATCACCGCCCCTGTCTGTTGGAGCAGTCGCCCTATCTGCGCGGATGCCTCAGCGGAAAGGGAACCGAACCTAGCAAGCAGGGATTCAAGCTCCATTTTGATCAGGGACAGATCCTGGGCCGCCTTGTCGTGCAGGTCGCGCGCGATGCGCTGGCGCTCGTTCTCCTGGGCCTTGATCAATTCGCTCGACAGGCTGCGCAAAAGGGTCTTTATCCGTCTCGCCTCTACTATCCGCCCCAGCAGGTCGGCCACAGCGTTCAGGAGGTGGCGTTCTTCCTTGAGAAACGGTCCCTCCCCGCAGTCGGGGTATCGCTTCAGGTAGCGGACCTCGACAAACCCGGCCTCTTCCCCCCCCGCCCGCACGGAACACGACTGGACCCAGGGAGTGGGAGAGTAGCCTGCGGTCTTGTGCTCCACACCGTCCACGGCCACAAGCGCACAGGTTCCTTCAGGGTGCTGCCAGGACGACCGGATCACCTCCGCAATACCTTTGACCAGGTCCGTAGTCGATATGTCTTCATCCTGTGAGAGGCGCGTGATTGAGTAGAGGCAGTTGAGTTCTTTAACCCGCTCGCGCAGGGCACGTAGGGTCTTGCCATGCGCGGCCAGTATTCCCTGCCTGCCGCTCGGCCCTATGGCGCGGGATGGGCTATGCCTTACCCTTGTCCGGATCCTGGCGAGGGATCTGGCTAGGTGCGTTCGGCGAACGGCTTTCATGACGTCTTATGGTGGCGCTTTTTCGGAGGGAAGACAACACCTGCGGACCGGAAAGTACCACAATAGCCGGGGCGGCTGTGCACCGCCCCAGCGACCGGTTTCTAGGCCAGAAGGAGTCTGCGAGCGGATTCGTCCTGGATACTGGTGATGAAGGGAATGCCGGTTTCCAGAGCGGTTTCGCGGTTGGCCGAGGCGATGTCCTCCCGAGCAATCTCGCAGACCGAGAACTTTCTAGCACCTGCCAGTAATTGCTGCATACCTGCCCCCAATTTGTCCATAAGGGTACAGATGGCAACGGCGCCGTAGGGCACGTGCTTCATTTCGTCCAACCCTACCTTCTTCTTCACGGATGCCCAGCCTGCGAAGATCTCCTCCGGCGAAGCGCCGATGTCTTTCACGCTTTTGGGTAGGGCGTCCCAGTTGCCGCAGACCGCGTCCCGGGATTCCGGGTTGAGAGCCCCCTCAATGTTGGCACCCAGGAAACCCGGAATCATGACCGCCCTGCCCATGCAGATCAACTTAGCGTACGGTGCGCCCAGGGCCATGGCCTTGAAGATATGATCCTCGCGAGCGAAACCGCCAGCGAAAGAAAGGTCTACGACTTTCTTGCCTCGGGACGCCAGCAACGAGGCGTATTCGTAGGCCTTTGCGTGCAGCAGGATGGAGGGCACACCCCAGGTTTCCATCATGTTCCAGGGGCTCATGCCGGTTCCGCCGCCGGAGCCGTCGATGGTCAGCAGGTCCAACTCGCAGTCGGTGGCGTAGCGGATGGCCATGGCAAGGGCTTCCATGCCGTAAGAGCCTGTTTTGAGGGAAATGCTGGTGTAGCCCAGCTTGCGCAGGTGTGCGACGTTTGCCATGAAGTTGTCCCGCACGGCGGCTTCGGAGTCCAGGTCTGTGTAGCCCAGCCTGGAATGCCGAGCAAAACCTTTGACAGCTCCAGACTCGTATCCTTCGCGCACCTCGGCCAATTCCGGATCGGGATCCACCAGGTAACCGCGTCGCTTAAGGAAAAGGGCGTAATCCAGGCTGGATACCTCGATCTCCCCGCCGATGTTTTTGGCGCCCTGTCCCCACTTCAGTTCGATGATCACCTTGTCGCCGTACTTGTCGATCACGTATTCGGCCACGCCGTTGCGGGTGTCCTCGACGTTGAGCTGAACAATGATGGCCCCGTAGCCGTCGAAATAGCGCATGTAGCCAGCGATGCGCCGATCCAGTTCTGGGGCTTTGGATATCTTGCCGTTGGAAAGGATGGACTCTCGGTCAACGCCAACCACGTTCTCACCCACGACGATGGGGATGCCTGAAAGCGAGCAGCCTGCGGCGAAAGAATCCCAGTACTTGGCCGCGATGAAAGTGGAGCCGAGAGCTCCAGTCATTAGGGGGAGGCGGGCCTTGTGCCCTTTGCCGAAGGATGTTTCCAGGCTCACGTTAGTGAAGAGGCAGTCGTCGGGGCTGTTGGTGCGGCCTTCGACAAAAGCCTTCGCACCGTAGTTGTACCCTTGGATGCGCAACGCGTTGTAGTTCACCCCCACGTGGGTGGTGTTTCCACTGCCTGCCGTCACCATCCCAAAATCCCGAGGGTAGAGCATGGCGCGACCCTTGAGGCTGGAAAGCCAGCATTCGCATTTACCTTGGCAATCCGCGCGGCAAAGGGTGCAAAGCCCGGATTCAGCGATATTTCCCCTATTCACGGTGCCGAGGACGTCGTTGGCTTTTGTAAGGCTGCTCATCTCTTCTCCTGCTGGTTGCGGTTGGTGGGGTCTGTTTTCGGGTGTGCAGTCACTGCGTGCTGTTGCCGGGTTCAGCCATGGTGGTCATGAGGTTCTCAAGGTTCCCAGGTGCCGATGCCGGAGCGGTTTGGCTTGTGGTCACCGGGTTCCGGCATGTCCGCTCGATCACGGGCGTCCGTTGTTTCCATGGGTAGCCTCTTCTTTCGGGCGCTCCTTGATAATTGGCAGGCCAGGGCGAGCATCTTTCTCTGCCCCGTGTGTTTAGCAAGGAAAACACACAAGAGACGCTCCATTGTCCATGGGGAGAAGGAATGGATTTCCGGGACATTGCCCCAAAACTCCCACCCAATAGTGGCGGAGGAAGGACTTGAGTCTGGCTGGGCTTGAAACGCATGCAAGTACAGCATGCTACCGGAGATGAGTCCTCCATCTCTTGTACGCGAGTAAATTCAGTGTGTTAGACGTGTTGGCCTGACCCCTTGCTACCGGGGGGAGGATTGAGTTGCCTGCTATGCAGGGCAAGAGTGACTTAGTAAGTCCCAATTCCAAGCGATAAACATTTCAGGGGGTGTCTGGATGTCCCCTGAGTCCGTAAGTGTCTTGATAATCAACTTAACTGGTTGAAATTCATGTGGGTGGCTTGGGCCTTCTAAGCAGACGGTCGGGGGTTCGAGTCCTCCCTGGCGCGCCACGAATGGTGAAGGCTCCTGGGTTTTGACATCCCAGGGGCCTTTTTTGTTTGCCGCCTGTTTGCCGGTTGAGAGCAACAAGCTTCGCCTTGCAAGACGCCCCGCACCCATTCGTGGACACCTGGAACATTCTTCGTGTAGCGTTGAATCAGTCCCGGACCCGAAACAGAAGGAGCGTCCATGAACCCGCGCCAAGGCTTCATCGTATTGCTTGTCCTCACCCTTCTGCTTTCGTCCTGCAAGAAGGCTTCCCAGACCGCCAACGAGATGGCCGACCAGGTCGCCTACCAACCAATCGAATACGTCAACGCCAAGACGGCTGGACCGGCGGTGGTCATCCTGCCCGGCTCGGTGAAATCGGGGCATATTCTCTACCGGCAGAAGATCGGGGATGGAAATATTGCGGACTTTGGCGAGATGGAAATGGAAAAGGCCGGTTTCCCCATCCTGGATCGAGCCAATCTCGACGCCATCGTGGAAGAGATTTCCCTTGCCGCCCAGATGGCCGACCCCCAGGCGCTCAAGCTGTTTCGCAAGGGTAAATTCGCAAACGCGCGGTTTCTGGTCCGTTTCGATGTGATCAAGGCGGAGCGGCTGTCGCAATCCCGGAAGTCCTTCGACGGGGCCCTCGCTGGCGCCCTCGTTGGAGGCATTCTGGCGGGGGTCACCGACAGCGCGGAGATCGGCACTGCTACGGGAACCGCCATTGCTTCCATCAAGTCCGACGAGGAAACCAGCGTATGGGGCATGGGAATGCGCTACACGGTCATTGATGCCGTGACCGGCGTGGCTGTGTTTACGGGCGAGGTCGATGAGACAGTGGACGTTCGAAGGACGCTGAAAGGATTCCTCGGGTCCACCGAGCAGAAGAGCAACCTCCTGCCCCTGGACGCCGTGACCCTCAGGATGGTCCAGCAGTGCGTGGCCCGCATCGACTCCGTGGACAAGGCGGCAATGAACGCCGCTCCGAGTGTGCCCGCCGGGGCTCCCAAGGTACAGGCGGACCGGAAGGAAAAAGACATCCTCGCCCAATACGAGCAACTCAAACGGAAAAAAGAAGAAGAGCGTCAGGCGGCGGCTCATGCCGCCCGCTTCGAGGGTGTCTACTCGGGCAAGTTCGCGGGCGGGACCAAGGGTGACATATCCCTCATCGTCAGCGGCGACCGGGTTGAAGGGAGGGTGACCAACGCCGACGGGCTCCAGGGCGTTTTCACCGGTTCCTTCAACTGCGAAACCGGCGCCATGAACTGCGAGCTGGCTGGCAACATCTCCATCGTGAAATTCACAGGCGCCGTGACTGGCGCGGTGCAGCCAGGACAGGCATCCGGCGAGTGGGTTGCCAACGGCTGGGGAACTGAAAAAGGCACCTGGAGCGCAGCGCAAGTCAAATAGCTGCGCCAGTCTGCGCGTCCACTTCCTGAAGTTGGAGGTCCGGCGGCCATGGACAGGTTGATGGCGCCGCCGGGCACTCCTCTCAGGTTATCTCTCGCCATGCGGTGATCATGTTTGACATGGCCGGGCCTCCATTCCGGGCTTTTCCTTTTCAAGAACTCCCTGGTATCAGGTGGCGGCCTGAGCAGAACCCGAACCAGGAGGGCGGATTGTGGAAGAGCAGCAAGAGTGGGTGCCGGTGTACTCATGCGTGGTAGTGGAGATGGACACTCCCCGGCACGCGATGGAATCGCAAGGACTCTTCAATTCCAAAGTGGCTGATGGCTGGGAGCTCTTCGACATCACGAGCTATCCCCCTGATGCATCAGGAAAAATATTTGAACGATATACCTTCAGGAGCAGGCCAGGATTCATGCCGAAGTCCTGAGCTTTTCCGGAAAGATTCATTCATCAGGAGACTTTCATGTTCAAGATTCGCAATTGTCTTGTGTTGTCCCTTCTCGCATCGTGTCTGTGTCTTTCGTCCCCGTTGACCGCCTTTTCTGCGAGTTCCGCTGGTCAGGTGCCCTTTGGAGACTCGTCCAAGGCCGACGCCAAGAGGATGAGCGAGAACAAGGCGAAATACGATGGAATGAACAAGGGCGCTGATTTGATGATCGAGGGTTCGGACATGATGATGAAAAAGGACAAGCAGTCGATGATCGATGGCCAGAAGATGATGGCCAAAGGTGATCGGATGATGCGGTCGGCAGGAGCAAAGGACAAAGGCAGTCTGAAGATGCTGCACGGCGCAGATATCATGCTGAAGGCGGCTGAGATGATGATGAACAGCTCTGACCCTGCTGACAGGAATATCGAGAAAATGATGTCGGACGGAAAGTACGCCCTTTTGGAAGGCAAGGGCATGATGATGGACAGTTTTAAATGATCCGTGATTCATTATATTGGAATTTCTCTTTATAATTTTGAGGAAGGCCGCCGAAAAATGAGGCGGCCTTCTTTGTTTGTGCGGAGCGGGAAAGTCCGCAGGGGTCTTCTCGGCAGGCGGCCAGGGTCGCGAGTTCTTCCTGGCTCGCCTGTGAGGTATGGGGTTGGGCCTGAGGGTCCGGCCCCTTTTGCAGTGTATGGTACATGTCGATGTGTGCTGGGATTCTTTTCGTAGTGCACTAATTTTGCTAGACAATTTAATGTTTACCCCCCCCCTCTCCACCTTGCCCGTTGGGTCGCCCACTTCGTTTTTGCCGTTACTGATTCTCCGCAATCGCAGGACGGTATTTTGCTAGCAAGTTGCGAATGACCGCTTGCCCCTTTTCGCTCGGAACCCGCAGGGCCGCCTCGGAATTGCAACCCAGAACGTCGGATCCGGTGGACAGCCCGAACCAGCGCGTGGCCAGCACGGCGGCTAGATAATCACCCACCGCTTTGTTGCCCTCAACGGTCCAATGGGTGTCAGTGCCGTAGTACAGTTTTTCACCCATGTTCGCGTGGCTGGTCAGGCAGGCGCTCGGATCGATTATCGGGTCCTTGACTCCGGCACGTTTGCGTTCCTGATCCAGAAGGAAAGCCGGGAGGGCAGGGTCGAAGGTGTCCGACGTGACGCGAGAGAGCGCCGAAATTTCCAAAAGCAGATTGTTGTCAAAGAAGATGTGAGGCGGGCTCGCTACCACCGCGACCTTGATTCCGGAATCCTGCATTTGTCTGACCATGTTCATGAACTGATGGGTCCAGTCCATGGCATTATGAAATTTGGGCAGTTCCGCAGGATCAAACACGCGCGCAGACCGCGACATGATCTGGACGTACCGCTTCCAGGGGAACTGAAAGGAAGGCTTGTACTGGGCAGTGCCCGGACTGGAGTTTTGCCTGGCCTGTATGTTGGTGTAGATGTAATCCATGAATCGAAGCGAATGTTCGCGTGGTAATGTTGCTCCAATACCGGTTAGAATGTTGTCAAGAACTGCACGGTCAGGTGAGTATGGCGTGAATTCAAGGTCGGTGTAATCGTTTCCGAGATAATTGTTGAATACTACAGCATCGAACTGAAGGAGTTTGCTCCAGAAGCGATAATAGCCCATGTATTGTGGAAAGGATGTTCCGGGAATTCCCAGGTTGACCACCCGGAAGCGTTTCCCGAGGCTCAAACTGTTGAGTTCCTTCTCAAGCACTGCGCTGTACGCGTATTCAGCCTTCGTGGTGGAAGAGGTGTAGGAATCCCCGATGCACAAGATGCGGAATTCATCCGGTGGCTTGGACCGGGAAAGGTCAATGTTGTGATCGTTGAAGCCGTATTGCTTAAGATTGATGATGGATGATTCCTTGTCAACAGCTTTTATTAAAAATTTCTTTTCATATTGCCTGAATAAGATGTCGGAAGCTGCGGCAATGAGCAAGGTTGAGGCCAGGATGAGGATGGATTTGGAAATGATAATAAGTACTTTTCTCATCACGGCATATAACTCCTGGATCTGGAGGTGGTCACGATACCCTGTGTCGATTCATAGTGCAGAACAACTGGCTCCGGGAAAGAAACAAAAATGAAGTTGCAATGCGGAGCAGTACAACCCGCTAGTGGATCCCTGTTCATTTATGGAGGCGCGGGCGGAGTAGGAAGTTACGAGCCCGGAGTAGGCGTTACGGAATCTGCCTGAGCAGCCACGTAACGGTCCTTCCGGGTTTGGTGTGGGGAGCGTTCGTCACGAGCCAGCCGGATAGGGGCCAGACCCCGTAGAGGAAGCAGATGGGGGGCAGGTTGAGCTGTTTTCTCGACCCCCCAGAAGAGTGCAGGCGCTCCGTCGAGGTGTCACTCGGCGGGGCGCCCCTTTCTTGCCCGGATTATCTCGCTTCCAACCATGTGTTGACAGCAAGGAAGGCTTCGGCCATTGATTGGTGAAAATGACAATATTGTAGATACAAGGTCGAAATTATGAAATTCACGGGCTACGACACGGGTCCTTTCTACGATGAGATGTTCAGCTCCCCCGGCGTGCCGCGCGAGGGCGCCCGCCTGCTCATGGAGAAAATCGAGGCGTTGCCGGGCGGCGAGCTGCCAGGTCGCCAGCACAAGGCCGAGCAGGCCCTCTACGACCTGGGCATCACCTTCACGGTGTACGGCCATGAGGAGGGGACGGAAAAGATCTTCCCGTTTGATGTGGTCCCCCGCGTTGTGGAGGCAAGGGACTGGGACAAGATCGAGATCGGGCTCAAACAGCGCATATACGCCCTGAACCTGTTCCTGGACGACATCTACCACGACCAGAAGATCCTGAAAGACAAGGTCATCCCCCGCGAGATCATAGAAACAGCGGAGGGTTTCCTGCCTGCATGCATGAACATAGATCCCCCCAAGGGCATCTGGTGCCACATCACGGGGACTGACCTGATACGCGACGAACACGGGGTTTTTCACGTTCTGGAGGACAACCTGCGCTGCCCCTCGGGCGTCTCCTACGTGCTGGCCAACCGTCGGCTCATGAAGCGCACCCTCCCCGAGGTCTTCGCCGCCTCCCGCGTGCGCCCGGTGGACGACTACCCGGCCCGGCTCCTTGACCTGCTCATGCGCATGGCCCCCAAGGGCGTCACCCGGCCGCGCGTGGCGCTGCTCACTCCGGGCATCTACAATTCCGCCTACTTCGAGCACTCCTTCCTGGCTTTGCAGACCGGCATCGAGTTGGTGCAGGGCCAGGACCTCGTGGTGCAGGACAGGCAGGTGTTCATGCGCACCACCAAGGGGCTCAAGCGGGTGGACGTGATCTACCGCCGCCTCAACGACGACTATCTGGACCCCAAAGTCTTCCGTCCGGAATCCGTGCTCGGAGTTCCAGGCCTCATGGACGCCTACCGGGCGGGCAATGTGAGCCTGGCGAACGCGCCGGGAACCGGGGTGGCCGACGACAAGGTCGTCTACGCCTTCGTGCCCAAGATCATCCGCTACTACCTCGGCGAGGACGCCTTCATTCCGAACGTGCCGACCTTCCTCTGCTGGCGCGACGACGAACGGGATCACGTTCTTGCAAATCTCGAGACAATGGTGGTCAAGGCGGCCAACGAGTCCGGCGGCTACGGAATGCTGGTCGGCCCTGGTTCCTCGAAACAGGAGCGCGAGGACTTCACCGCGCGCATCAAGGCCAAGCCGCGAAACTACATCGCCCAGCCTGCGCTCATGCTGTCGCGCGCCCCGGTAATCGTGGGGGACCACTTCGAGGGACGCCACGTCGATCTGCGGCCCTACATCCTCCACGACGGCGACGTCCGGGTGATCCCCGGAGGCCTCACGCGGGTGGCGCTCAAAAAAGGCTCGCTTGTGGTCAACTCCTCCCAGGGCGGCGGCAGCAAGGACACCTGGGTCCTCAAACACTAACCGGAAAGGACGAGCTATGCTCTCGCGCGTGGCAAACGCCGTATACTGGATGAGCCGTTATCTGGAGCGGGCCGGAAACCTGGCCCGGTTCGTGGACGTGAACTGGCACCTGACCCTGGATATCCCCGGATCAGGACAGGACGCCTGGAAATCCCTCATCATCGCCAGCGGCGACAAGGCCCTCTTCGAGGAACGGTACGCAGAATACGACGCCGCCTCGGTGATCACCTTCCTCAGTTTCGAGGCCGAGTACCAGAACTCCATATCCTCCTGCCTGTGGCTGGCCCGCGAAAACGCCCGCGCTATACGCGAGGTGATCCCCTACGAAATGTGGGAGCAGATCAACACGACGTTCCACTTCGTGAAGGAGGCCTCCAGACGGCCTCTGGACGTGGTGGAGAACCCCTATGAACTCTGCCAGGAGGTCAAGCGGGGGGATTTCATCGTCGGCGGGATATCGGCGGACGCCATGATCAACGACGAAGCGTGGCACTTCGCGCGCATGGGCAGGCTTTTGGAGCGCTGCGACAAGACCTCGCGCATTCTGGACGTGAACTGCCACCGCATGCTCCCGGAGGAGGGCGACCAGAGCCTGGTTTTTGATTCCATCCACTGGTCCGCCCTGCTGCGGGCCACCAGCGCGCTCAACGCCTTCCGGCGTTGCCGGGGACGCATCTCGCCTGCAAAGGTCGTGGAATTTCTCATGCTCGACCAGGAGTTCCCCCGGTCCGTGCTGCATGGCCTCATCCAGACCCAGGCGTCCCTGTACACCATCACGGGAACCCCCATGGGGCACTTCGCCAGCGAGAGCGAGCGGCTGCTGGGCCAGCTTCGCGCAGACTTGTCGTACTTGACCATAGAGGATGTTTTCGACCAAGGTCTGCACCGCTTCACGGACAGGATGCAAATTCGCATGAACGCAGTGGACGCCTGTCTCGGGCGCGAATTTTTCGGCTACCCCGGCGGGGCGGCCCAGGTACAGGTGGAACAATGACCTTTTGTCTTGGCATTACCGTGGACGAGGGCCTGGTCGGCATTGCCGACACCCGGATCACGGCGGGCAACGAAATGACCACCGCCCAGAAGATGAGCACCTACGAGACCCAGAGCGGGGCCATCTTCTTCATGACCTCCGGGCTGCGCTCCGTGCGCGACAAAGTGGTGACATACTTTGAAGAGGCGCTGGAGACCTGCCCCCCACAGGACAAGATCTACAAGGCGGTGAACACCCTGGCGGACATCATCCGCCGCGTGGCCAAGGAGGACAAGGAATACCTCGACGAAGCAGGGCTCCACTTCAACATCCACGTGATCATGGGCGGGCAGTTCTCGGGCGACTCCAGCCACAGGCTCTACCTCATCTACCCCCAGGGCAACTGGGTGGAGATCAGCCCCGGCACCCCCTACCACATCATAGGGGAGACCGGATACGGCAAGCCCGTGTTGGACCGCACCCTCAAGCACGAGGACTCCATCAACTTCGCCCTCAAGGTGGGCTGCCTGGCCTTCGATTCCACCCGCATTAGCGCCGCCGGGGTGGATTTCCCGCTGGATGTCGTGGTGTACACCAAGGGGACGTTCTCCCTGGTGGAGCATCGCTTCGAAAAAAAGGACCTGGAGCACATCTCCACCTGGTGGCAGGAACGCCTGCGCGAGAGCGTCCATGTTCTGCCGTCGGAATGGATCGAGGCCATTGCGGCAAAGCTCTCTCCGGTCACCCGCAAATTGCAATGCCGTCTCGAGGAATAGTATCGTGCACTTTACCGGGGAACACGAGACAACATGGCACTTCTCCAGGCCGGTTTTTTTGGAGCCGCATCTGGTGCGCCTTTTCCCCCGGCAGGACAGAAGCCAGCAGCTGGAGTCGTTCTCCATGCGGGTTCTCCCGGAACCGGCAGGGTTCTCGGAAATCGAGGACGCCGAGGGGAATCAGGCCTGCTGGCTCTGGTTCGAGGGGCAGCACGCGTCATTGACCATCACCACATGCTTTAGCGCGCGAACCCTGCGCGCGAACCCCTACGATTACCTCCTGAGTCCGGGCGCACATCAGCTTGCGCCCCAATTTCCGGACAAGGAGCAGGACGTGCTGGGGCCTTGCCTTGCCGCGGTGGCCGATTCGGACAAGGCGGCGCAACTTGGAAGGGAAATCGCCGAAAGCACCGGCCGGAACACCCTGGCCTTCCTGAACGAGCTCAACTCCTGGCTGTACAGCAACATAGCGGTGGTCATACGCCCCGACCCCGGCATCCAGTCCCCTGACCTGACCCTGGCGCTGGGTTCCGGAGCCTGCCGGGACACGGCGCTCGTGTTCATGGCCGCGTGCCGGGCGGTGGGCATCCCGGCGCGTTACCTCTCCTGCTATCAGGCCGGAGATGCCGACCAGACCCAGCGGGACCTTCACGCCTGCGCCGAGATCTACCTGCCGGGGGCTGGCTGGCGCGGGTACGATCCCACGCTGGGATTGGCAGTCTCAGACGCGCATCTGGCTCTGTGCGCAAGTTCGGAGCCCGCACTCACCGCGCCTGTCGCGGGAACTTTCCGTGGCAGCGACGTATCCAGCAGGATCACGCACCGGATTGAATTGACTACAAGGGATTGCGTCAGCTCATGCGCGTGACATTTCCCCCCGCGACCCTTTCGATCACCTTGATGAGTTCGTCCCTGTTGACTGGCTTTGCGATGTAGTCGTTCATTCCGGCTGCGAGGAACTTCTCCCTGTCGCCAGTCATGGTGTATGCAGTCATGACGATGATCGGGATGGCCGACTTCGCGCCCAGTTCGCCCGCAGCCCGGATTGCCTTGGCTGCCTCCACGCCGTCCATCACCGGCATCTGGATATCCATCAGGATCAGGTCGAACTCCTGGGCAGCCAGGAGTTGCAGCACCTCCTGCCCGTTTCTGGCGGTCGCCACCAGGTATCCAGCCCGCTCAAGCATCCGTTTGCCCGCGATTGAGCTCACAGAGTCGTCCTCGGCGAAGAGGATGCGTAATGGACTCCCGGGGGAGGGGGCCTGGGTGCGGGGCTCTTCTTCTTGTGTGAAGCCCGCCGGTTTGTCGGGGATTGTGAACGGCATGGAGAGGTAAACGGTGGTCCCCTCTCCGGGAGTGCTTTCGAAGGCCATTTCCCCGCCAAGCAGCTTGACCAGGCGGCGGACGATGGAAAGGCCCAGGCCAGCGCCCTGGTAACGCCGCGTGTAGGACCCTTCGGCCTGGACGAAGGGCTCGAAGATGTTCTTGAGGCTTTCGTCGGGGATGCCGATTCCTGTGTCGCTTACAGTGATCAGCACGCGGATCGCGGAACCGACCTGGTTCGGGAGCAAGCACGCTTCCACGCGCACCTCTCCCGTGTCGGTGAACTTGATGGCGTTGCCCACGAGGTTGAACAGGATCTGGCGCAAGCGCGCCTCGTCTCCGATCAATTCCAGGGGAAGTTCCTCGTCGCGCCCAAACTCCAGGCGAAGACCTTTCTCCCTCGCCTCCAATTCAAATACTCCCTTGATCGAGTTGCGCATTTCCTTGATGCTGAACTCTGTCTCAAATGTCTGCATCTTTCCGGATTCAATTCTTGATATGTCCAGTATGTCGGACAGCAGCCTGGTCAGCCGGTTTGTCGATTGAAGCGCTCCAACAAGATACTCGCGCTGTTCTTCGCTGGGGTGTGTTGTCTCCAGCAGCTGAAGCATGCCGAGTATGCCGTTCAGGGGCGTGCGTATCTCGTGGCTCATGTTGGCAAGAAATTCAGATTTCGCCTTGTTGGCGGACTCGGCTTCTTCTTTTGCGCTTCGCAGCGCCGCTTCGACTCCGATTCTCGCGGAAATGTCGCGTACTGCGACGATAAGAACCTGCTGGCCCCGTAACTTGAAGTAACGTCCTGTCAGTTCAACAGGAAATAGTTCTCCAGATTTTTTGCGATGAATTCGTATGGGGATTTGCAGTATTTCATTGTCTTCAGTTGGTGAAGTGACTATTGAAAGTGAAGATTGTTCAGTTTCCGCGGAGAGATTTGTCGCATCCATGCCGTCAAGTTCTTCGTGGCTGTATCCATAAAGAGAGCAGGCTGCAGAATTGAACTTGATGAGGCGCTTGTCTGAGCAGTTAATAAGAAATACCGCGTCTGATTCGGCCTCGAACAGTTGCCTGTAGTTTTCCTCGCTCTGCCTGACGGCGTCCTCAATGTGTTTTCTGTCGGTTATGTCTTGAAGCGTTCCACGCAGCAGGACAACTTTCCCATCGTGGATGAGGGGGTCACAGATAGTATTGATCCATTTTGTATTGCCCTTTGCCGTCCGTATCTCAAGTTCAAGGTCATAGGGAATGCCTTCTTGTATGGCCCGGTTCACGGCGGCTTCAATGAGGCGCCGGGAGTCCGGCAGGTAGAAGTCCAAGCCACCTTGAATCCCCCGTTCTCCCCAGGCGTCCACCTCGTGGATCAAGGCAACCTGCTCCGTGACCTTGCCTTCACCGGTGGACAGGTCAACTTCCCAGCCGCCAATCTGGGCCAGCCTCCCCATCTCGCGCAATAAATACTCCTGGCGCTGCATGGCCTCCATGGTCTGTTTGCGTTCGGTGATGTCCTGGTTGAATCCATAGGTCTTGATGGTCTTGCCGTCATCGTCCTTCAGAACGAAGTACTTTACTGCGATGTAACCTGTGCCGCCGTCCGCATAGAGAATGCGGTGCTCGGTGTAGCGGCTGTATCCCCTGTCTTTTGTGCGCTGGGACATTCTGTATTCATCTGCAATGATGTGCCTGTCTTCAGGGTGCACGAAATGTTCTGCGTATTCTGCAATCGGCATGGTGTAACCGCCCATGGCCTCGGCGGTGGTATGAAATACTGCAAAGAAACTGTCGGAAAATGTGAAGGTTTCGTTGGTTACATCCAGTTCCCAGTGTCCGATCTTCGCCATGTTCAAGACGTTGGCAAGCGTTGCCTGGCTTTGCATCAGGCGTTCCTCGGCCTGTTTTCGCTGGCCGATGTCCAAGGCGATCTGGACGCGCACCGTCCTGCCGTCGAACCATTGCAGGAGGCGGTCGTGGTTGATCTGCCATATGCCTGAGATGGGGTTGCGATCCTCCCATACGCTGACGGAGGACCCGCCTTCAGTGTCCAGGTTCATCCGCTCGATGGGACAGTTCTGGCAGGCGCAGGACTTGTCGCGGAAAATGTCATGGCAGAGTCCGCCGACGCCATCCCTGCCCAGGGCTTCCTTTAGCGCCTGGTTCATGAACAGGACTTCCCGCGTGGAGACATCCACCACGTTCACCAGGGCCGGGATTCCGTCCAGGACGGCGGTGAGGGTCCTGTTGGCTTCAGCCAGCTTGCGCTCGACCTCTTTGCGGGGAGTGAGGTCCGATACGATCCCCAGCACGTGGGGGGCACCCTGCAGTTCCAGCCTGGCCGCACGGACCTCGACAGGAAATATGGCGCCATCCTTGTGTCTGTGGCGGGTTTCAAACGCCATGCCGTTTGCTGACTGCATGACGGCCTCCAGGGCATTGGGGTTGTCCCTGGATGAGTTTGCGTCGACATCCGGGATGCTCATCCCCAGGAGCTCCTCCCGCGTGTAGCCGGTCTGCTGCTGCGCCGCAGCGTTGACCTCCACGAAGCGGCCGTGTTCGTCGGCCAGGTAAATGGCGTCAGCCGCGTTCTCCACGACGGCGCGCAGGCGCTCCCTGCCTTCCGCCAGGTCTCCCAGGGCCTGCTGCCGCTCGGTGACGTCCTGGACGATGGAAAACAACAGCTGTGTTCCCCCGCTCTCCACGAGGTTGGAGAACACCTCGACGGTTTTGACCTCGCCGCTTTTGAGTCTGTGGGGGAATATGAATTGCTGCTGGTGTCCGGCCATGGCCAGGGCGCGCATGGAGGCCAGCTCCCCCGGAGGCAGGGCGTTGATCTGGCTGATGTTAATGCCCTTGAGCTCTTCAAGGCTGTAGCCGTAGAAATTGACCGCTCCCGTGTTGGCGTCCGCAATGCGTCCTGTGAGCGGCTCAATGAGCAGGAACGGCATCTTGTTCCCGTGGAACAACGAACGGAAACGCTTCTCGCTGCGCGACAACTCGGCCTGGAGTGCTTCCATGTAGGCCATGATTATCGACACGGCGGCAAGAAGGCCCAGCACCGCCCCGATCAGGAAGCCCCAGGGGGCGAACCAGGTCAGGGGGCGCAGGAACGGGTAGTCGAAGTGGTGAAGGCCCCACAGGATCATCGCGCATCCGGCGATGCGGCCTCCGATGCTCTCGCCGCGCGACTTGCGGATGAGCACCACGCCGTTGAAGATCTGGCTTGAGCCGAAGAAAAAATAGTTGGGGATGAAAAACCACGGCTGGGGAACAGCGAACAGGACTGCCGCGACGGGCCACAGCACAGCGCCCGCCACTACAACGAAGAACCATCTCCGGGGTGATCTGCCGACGTAGTGGAGCGAACCCAGGAGCAGGAGAGACCCGGTGCAGGCCACCAGCATCTGTTCCAGCATGGCCACACTGATGAAGGGGCCATAGGTCACGTTGATCAGGATGACCACATTGCGCAGGGCATGGGACAGCCACGCCAGGCCCCAGAGAATCAAGGCGCTGCTGCGGTACTTGGCGTAGAGAAAGCAGTACAGGAATACAATAATGGAAAAGCAGACGGTTCCTGCGAAAAGGGAGACAGTAAGCCAGTTGTTCATAAGCGCGCCCACCAATGAGTGTACCGCAGCAGCTGGTATAAAATTAGCCCCGACGCAAGGCCATGAACGCAAAAGGGCGCTGCTTGAGCGTGGGATATTGTATGATTATGGGGGGGCGATGGCAACGAATATGCCTGGAAGGTGACCTCACCCGAGCTGTGATTCGCAATCCACAGCCAGGAGCCCGGCCAAAGGTCGGGAGCAGTTCACCCGAGGCGCGGGCGCGTCGTGCGGGTCAGGCTCCTGTGCGCCTGCCTGGGGCGGCTGTCATCCGGCGGCATTGGGGCAAGGACGTGTCACGACCTGGTCCTGGCGGCGTCGGCGTCACGGTCCAGGCCGCGTCTGGCGTAAGCGGCGCATATGCCGAGCGCTGCGCAGCACAGCGCCACGTCCAACGCCAGAAATCCCGTGTAGCCCAGGCGGTGCACGGCCAGGGAGCCCAGCACGGGGCCGAGGAAGTAGCCCGTCTGCTGCGCCATGGTCATCAGGTTGGTGTTCATGCCCTTGGAGCGCGGTTGCGAGATGTGGAACATGAGCGAGTTCATGGCTGGCGTGCCAAGCCCCATCCCCACCCCCATGACCACGGCGGAGACAAGCGCCTGCCACTGCTCCCGGGCCAGGGCGGCCATGGCGCAGCTGGCGGCGGTCAGGCCGAAGCTCAGGGCGATGAGCCTGGTCTTGCGGACGCGGTCGAACACGCGGCTGGCCAGCACCCGCACGCCGATCATGCAGGCCATCTGGATGGCGAAGAACGTCCCCACGTGCGGGAAGGAGCGCTCCTGGAAGAGGCCCTTGGCCAGGAAGAATACGGATGCGAACACAGCGATGTACAGCGTGGTCAAGAGGAGCAACAGCCCTACAGAGGCGGTGGCCATGTCGCGCATCATCGCGCCGTAGCCGGGCGGGGGGAACGGCGGAGCCGCATGGCCGTTGCGGCGCCTCGCCCCGATGGAGAGGAGCAGTCCCAGCGCCGGAGCCAGGAAGAGCGACATGGCGAAATACCCGTGATTGAACGCCACATGGCCGAAAAAGCCGTCGAACACGGCAGGCACAATGGAATACGGCAGCAGGATGGCCACGGAATAGAGGCCGAAGGCCTGTCCGCTCCGGGCCGGAGGGATGCGGTCCACCAGCAGGGTCATGCAGGAGGCGCTGAGCAGGTACACGCCCACGCCGGTCGCCACGCGAACGGCCAGCAGCGCGGCGATGCTGCGGGCTTCCAGGTAGCCTGCGCCGCAGAGCATGAGGGTGACCGCTCCCAGGCAGGCGTTGCGCACGGCGTTGCTGGTGGACATGAACGGGCTGTACAGCAGGAACGATGCAATGGTGGCCAGGGCGGAACTGCCGATGAGAAAGCCTCTCCAGTGCTGGTCGATGCCGAGCATCCCCAGGTGGACGTCGAGGCTGTAGAATACCGTGGTGTTGCAGTAGGTCAGGAAGATGACCAGGCACAGGCCCAGGAAGTCGAAGGTGAAAAGACGGCTGGGGCTGGGCATGGCCAAAACAGGGTGGTTCAACGGCCGGTCGTCAGGCTGCTGGGGCCATCTTCTCGCAATATATGAGGAACTTTTTGGCTTCGGGGAAGGACGGGTTCACTTCCAGCGCCTGGAGCAGCGCGGTCCTGCATTTCCCGAATTCCTTCTTGTCGAAGTACACCCGCGCCAGATTGAACAGGATGTGGTCGTCGCTGGGGTTGGCCTCATGGGCTTTCTCCAGGAAGGCGGTGGCCTGGTCCAGGTGGCCGTTGCGTCGCAGGCGGACGCCGAACGCGTTGAGCCTCTCCTTGTGTTCATTGCTGAAGGCATCGCCCAGGCCCATCAGCACTTTCAATATCCTGGCCAGTTTGTCGAAGTCGTTCTTCTCGGTGTACACGGTCCCGAGTCCGTAGTTGGCCTCGATGTTCATGTCGTCGATCATGAGCGCCTTGAGAAATTCCAGCTCTGCGGCGTCCAGGTCTCCTTCGGAGAGGTGCTCCTCGCCCTTGGAGATCTTTTCATACAGCGAGTGGAGCGCGGGGACGGTGTTCACGTTGTAGTAGTTCGGTTCCGGCGTATAGTGGGCGAGAAACGCCTCGCCCTTGATGAATTCGCGCATGCCGGACGGAACATGGTAGATGTTGAGAGGCTGGATGTCGAACGTGTCGTCCCCGACCTGGCGCACGAACCAGTACGTGAGTTTCTGGTGGGTTGTCTTGGTGGTCCCGGAACCGACGGTGATGTTTTTGCGGTGTGAAAAAACACCAAGAACGGCGGGATAGTCGGGCATGTGTTATCTTCCTGGCAATGTGCGTAATGTAAATGCAACCCGAATTGAATGACATCCAACGGCGTGGCCGATTGTTTGAACACGGGAGATCGATGAATCCGGCTGCGCCAATGGGTCGGTATAACAAGCCCTTGTCATTGTAAATGGGCGCATGGTGTTGGAGTAGGTTTATTAGGGATGTGAACAAACGGCTTTGGCTTCCCGCTTCGGGCGTGTGAATACTTGTCATACCGGAAAGAAAGCTGACACCTGAAGAGACTGCTGTATCTATTGTATGGCAAATAGTACTGTAATTTTCCGGTGTTACGTTTTTACAGAGCTGGCACGCACTATGCTGACTGGATGATAATGCCTGCGCGAGGCAGGGGACGGGGTGAGGCTCTGCGGTTCTGGAAAGAAGGATGTTCAGCACGTGCTGCCGTGAATAACACTTCTACGATTGGAGGCGAAGATGAAGGTCAAGGATGCGATGTCGACCAGGATCATGTTCGTGAAGAGTGACGCTACCGCCGCTCAGGCCATGAAGCTCATGGCGGAGAACAACATGCGTCGGCTCATGGTGGATATAGACGCTTCAGCCGGTTCCTACGGCGCAGTGACCGTGCGCGACATGATCTCCAAGGTCATCGCCCCTGGTCTGGACGCGGCAAAGGTGCGCGTGGACGCGATCATGAACTCGGCACTGTTTTCGGTCGCCCCGTCCGACGATCTCCAGGCCGCCGCGAAGATGATGGATGAAAAGAACGTCGCCGGCATGCCCGTCTTTGATGGCAAGAAGCTCGTGGGCGTCATCACCATGTGGGACATCCTGATCGCCCTTGGAGTGCACGGCAAGGCGTCGTAGCAACCCTGGACAGCGCGCGGGAAACCCCTGCGCATACGCTGTCCGTTCAAATAGGGATTGAGCCCGTCCCTGCCATGCAGGCTGGACGAGCTCGCCCAATGGAGATCGTATGCCCACAAATGAAATACAGTATGACCATCTGGTCAAGCCGCTCGAGAAGTACTCCGCGAAGGCCGTATACGGCAGCACGTTCTGCAAACGGCCCATCGAGATCCAGATCCTGGTGGAGGACGGAGTCGTCACGGGAATAGGCGGCACGGTGGAATGCCCATACAGCAAGCAGTGGCTTGGCGCGCTCATTTCGAAGGCTCAGGGACTGGACGTGGACGCGGCCTGGGGAATCTCCGGGGACGATCTGCGCAGCAGCATCACGCCGCCTGAGCACGAGGAAGATTGCGTGGACTGCGACACCTACGCTGTCGCGGCCTTCCGGCTTGCCCTGCGCAACTGGGAGAAGAAAGTCTGAAGCCCGGAGCCTGAGACGGCATTTCAGGCGGCGCACGCACGGGTTGCCGGGCATGCGCCGAGAGTGTCCATACGAGAGAACGCGGAAGGGGGCGGCCCGGCAGGGCTGCCTTCTTTATTTTTCGTCCCGAAATCCTGAATGATGCTGGTCAGTCCAGGCCGGGCTGGGCCGTAGATCGGCCTTGCCCAGGACTCTCCGCCGTCGCGCCGTGTAACCTGTCCGGGGTCGCAGCCCTCAACCAGGGTATGGGCGGCTGCTTCCGAAGGACACGGCCTCCTGTTGCTTCATTCTTACGGCAGGAGAGGAAACATGCAGAGTGAACTGACCTATCTCTTTACGGTCGTCATGCCCTTGTTGTTCGTGACCACAGGCATTTATGTCTGTTTCAGCATCGCGGCCTGCGCCGCGTCGAGTTGTTCGGAGCGCATCGACAGATTTTTTGCGCCCAAACTCGTAAAATCGGTTCCATTCGTCCTGATCGCGCTCCTCGTCGACTTCTTCCGGTAACAGCCGCATTACGGTGAAGGGCGGATGTCGTCAGGCGTTGACTGCCAGCTGCCGTGGATTCCTGAGCTGCGGCACGAATTCCGCGATGTTGATCCTGCATTCCTGATAGCTCATGCATCCGACAATGCTCTGCGGTAATGCGCCGGTGCTTGCGGTCATCAGGTCGATGTCCTTGGGCTTGCAGTAGCGGTTGTTCTTGTCCAGCACCACGCGGATCTTGGGCAGCAGCAGGTTGTCCTGGTTCTGTTCTATGACCACGGCCCTTTTCCCACTGTTGAGCACCACGATGGATCCCACCGGGTAGACTCCGATGAATTTCACGAAACGGTCCACCAGGGCGGGCGAGAAGGAACTGCCGCGCAGGTTGAAGATGGTGCTCAGCGCATTGTGGGCGTGCATGGCCTTGCTGTAGCAGCGGTCGGTGGTCAGCGCGTCGAAGGTGTCCACGATGCTTATCAGCGAGGACGCCCTGCCGATCTGGTTGTACTGCAACCCCTGGGGGTAGCCGCCGCCCGCGAAGTGTTCGTGGTGCTCATAGGCCGCGCGGATCACGTCCTGGGGGATGTTCTTCTGCCTGAGGAGAATGTCCCGGCTGTGAGTCGGATGCCGCTTCACTTCAGCATACTCGGCCGCCGACAGCTTGTGGGGTTTCTTCAGAATCCGTTCCGGAATGAGTATCTTGCCTATGTCGTGGAACAGGCCGGACAGGCCGAGCACCATGAGGTTGTCCTGTCCGAGTCCGATGAATTGCCCGAACAGGATGGAGAACATGGCCACGTTGAGGTTGTGCGTGTAGGAATACTCGTCATACTTCTGGAGCTTCGACAGAAACAGGAGCGCGCTGCCCAGACTTCCTGCACGGCTTATGATCGAGCGGGTGAATTCCTGGCTGTCTTCAAGGTTGATGTTGCGTGTCTCGGAAAGGCGCTGAGTGAATGTTCTTACATATTCAAGAAGTTCGCCATAGTATTGGTCCGCTTCGTTTACGATGCTGCCGATGTCGTCGAAGTTCGACCTGGTGTTCACTTCGTACGGGTTGTCCGTGGACACGACGGTGAACGGAGTCTCCAGGCGTATCTTTTCCTGCCTGTTTTCCTGAAAATACTCGCCCTTTTCCGTGTCGACAAACACTTCCACGAATTTTCCCTGCTGAAGAGCAATGATCTGCTCCTCGCTGGTGATGTCGGTTTCTTTGAGAAAAATGTGCGGGTTGCTCTCGCTTGAAAGTCCGGGGTTGGCTATGTGCATTCCGGGCTTCAAGTCCTTGGTGTATATCTTGACTATCATGCTGGTCAGTCTTTCCGGGTTATGGGTGGTTTCCGCGCAGCCGGGGATGGTGCGTTCATAGAGAGCATATGCCATCGTATATATGCAGACAAGATAGAGACTCCCTACGTTTGTGCACTGTCGACCCCAAACAGGCCGGGGGCCGGGCGTGGCCAGGCGGCCCCGGGTCCGGATTCTTGCTTCTGCGCCCAGGCTGCTTATCTTGTCTTTAATGCGCCCAGACACGTCCGTGTGGAGCCTCTGAGGGAGCGGTCGCCCTCTGCGAGGGCGGAAAACTGTGGCGTTTGCGCTGGAATCATGTCGGCGGGCGATGGGGCTCAAAAGGGTTCATCTGCGGTATTGCTTGTAACGAAGAGGCTTTGCAGGCGGTCTTTACTGAAGATGACCTTTTTTTCATGGTGGAAACGGTTGACGTATCCAGCAAAATGAAGTGAGGACACCCCGACCGGAAGCAACCCGCGAGGCGTCAGGCCGGGCGGAACCAGTGTGCGCAAGCGCCGCCGGATGCAGACACAACATCTCTCACGGAGAGCCTGAAGAGGACCCGATGAAGCATTGCACATTTTCTTTGATCGCATTTATTCTCATGTTGGCCGTGGTTTCCGCGCGTCCGGCCCTGGCTGCCGGGGATACCGGCGAGTTGTTGTCCATCGTGGAGCAGGTGGAGGCGGGATACGCCAAGGTACAGGACTACACCGCCACGTTCCTGAAGCAGGAGCGGGTGGAGGGAAAGCTGCGCGATCAGGAGCGCATCTCCATCAAGTTCATGAAGCCGTTCAAGGTGTACATGAAGTGGCTGGAGGTCTCCGTGAAGGAGGCGCTCTACGTGCAGGGGGCCTACAGCGACAAGGTGCAGGCGCGCTGCGACGGCCTGCTCGGCCTGTGGACCTGGTCCTTCAGCCCCCGCGACCCCAGGCTGATGGAGGGCAACCGCCACCCCATCACGGATATCGGCTTCGGATTCATCATAGACGTCATGCGCCGCAACATCCCCAAGGCCGTGGAGCGCGGCGAAGTGAACGACGTGCGCATCACCGAGGAGCCCTTCGACGGCAGGCCCACCATGCGCGTGGAGGCCAAGTTCACGCCCAAGGACGGCCAGGAGTACTACACCTCCCACATGATCGCCCACATCGACAAGGAGCACATGCTCCCCGTGGGCATCACCTGCTACGACGAGAAGGGCCAGTTGCAGGAGCAGTACGGCTACAAGGACCTGAAGGTGAACGTGGGGTTGACCGAAAACGACTTCTCCAAGACCAACAAGGCCTACAAGTTCTAGTCTCGCACGGTTTGCGGGATGAGAGCGTCCTGAGACAAACGAAGGGGGTGGACCGCAGTGGTCCACCCCCTTCTTGCGTTCGGGGGCGAGAGCTGGGAGTCCGTCAGGGCTTCAATGTCCTGACCTTGGCGGCGATGTCCTGGGCCAGGCGCGCCACCAGGCGGCTCTGGGCCGAGGCCAGGTGGGCGTAGTCCGCTCCGCCGGGGGCCTCCTTGAACATGGAGGTCTGCCAGGCCACGGCCTGGCCGGAGGCGTCGATCACCGACCAGTCGGCCTGGAGCACGGCCTCGCCGCCGAGGGTCCCGTCGAAGCGGCGCACCTGGATGGCCACCTGATAGTCGGGCCGCACCCCGGCGGGCCAGGGGAACAGCACCAGGGGCTTGTCGCAGGTCACTCCGGCCAGATCGGCGATGAGGGTGCGCTTGAAGTTGTCGTGCAGGGGTTCGATCCACTGGTCGAAGTCTGCCACGATCATCTGGTGGCTGCCGCTCTTGGTCACGATCTGGTTGCGGTCCAGGTAGGGGGGGAAGTCCACCGGGCCGATGCCCAGGGAGCGGCAGGGCTGGCCTGGGGCGGCTTTGTCCGCCTGGGCGTCCTGCACTGCGGGGTCCGGGGCCAGGGTGTAGAAGCGGGTGGGGGCGCTCTTGCCGCAGCCGCCCAGAAGGGGCGCGGTCAGGGCCAGTGCGGCGAGCATCACGGCGAGTGCGTTGGCGCGTGTGAACATGCCTTATCTCCTGTTGGTTCCCTTGCCCTGGATCAGGGCTTCCGGGTGGCGCTCAAGATAGTCGGCCAGGGTACGGATGGAGCGGGCGGCGGCCGCGATCTCGGAAAGGGCCTTGTTCAGGTCCGTGACGGTGGGCGAATCCGGGCTGACCACCTTGTCCATCTTGGTAAGGGTCTGGCGTCCGTCCTTGAGGGCCGCGTCCAGCACCTTGAGGGTGTTGTTCACGGAGCCTGTGAGGCCGGAGGAGCGCTGGTCCAGGTTGTCGGCCAGGTCCTTGTAGCTCTTGAGGGTTCCGTCCACGCTCTTGGACAAAGGGTCGACCCTGGTGCGGATGTCCTGGGTCAGCGTCCGGAATTCGATGAGGGCCGCGTCCAGGTTGGCTGGCACCTGGGCCATCTGGGGCGAGTTGATGAACTTTTCGATGCCGGTCACGGCCCCGATGAGCCGGTTCACCAGTTCCTCCAGGGGCAGGTGCTTGAGGGTCTGGGACAGCTCGTCGAACATGGAGGGCACCGTGGGGATTTCCGGCAGCTTGCTCGCGCCCACCAGCCGGGCCTGCGTGTTGGGCATGAGGTCCAGGGACACGGCAAGCTGGCCGGTGACGAAGCTCTGGGTGACCAGTTGGGCGCGCAGGCCTTTCTCCACCAGATCCTTGAGGACTTCCTCCATGCCTTCCTTGCGGGCATCCATCAGGGTTTCCTTCGTTTGCGAACCTTTGCCGGAGCTCATGTTCAGCAGGCCGCTCTGAAGTTCGATGGTTACCGGGATGTAGAAGTGCAGGTTGTGCGGGTCGGCGATGACCCCGATCTCGGTGACCAGCCCGATGGGCACGCCGCGAAACACCACGGGCGCGCCGATGGTCAGGCCGCTGACCGAGTTGTCGAAGAACATGATGAACTTGAACTTCTTGGTGAAGAACATGCCCGATCCCAGGGCGATCACTCCGGCCACGGCCAGGGCCAGCGCTCCCAGGACGAACGCGCCGATCATGCCCTTGTTTACTTTGGTGCTCACGAGAGAAATCCCCTGGTTTGCATGGGAATGCGGTTACTCTTTGCCCCGGGTGAGGAAATGCCGCAGGACCGGGTCGGTGGATTCTTCCAACAGCTTCTTCGGGTCGCCGTGGGCGGTCATGGTGCGGGTCTCGACGTCCAGATAGACCGAGTTGTTGCCGATGGCGAAGATGCTGGCCAGCTCGTGGGTCACCACCACGAAGGTGGCCTTCAGGCTGTCGCGCAGCTCAAGGATCAGCTCGTCCAGGAGGTTCGCGCTCACCGGGTCCAGCCCGGCGGAGGGCTCGTCGAAAAACAGGATGTCCGGGTCCAGGGCCATGGCCCGGGCCAGCCCGGCGCGCTTGCACATGCCGCCGCTTATCTCCGAGGGGTAGAAGTCCTCGAATCCGGCCAGCCCCACCAGCGCGAGCTTCAAAGACACGACCTCCCGGATGTCGCGCGCCTTGAGCTTCGTGTACTGCTGCAGGGGCAGGGCGATGTTCTCGGCCAGGGTCATGGAGCTGAAAAGGGCTCCGCTCTGGAAGAGCACTCCGGCCCGGCGCAGGATCGCGGCGCGGGTGTCCTCGTCGGCGCGCCACAGGCTGCCCTCTTCGTAGAGCACCTCGCCGCCGGAGGGAGATTTCAGGCCCACCAGCACGCGCAGCAGCGTACTTTTGCCGCAGCCGCTGCCGCCCATGATGATGAAGATGTCCCCGCGCCTGATGGTGAAGTTGAGGTCGCGCATGATGACGAAATCGCCGTAGGCGATGTCCAGGTGCTCGACGGTCAGGCGCGGCGCGGGTTCTTTGGCTTCCGGTTCGAGGGTCATGGACTTAGACGCCTATTATTTCGCAGACCACGGTGATGATGGCCGTGGCGATGATGATGCTCAGGATGCTGGTGACCACCGCCGAGGTGGTGGCCTGTCCCACGGCCAGGGCGCTGCGGCCGCAGCGCATGCCCCGGTAGCACCCGGCCAGGGCGATCAGCACGCCGAAGACCGTGCTGTGCACAAGCCCTATCCACAGATTGGCCAGGGGCACCGAACTCCAGGTGCTGTGCAGGTACTGGAGCGGGTTTATGTCCAGCATGGCCACGCCAACGATGAAGCCCCCCAGGATGCCCATGAGGTCCGCGTAGAGGCACAGGAGCGGCATCATGAGCACCAGGGCCAGAACGCGCGGCAGCACCAGGAACTCCGCCGGGGAGAAGCCGAAGGTGCGCAACGCGTCTATCTCCTCGTTGACCTGCATGGTGCCAAGCTCTGCGGCGAAGGCCGCGCCGGTGCGCCCGGCCATGATGATGCCGGTCATGATGGCCCCCATCACGCGCACCATGGCGATGCCCACGATGGTGGACACGTAGATCTGCGCTCCGAACTGGCGCAGCTGGATGGCCCCCACGAAGGCCAGGATCAGGCCGACCAGAAGGCTTATGAGCGAGACGATGGGCACGGCGTCGATGCCGGTCTGCTTGATGAGCGACCACAGCGTGGAGCGCTGGTATACGGCGCGCCCTTTGGCGAGGCTCACGCAGGCCATGGCCACCTCGCCAATGAATTCCAGAAGCGACAGGAAGTTGTCGCGCGCGGTCAGGGTCCAGCCGCCGATGCGCTCCAAAAACGGGGCGGAGGCGACGGTGCGGGCAGCGCCCTTGCGCTCCGGCACCTTGGCGGCCAGGTCCAGAAGGCTCGCGGCTCCGGAAGGCAGGCCGGAGAAGTCCACGGTGAGCTTCATCTCTGCGGCCACGGCCAGCACGGCCCGGCAGGTGCTGAGGAACAGGCTGTCCCAGGCGGTCACCTGGGCGGACTCGAACCGGAGCGCCTTGGCCGCAGGGTAGGCCAGCATGGAGCGGCGCGCTGCCTCGGCGTCGGGCAGTTCGCTGCCAACGCGCCACGGCCCCGCGAACGTGACCAGGAGGTCGCCCCCTTCGAGCGCCACCTGACATGCAGCCTTTTCGGCGGCGCTATTCCCGGTTCCTTTTGCCATCAACTGCAACCCGCCAGGGAGATGTTTGAACGTGGAGACTGCCGGACCAAACGCGCGGCCTGCGCATGGCCGAGCCGTACGACTGCGAAGTCATATGCGACAACGCGCGGTGTGGCAACGCTTAGGGCGCGCGTGACAGCGGCGAGGCGCATCATGCCTCACCGACGGGATTCTTCCCTCATCCGGGCAGCGCGTTCAGAGCGGGTTATGTCAAAACGTGAGGCAGCCTCGATACTGGCGAATTTCCGGCCATTTTGTGGACAGGCGGACCCCTGCGCGGTACTATTGGAAGCCTTCCGAAGCAAAGCGCTGGTTTCCATGGATTATTCCTTCATGAACCCACTCAGGGAGGCAGGGGGCACCCATGCGGTCCGTGCTGGTGATCGATGACGAGAAGCCGACCCTCTCCATGTTCAGCCTGCTGCTGGAGGCAATGGGCTACGGCGCGCTCACTGCGGACAGCGGCGCGCTCGGGCTTGAAATCTTCGAGCGCGAACGCCCCCGCATCGTCTTCACCGACATCAAGATGCCGGACATGGACGGCCTGGTGGTGCTGGCCCGCATCAAGGCCATGGACCCTTCCGCCGAGGTCATCGTGGTCACCGGGCATGGAGACGTGGAGCTGGCGCTCAATTCCCTCAACCTGGACGCCGCCGACTTCATCGACAAGCCAATCCGCGCCGAAGCGCTCTCGCAGGCCCTGGCGCGCGCCGAGGAGCGCCTGTGCCAGTCCGGGGAGTGCCGGGAGCAGGTGATGGTGCGAAACACCGAGCAGGCCACCGTGGTCGGCGTACGCGGGCGTCTGTCGGCCTCCTCGGAGGGGGCCGTGACCTCCGCGACGGCCCAGGCCGTGGGCGGCGCCAGGCCGGTGCTGGTGTCGCTGGACGCCTCGGTCGAGCTGACCGGAGCGGGCATCGCCCTGTTGACGCAGCTTTTGCTGGAGTGCGCGGGCAAGGGGCTTCGCGTGGCGATCAGCGCTCCCCGGCAGAGCCAGAGAAACGTCCTGGAAGCGGCGGGCGTCGCACAAGCCGCACCCATCCACGAGGCCGAGGCCAAGGCGCTTTCGTCGCTGGGCTCGCCCGCATCCTGACCTGGAGAGTCTCATGACACGCTCGTTTCCCCGTTTTCCGGTCCTGGTCCTTCTTTGCCTGCTGGTTGTGTCCGCCCTGCCCGGCCAGGGTCTGTGTGCGGAACCACCCAAGGCGGGCGGCACGGTGCCTCCCGGACTCACGCTGCGCGGGCCGCTCAGTCCCGAGGACCGGTCCTACCTGGGCATCGGCGCGGGCGAGTCCTTCAAGCTGTCCGAGGTCAAGGGCGGGTTTGTGCTTCTGGAAGTTGTGGGCGTGTATTGCCCGCAGTGCCACGTCCAGGCTCCTCTTTTCGACAAGCTCTTCACCCGCCTGAGCCAGGACCCGGACCTGGGCGGCAAGGTGAAGATGCTGGGCATGGCCGCCGGGGCCACCAAAGAGGAGATGGAATACCTGCGCGAATCGGGGGTCTACAAGTTCCCGGTGGCCAGCGACCCCGATTACGCGGCCCACAAGCTGCTCGGCGAACCCAAAACCCCCTTTACCATGCTTTTGGACGCCAAGGGCAAGGTGCTCTACGCGCATCTGGGCATCGTGGAGGACGTGAACGCGCTCTACGAACAGATAGTGGCCCTGACGCGCTAGAATCGGGTCCACCAACCGAGGATCGTTCCCCATGGACGGCTCCACACCCCGCACCGGCCCGGACAGGCGGCTTTTCGACCTGGGGCTTCTGCACGACGCCGCGAGCGAACTGAGCGGCCTGTCCACGCCGCAGCAGATCGCCAGGGCGTTTCTGCTGACAGCCATGGGCGGCCTCGGGGCGGTCTCCGGTTTCATCCTGGTGACGGGCGCGCCGGATCGCGACGGGCGCAGCGACGCCTCTGATCCGCTGGTGCTGCACCGTGGCCTGGACGAAGCCAGCGCCGAGCGCCTGCAGGATGGGGCAGGCGCGGTCCGGCTGGACTGGCTGGCCTGCGGCCCCGGCGGGCGGCCTCCGCGGCAGCCGCACCTCATCGCGGCTTCGAATCTGGCGGACGATTCCCCTTTCCCCAAGGACAGCCGCCTGCTGGCGCGCTGGACGTTGGACGGCGGCAGCTGCGGCATCCTGGGGCTTGGCCCTAAGCTCGGCGGCCCACAAAGAACCCCCGGATATGGGCCGGAGGACTCCTCGCTTCTCCTGAATCTGGTGGACTGTCTGGTCACGGCGCTTTCGCGCTCCATGCTCACCCAGCGCCTGGCGGCCATGGGCCAGGATCTTGCCTCGCGCAATACGGAGCTTGACCGGCGCGTGTTCCAGCAGGAGACCCTCATCCAGGCTCTTGGCGAGATGAACTCCCTGACCGGTTCGGACGACCTTCTGGAGAGCTTCCTTCTTTTCCTGATGGGAACGGCCGGGTGTGGCCACGGCTTCGCCCTGCTGCTGGACGCCGCCGGCCAGATGGCAGGGTTCTGCGGCAAGGGCGTGGACGCGGGGCAGATGCGCGCCCTGGACCCTGTGCGCCTGCGCCAGACCGCCACGCGCGGCCTGTTCTCGGGCGGCGGACGCCGGGTCGGCTGGCTGGACGACCCCGAGCAGTTCGCCCAGATCGGCCTGCCGCCAGGGTATTGCGGCATCTGGTTCCTGGCGGACGAGAACGTCTACGGTTTCGCCGGGCTCGGCTCCAGGCTGGACAGGGCGCAACTGGACGACTCCCAGCGCGAGACGCTTCTGGCCGTGGCCGGGGGGTTCCTCACCTGCCTGCGCACGGTGCGCCTGCTGGAAGCCACGCGCAAGCTCAACAGCGAGCTTGAGGCCAGGAACCTGGAGCTGCAGCAGACCCTGGACCAGATCACCGGCTACCGCATCGAGATCGACGGCCTGGAGCGGGCCAAGGCCCGTATCAAGGAGATCATCCAGCGCGAGATGGACCGGGTCTCCCTCGTATCCTGGGTGGATTTCGCCATCCTTCTGACCGTGTCCGTGGCCATGGGGCTTTTGTTCAACTGGGCCAGCCCGTCGGGCGTCAACCTGATCCCCTCGCACTGGTCGCGCCCGGCCACGGACTCGGTGCCGGTCCAGGAGGCCAGGGGCATGCTGGACAAGGGGCAGTATGTGCTGGTGGACGCCCGCCCCTCGGAGTCCTTCAAGCAGGCGCACATCCCCGGCGCGATCAACCTGACCCCGGACCTCTTCGATTTTCTCTACGGCATGCGTCTGGCCAAGCAGCCCAAGGACAAGCCGGTGCTGATCTACGGGCGCACGGTCAGCAGGCTCTACGACGAGGACGTGGCCGGGCTTCTGGCCAGGCGCGGCCACAAAAACGTCACGCTTCTTGCCGGGGGTTTCCAGGCCTGGAAGCAGGCGGGATTGCCGGTGCAGCCATGACCACGGCCACGCAGACAAAACCCGTCTTGACCGCCAGACTGATGGAACTGGCCACCAGCCCCTGGCTGGCCTTTGCCCTGCGCCTGTACATGGGGGGGCTGTTCATCTACGCCAGCGTGTATAAAATAAACTATCCCGCAGAGTTCGCTGGTTCCATCGCCAGCTACGAACTGGTTCCCTACTGGGCTGTCGGGGCCATGGCCATGGTCATGCCCTGGCTGGAGCTCATAAGCGGGGTCCTGGTGGTCACGGGCATCCGGCCCAAGGCAGCCATCCTGGTGCTGGCGGGCATGATGGCGCTGTTCACCGTGACCATCGTCATCACCTTGTTGCGCGGCGTGCCCATCGGCTGCGGCTGTTTTCACTCCATGGAAGACCCCATCACCTGGAAGACCTTTTTCCGGGACATCCTGTGGCTGGGCATGACCCTGCACGTCTATTTCTATGATCGGAAACTGCACCTGGAGCACCTGTTCCTGGTGAAGGTGAAGGAGCTGTGATGCGCGCTCTCCTCCTGTGTGTGGCGGCTGTGCTCGTGCTGGCGGGGTGCGAGGGGTCTCCCGGCGTGGAAGGCAAGTACCTGGCGCAGGGGCAGGACGGGAAAAATGTCACGCTGACGCTCAAGGCGGGCTTCACCGGAGAGTGGGAGACCGCCACGGACTCCGTGCCCGTGCGCTGGGAGGTTCGCGGCGGGGAGGTCTGGCTGCACTCCAAGAGCGGGGGCATCCTGCGGGGAATCCTTCAGGACGGGACGCTTCGCGTCCTGCTGCCGGGAGAAGGCGAGCTGGTATTCGCCCGGCCCGGCGCCAAGCCTGGCGGCTAGTGTCGCGTTACGGCACGATCCTGTTGACCCAGGGGATACGCTTGAGTCCGGCGGTCAAGAGCGCCGACAGCGCGAAGGTGGTAAGCCCCGTGATCACCGGCCCCACCCAGGGGTGCACGGTGTTCCAGTCCAGCCCGTGGCCGTAGGTGAACAGGATGGGCAGCTGCCCCGTGAGGATGGACAGCACCAGAATGTGCGACAGGAACACCCCGTAGCTCAGGCCGCTCACTTCATGCACCAGCTTGGCGCGCTTTCTGGCGGCTTCCGGCTTCCAGCCCTTGAAGAACAGGAAGATGGACGCGGTCATCAGCACGGTCAGGGGCTGCTGGTAGCTGAAGAAGGTGTTGGGGAGCATGGTGTTGGCCCCGAACGCCGCGAACTCGCCCGCTGCGGTGATCGTGGCGCAGGCCAGGAACACCACGGCCAAAAGCGGTTTGCCTCCCGGAACCCGGATGTGCGTCCGGTTGAGCAGGTGCCCCAGCACGAAATAAGCTAGATAATAGGGCATCACCGCCCCGGACAGGAAGCGGTTCAGGTCCTGCTCCCAGAGAAGGCGCGTGACGAAATTGAGCGCCTGGAGCCCGAATATGATTCCCACGAATACCGTGGCCCTCCCGGAGCTTAAGTCCGCGAAGGCCGGGCGCATGAAGGGCACCATCAGGTACACGCCCGCGATCATGTACAGAAACCACAGCGGGCCGGACCACATGCCGGTCAAAAAGCGCTTCACGAAGCTTATGACGTTGGGCGCGGACTCGGTCTGCATGCACAGGATCAGATAATAGATGAGCGACCAGCCCAGCAGCGGCAGCAGGATCTTGACGAAGCGCTTGCCGTAGAATTTCGAGAGGCTCATGGGGCGCTGGTCTCCCAGCATCAGCGCGCCGCTTATCATGAGCATGGCCGGGACGCAGAACAGGCTCATGGACGAATAGAACAGCCCCGAGGCCATGGCCGAGATCTGGAAGCTCCCCAGAAGCGGCGAGGCGCTGTGCATGACCACAACGCCCACGATGGCCAGGCAGCGCAGCAGGTCGAGGTATTCCAGGCGATCCTGGGACGCGCCTTCAGCAGGGGAGGCATGTCCGTGCCGCACTATCGAGATGTGTTTCGTCATGGCGCGCCATTAAGGCAAGCCCGCGCGAAATGCAAACACGTCTGTAACAATAAAGGCAGGCGATGCTTTCGCGGGCATCGCGCGCACGTCAGGATATCATTCCCCAGAAGAACCCCAGCAGGCCGCACCCGACGATGAGCGCGTGCATGGACATCTTGAACCGCACCAGCGCCACGAGCGCAACGCCCGCAAGCACGATGGCGAACCAGTCCGGCCCTGACGCTGCCGGAAAGAAGGTGTGGCGCGCGAAAAACATGGCCAGTTGCAGCACCACGCCCACCACGGCGGCGGTGATTCCGGTGAGGGCCGCGCCCAGACGCGGGTTGGCGGTGATGGCCATGATGTAGGGCGCGAGCGCGAAGATGAACAGGAAGCTCGGCAGGAAGGTGGCGAAGGTGGTCAACAGGCCCCCGGCCACGGCGTAGCCCAGGTTCGGCCCGCCCGGGGCATTCCAGGCGGCCATGAACCCCACGAACTGCGTCACCATGATGAGCGGGCCGGGCGTGGTCTCGGCCAAACCCAGGCCCAGGAGCATCTGCGCCTGCGACAGCCAGGAGAGCTCCACGGCGTACTGGGCGATGTATGCAAGCACCGCGTAAGCCCCGCCGAAGGTGACGAAGGCAGCCTGGGTGAAGAACAGGACGATCCGCGAGAGCGTGTCTTCGAAGCCGAATATCGCGAACACGGGCAGGGCCACGGCGGCCCATATGGCCGCGAACACCGCCGCCACCCGGACCAGATGCCAGGCCGAGGGCAGTGCGACGGAGGCTTCCGGCTCGTCCAGGGAGCACTCCCTGGACCCGCTGGCGCGGTGGCAGAATATTTCCGGGTGGGAGCGCGACAGAACCATCCCCGAAAGCCCGGCGCACAGCACGATGAGCGGGAAAGGCACTCCCAGGAAATACCCCAGCCCGAAGGCGATGCCCGCGAAGGCGTACAGGGCCGGATGCCTGAGGGATTTCTTCCCGATGCGCCACACCGCCTCGAACACGATGGCCACCACGGCGGCGGCGATGCCGTGGAATATGGCGGCCACGGCGGGCACGTTCCCCTTGGCCGCCGCCAGCCAGGACAGCCCCAGCATGATGGCCACCGACGGCAGCACGAAGAACACCCCCGCGACTGTCCCGCCAGCGTAGCCGTGCATCCGCCAGCCCAGGTACACGGCCAGCTGGTGCGCCTCCGGGCCTGGCAGCAGCATGCAGAAGTTCAGGGCCTGGAGGAAGGTGCGCTCGTCCACCCAGCGCCGCTGGTCCACCAGGTCCTTGTGCATCATGGCGATCTGCCCGGCAGGGCCGCCGAAGTTCAAAAAACCCAGCGTGAACCAGTAGCGCAGGGCCGCCCGGAAACTGACGGAAGACTCGGTCATGTGTCTCCTAAATCGGGAAGCTGCGAGGCTGCCCGTCCGCGTCGGTACATGCCAGATCCGCGAACTCGGTGATTGAGTCGGCCTTGCTCCACAGGCCCAGGAGCCCTCGCGGCGTCTCGTCGAAGTGGTGCACCAGATACGGCTTGCCGTCCACGAAGCAGGTCACCCGTCCGCCCCTCACCTCCACGGACAGCTCGCGCCAGACGCCGGTCTCCACGGGCAGGTTCGCGCTGGACAGCTCCTTTCGCACGCCGTCGGTGAACGCGAAGAGCATCACGTTGTCCTCCAGGGCGTTTACGCGCAGCACCAGATAGGTCCCGGCGGAGCGCACCGCGAAGGCCAGGCCGCCTGCGCGGTCGATGGTCCCGGCCACGGGGCGCACCTTGAGGCTTGCGCGGCCCTCGCCCATGTCCGAGTCCTTGGCCACGGCCAGGGGGAAGTGGAAATAGGCCTCGATGGAATCCAGGAAGCGCTGGTAGCGCTGTCCGGCCACGCGGCCCATGAGACCCGCGAAGCTTTTGGAGAGTCCGGTGGCCCACTTGGAGCCGTCCTGCCTGGCGATGGCGCCGTCCTGGCCGTCGGAAGGCTCCAGCCGCTCCCAGTCGCCCAGGGTCAGGTGGAAGCCGGGCAGGGGGCTCTCGGCGCGCTTCGCGAGCAGGTCGTAGTCGCCGCGCAGGAAGGCCTCGGCCATGGAGTCGATCTCGCCCTGCCCGGTGATGGCCATGTCCAGGAGCCTGCTGGAAGCCAGGAGACGCCCCAGCTGGTCCAGGACCGCTTCGGTTTCCGCCTTGGGTGCGCCCTTGAAGGAGGCGTCCAGCACGTCGCCGTTCGCCTCCACCGTGAAGCCCAGGCGCGACAGCACCTTGGACAGGAACGCCACCCGCAGGCACTTGCCGGAAAAGCCGCCCGCGCCGCCCGCGAAGCGCAGGTTCACGTGATTCTGCCCGGCCTGGTCGCCGCAGAAGGCGTCCACGTTGGCGAAGTGGTAGCCGAAGCGGGCCGAGAGGTTCAGGTAGTCGCGCCCCAGCATGGCGTAGGAGTCGCCGCCGGGCGTGCCTCCGCCGACGTCCGCCGTGGCCGTGGTGGCCATGAGGGTCATGAAGCTTCGGGCGTCGAAGGCCACGGAGCCGGACCAGGTGATGCCCGGATGGGTGAAGCCGCGCCACACCGCCAGCATGGGCACGCTTCGCAGGTCGCCTGGGGTGATGTCGTCGCAGGTGGTCAGGTTCTCGCGCAGGCCGCCGCCCAGGTCCACGCAGTAGAGCATGAGCGGGATCTTGGCCTTGAGGCGCGCCACCAGCACGTCGTCCTCCTCGGCGCGGCCGCACAGGCCGAACATCTCACGCATGCCGGTCTCGTGGGCGAAGCGCACCACGTCATGCAGGGTCTCGCAGCCCTCGGGCACGAAGTTGGCGGCCTGGGGGTCGGTGAGGGTCAGGGGGGAGATGTGGTCCAGGGCGGCCCGCAGGCGGCGGTGCATGGGGCTGTCCACCATGCGCGAGCGCGTGCGGCCAGCCGTGAGCAGGGCTTCCACACGTCCTTCCAGTATGTGCCCTCCCGTGGCGTCGAGCGTGACCAGCTGGCCGTCGGCCAGGGCCTCCGGGCAGCCTGGAACGCCAAACAGGGCCGGAATGCCCATCTCGCGCGCCACCGAGGCCAGATGGCTGGCCGCGCCGCCCATGGCCGTGACGATGCCCCCGGCCCGGTCCAGGAGCGCCGCCAGCTCGGGGGCTGCGTTCCTGGCCGCCAGGATGGCCCCGTCCGGTATGTTCGCGGGGATGGCCCCCTCCACGCGAAGGACCTCGCCGCTGGCCGCGCCCGGGCTGGCGGCCACGCCGCCGGACAACAGCACGCGATGGCCGGAAATGTCCGCTGCGCCGCCGGGCGTATCGCCAGGAGCATCACCATGCGCATCATCCGGCCCAAGCGGGCGCGACTGCACCACGTAAAGCTGCCCCGAGTCGTCCAGGCACCACTCCACATCCTGGGGCGCGCCGAAGTGTTCCTCCAGCGCGAGGCCCATGCGGCCAAGCTCCAGGACCTGGGCGTCTGTCAGCAAAGGCGCATCGGGCCGCGAGGCTATGCGCAGGGGGCCGCGCGACAGCGCGTACACCGAGGGCAAGGCCTCGCCCGACACCAGCTTTTCGCCAAGCCCCAGGACCGCGTCCAGGCGCATGGCCCCCTGCGTCCGGGAGGCCGGGTCCAGGGTGTAGAGCACGCCGCTGGCCGTGCTCTGGACCATGGCCAGCACCAAGACGGCCATGGGCACGTCGGCGTCGTCCAGGCCGTGGCGCAGGCGGTAGAGGATGGCGCGCGGGGAGTACTTGCTGGCGAACACCCGGCGGCAGGCCGCATGCAGGTCCGCCGGGGCCACGTTCAGCACGGACTCGTACTGCCCGGCGAAGCTGGCAGCGCCGTCCTCGCCCACGGCGCTGGAGCGCACGGCCAGCGTGAGACCTTCGCCGTACACGGCGGCGAGCTTCTTCAGCTCTCCGGCCAGGGCGTCGCTCACGGCGGGGGGGATGGGCGCGTCCATCACGGCTTCGCGGATGCGCAGGGATCGGGCTTCCAGGTCCGGCAGGTCCAGGGGGGAGATGGGTGCCAGCTCGTCTGCGATGCGCTCCCCCAGCCACTCGGTCTGCATGAAAGCCTGGAAGGCGGCGGTGGTCAGCACGAAGCCGCCGGGCGTGGGCAGGGTGGCGGCGTTTCGCACGCGGGCCAGATTGGCGGCCTTGCCGCCGAGCAGCGTCGCCATGTTGTCTGTTTTGACCAGTGATGGACTCGTCTCGACGGCAACGTCCTGCAACGCGAGCGCCAGCGGCCCGGCCTGCGCCGTCTGCCTCGGCTCCAGCGCCTTAAGCGCCAGCTTCAGCACCCGGTCCAGGGCCGGATACAGCCCCAGGTGATGTTGCCGCGACATCTCGTTCAGCGCCTTGACCATGGCGTGTGTGGCCTCGCCGATGTTCAGGCAGGTGCGCCGCGCGGCGTCGGTGGTGAAGGGCTCGCCGCCGTAGTAGGCCTGCTCGAGCGCGGCCAGCCCGTCCAGCACCGCGTCGTTGTGGGCGAGCATGTCCCGGAAATGACGATACTTGCGGGCGGCCTTGTCCTCTGGGTCCGCCAGCAGGCGGCAGGCGTTCTGCTTCTTGAGGAATCCGAACAGGCTCATGGTGTTCTCCCTGATGCGGTCAGGTTTTCATGCGTCCAGGCCCGGCCCAGACCCAGGCTGCCACGGCCAGCAGCACGGCTGCGCCCGTGGCGAAGGCTCCCGCGCTACCGAAGAGTGCGGCGGCACATCCCGCGACCAGCGGGCCGGTGCTGTGCCCCACGTCCATGATGGACCCCAGGAGCCCCATGGCCCCGCCCCGGTTCTCCCGGCGGCTCAGGTCCGCAACAAAGGCGGACGTGGCCGAGGTGGCCACGGACAAGGCCAGCCCCAGCAGCACGGACAGCGCAAACAGCGACCCAAGCCCCGGCGCGAAGGGGATGGCCGCGCAGGCCCCTGCGGTCAAAGCCGCGCCGCCGAGCATCTGGCCCATGCGTCCGTGGCGGTCGGATAAGCGTCCGAAAAAGGGCTTGGTCAGGGCCACGGTGACCACCTGGGCCGAAAACAGCGCACCGGTCAGCCAGGCCGGGTGTCCCCGTTCCTGCGAGACGATGGGTAAGAACGCCTCGAAGCTGCCGTAGGCGAACAGTATCCCGGCCTCCAGCAGGCATCCGGCCAGGATGCCCCGGCTGGCCAGCAGCTCGCGCAGGCTGTCTCGAAACGGGGGACGGCACTTCTGCGCCCCGCGCTCTTGCCCCTCGAAATTCGGCAGCTTCCAGGCCAGCAGCATCGCACCTATCCCGGCCAGCCCGCACAGGACGTACACGCCGGAATAGCCCATCCACAGGGCCGCGCCGCCAAGCATCGGGGCCACGAAGCGCCCGGCCAGCGTGGCCGAGGAAAACGTGCCCAGCTTCTCGCCGCGCGCCGCGTCGAAGGCGTCGGCCACCGCCGCCTGGGCCACGGGCATGAAGATCCCCGTGGCCAGCCCGTGGTAAAACCGGGCCAGGGCCAGCCCCCACACGCCAGACACCAGCAGGTAGGCGAACGGCGCGCTTGCAAATATCAGCGAGGAGGCCAGCAGCATGCGCCGCCTGCCGAAGCGGTCCGAGCACAGGCCGCCGGGAATGCCCACCAGCACCCCGGCCAGGGGCGAGAGCGCGGACACAAGCCCCACGCCTTCCGGCCCGGCCCCCAGGTGCGCGGCGAACAGCGGCAGCACCGGGTTCTTGGCCATGGTGGTGGACAGGATGGCCAGGAACCCCGCCCCGCACAGCAGCCTAAACGGGGAGGGACGCATTCCCAGCCACCGCGATCAGGCCCTGGATCTCACGGTGGTAGCCGAAGTAGCGGGCCATGGTGACCGCGTTCTTGCCGTATTTCGGGTACTCCCGGAGGATCTCCTCGAAGCGCTCCTCGGCGTCGCGTGCGTCGCGCAGGGGGACCTTGCCTTCGGTGATGATGTCCACCAGCCGGTCGGCGTAGATGATGATGCGCTCCTCCAGGCGGTGCAGGCCGTAATCCTTGACCGGCAGGCCGAACTCGATGGCCTCGGCCTCGGTCAACCCGCCCCGGATGTGCTTCTCCATCACCGCGCACACCTCGGGCGGCAGGCCGAGCTTCGCGCCCATCTCCGCGCCGATCAGCCCATGCTCGATGGCGTGGGTGGCGGCCTTGCCCAGGTCATGGAACAGGGCTCCGCGCCCCACCAGTTCCATGTCCAGCGGGACGTTGACGCGATGGGCGATCTCCAGGGCCAGTTCGGCCACAGCCACGGAATGCTCGATGTCCTCGTCGTTCATGCCCTGGGCGCGCAGGAGCTGTACGTCTGTGGGGTCGATGTCATGAAGCATGGGGTCTCTCCTCGAAGCCTTGGGGCACGTTTTTCAGAAAAACAGGGATGGCCAGGAACAGCACCAAGGCCATCAGGGGAAAACTGATCTGATATCCCATCCATCCCACCAGAAGTCCACCCAGAATGGGGCCTGATGCATGCCCCACGTCGAAAATGGTCCCGAATGCGCCCATGGCCGAGCCAAAATGCCGCTCCCGGCACAGGTCGGCCACCATGGCCGCCGAGGACGACGTCACCAGCGCCTCGCCCATGCCGAAAACAAGGCTCGCCGCCAGCAGCGTCCAGAACCCGTGCATGAACGGCACCGCCGCGAAGGACGCCCCGCACAGCGCAAGCCCCGCCACGATCAGCGGCCTCCTTCCGTGCGAGTCGGACACCCGGCCCATCAGCGGCTTGGAGAGCATGGTCACCACGATCTGCGCGCCCCACAGAAGGCCTGCCTGGAACTCCGAAAGACCCACCACCGTGACCGCGTAAACCGGCAGAAACGCCTCCAGCGCGCCCATGGTCATGTTCTGCACGCCCTCCATGGACGAGGCCGTGACGATGCGCCTGTCCGACAGCACCTCCCGGATGCCCTCCCGGAAGCGGCGCAGCCTTTCGCCGAACCCCACGCCGTGTTCGACCCGTTCTTTCACGCCCAGAGTTCGAAGCCCCAGTATCAGTGCGGCCACGCCAGCCAAGGCGCTCACCGCGAATACCAGCCGGAACTGCCACAGCACCGGCCCGCCGCTCTGGCCCATATCCAGAATAAATCCGCCTATGGGCGCGCCCAGGAGCGTTCCGATGATGCCCACCGACGAGAACCAGGAGAGCATCTCGCCCTTTCGCGACCCGGCCACGTCCGCCACCACCGCCATGGCCACCGGGCCGTAGATGGCCGTGGCCAGGCCGTGCAGGAAGCGCACGGCCACCAGCGCCGAATACGACGAGATGAACAGGTACGCGAAGGGCATCACCCCGAACACCACCAGCCCCGCCAGCATGGTGCGGCGTCGCCCAACCACGTCGGACAGCGCACCCGAGGGGAGCTTGAAGAAGATGCCCGTGACGGTCGAGATGCCGACGGCCAGGCCGATGGCCTCCGGGCCTGCGCCCAGGAAGAGCGCGAACAGCGGCAGCACCGGGTTCCGGGCCAGCGCGTAGGAGAAGCGGGCCAGGAAACCTACGGTGCAGAGATTCTTGAATGCGTCCATGTGAGTGTCCTTGATGATGTGGGGGAAAGGCTGGGCTCCGCCCAGACCCGGCAGGGCTCTGCCCTGCACCCGCCAGGGGGATGATCCCCCTGGACCCTGCAATAGCTTCGCGTCGTTAGCGGACAGATTGCGCTATGCGGGTGCCGGGGGCTGTCCCGTTCACGTCCTGCTCGGCGGGCTAGAACCGATTTGAAGACGATTCGTCGCCCGCCGAGCAGGACGCGACCGCTACAGCCCCCGGCACCCGCGTGAACCACACGCTTCCAGACTCAGAACGAGGCCCGTGGACTGCCAGTACCCACTTCGGTTTCAAGACGATTCGTCGCCCTCCGGGCAGGACGCGTCCGCTACAAACCTTCGGCACCCGCGTGAACCACACGCTACCTGGCCCTGAATGAGGCTCGTGGGCTGCCAGCACGCAGCCTCGTTGAAGCTCCAGTCTACAGCTCTGAAATGCGAAGTCGTCATAGGCCTCTTATGCTTTCTCCGCTGATCGTCGTACTGCCGCGCTGGAATGCGAAGCGGTGCAGGGTGTCCAGAGGGCGGAGCCCTTTGGCCGCCGGAGGCATCTTAATTCTTAATGCTTCGGCACGGCGCGGTCGTAGAAAATGGACTTGCCGTAGAATCCCACGGGGATGCCCATAACCACGCCCGCCTGGATGTACCCGAGCGCCCGCGCGGCCGCTCCCACGCGCTGCTGCACGCGGTTGTCCAGGTTCAGGATACTGGCGGTCTTGGCCGCCGACACCAGCGCCGCGCCGATGTCCATCATGCGCATCATGCAGTGCGGGCCGTCGTAGCCCATGTCCTTGTCGGCCATGACGCGCTTCGCTTCGAACTCCTTGCAGGTGGCGTAGCCGCAGGCCCCGCAGTCGTAGCCTGCGGCCAGCGACTTGCCGAGCCCCACCAGCACCAGGGCGTGGCAGTTCTCGATGTTGGCGGCGTCGCGCAGCCAGTAGGCCTCGTTGGTGCTCTTGGGGGCGTAGTCCTTCATGGCCTGGGCGATCTTCTTGAGGTCGGCCTCCTGCGAGACCACGGCGATCTCCAGGAAATCCTTGCCTCCGGCCTTGGGAGCGGTGCGGGCGGACGCGGCCATGAGGTTGGCGACCTGTATTGCGATGTCTTTCATATCTATTCTCCGGTGTTGGGGTTGGAGTAGGACGCCAGCAGCGCGTCGAAGAGGGCCAGGGCGTTTTCGGTAAGGAGCATGTCGTCCGGCTGGGCCATGGTCATGCCGTCCAGCACCTGTTTGACGCCCAGCGCCTCGGACGGCCCGGCTTCGATGTCGTTCAAATCAATGGCCCGGATGACCTCGCGCAGGCGCGCCGGGACATTGGCCTCCAGCGAGAAGGCGGCGCAGAGGACCTCGAAGGTGGTCAAGGGGCCGACGTGGGTGAACTCGGCCTCGGCCATGTCGAAACGCACGGCATCGGCACGGGCGGCGGGCTGTACGTCGGCAGGGACGAAATCGATGCGCGCGTCGGGGTCGATGAAGCGGCGCACCAGCCAGAAGGACGCGAGGCGGTCGATGTAGGGGCGCTGGCGCGTGATCCAGGTTTTGCCCAGGTAATCCGAAGCGGCCAGTTTGGGGATGGCCGGGCCGCTTGGAGCGTCAGGGCCGTCACCAGTCAGCAGCGCGGCGAGTTCGGCCAGCAGGGCGGCCACGCGTGGGCCGCGCCCGCCAGGGAAGTAGTCGATGGCCTGGAGTGCGTCAGCGCGCTTGGCGAGCTTGCGGCGCGCGGATTCAAGCGCGTCTGCGTCGAAGCCGGGCTGGCGGGTCTGGTCCAGGAGCGGCAGGAGGTCCTGCTCGATGGCCTGCCAGTCGGCGTCGCGGGCTTGTGTGAAGCAGGCTGCAAGGTCCGTGGGCGTCATGTTGGCCGGGGGGCCGGTCTCAAGAAACAGGGCCTCGCCGCCCAGTTCGTCCACTTCCTTGGCCAGCCAGGTGAGCTGCTCGTGCAGGTCGGGCCGGGCGGGCAGGGCGTAGAGAGCGCCTTTTATGATCACCGCGCCAAGGGAGTTCAGGCGACGCCAGACGCGCATGCGGGCGGTCTGGTTCTTGGCGGGCAGCGTGAAGGAGAAGAAGAACCACTTGCTGTTATTCATGTGACAACTATTGTCATAGATATAACAATTGTCAAGAGGCTGCTTCAACAAAAAACGCGCCGCCTACCGTGTGACGGGTAAGCGGCGCGAAGCCCACTGAGGGTCCAGGGGGATCATCCCCCTGGCGGGTGCAGGGCAGCGCCCTGCCAGGGGCTGGGACAGACCCACAGCTAGAACTTGTACCTGAAGCCCAGCGACGCCTTCCAGGTGTCGCCGCTGTGCGAGGCGTTCACCAGCCTGCGTCCCCAGACGGAGCTGTCGAACTCGCCGTGGGCCCAGCCGGTCTCCAGGATGAGGGCGAGATTCTTGTAGATGTTGTACTGGCTGTCGATGTTCACGGCCAGGATGTGCTCGGTGGTGGCCAGCTCGCGTCCCATCTGGAAGTAGTTGCCGTAGCCCCAGAGTGCGACGCCTGCGCGCAGGGCCTGGGGGGAGTTCAGTCCCTTGGCGAAGGTGAAGCTTATGCGGCTGGTGAGGTCCTCGATGAAGGAGATCTTGTCCAGGGTGGCGATGAAGCCCCACGCGCCCAGGTAGTCCACGCCGATGAAGCCCCGGCTGAACTCCTGGGTGGAGTCGAACAGGAAGGAGTTGCCCGCGCCCCAGGCGCTGGTGATGACAGGCATACGCTCCGAGCCGTTGCGGGTGGAGGAGTCCTCGCCGGTGGCGTACCAGAAGGCGATCTGCGGGCTCATGAAGGACAGGCCCACGTATTCGGCGGCCACGTCGAAGAACAGGCCGCCGCGCTGGTTCTTGGAGCGCTCGGTGGCCCCGCCCGCGCCGTAGATCACGTCGGCGTAGAACTTGAAGGGGTCCAGGGCGGTGAGGCTGAACGCGCCGCCCACCCACCAGTACAGGTCCTGGGCGTCGCGCTGTCCCACGGGGGCAAGGCGGCTTCCGGCGGAATAGAGGTTGCTGGCCAGGGTCTGGTTCGCGCCCGCGCCGCCGGTGCTGACGCCGGGGAGGTTGGCGTTGCGGCCCACCACGCCCATGAGGCCCCAGGGGGTGGCGGAGAAGCCTTCCACGGTGATTGGCAGGGCCAGGTAGTAGGCGTCGAACTCGTCGGGGACCTGGGTGGTGGTGGGGTCGAAGTCGCGGTTGGCGTCCACGAAGCGCAGGAATCCGGCGATGGCCTTGAAACTGTCGCACACCGGGATGGTCACGAACGCGCCGGGGCCGCGGATGCCGCCCAGTACCGGGTTGGCGGAGAGGATCTCGCCGGAGATGGGCAGGTTGATGTCCTGCTGGCCGATGCTGAATTCGATCTGCGTGCCGGGCCAGTAGAACTGGAGGTAGGCTTGGTAGACGTCGATGACCACGGCGGGATTGTCCACGGTGTAGGTGCCGTTGCCCCAGGCGGTGTTGTTCACGCGGATGCCCAGGCGGAACTTCAGGCCCTCGTTGGCGATGAAGTCGGTGCGCAGGCGGAAGCGCTGCCACACGGTGAAGGGATCGCCGGTGCGGGTACCGGCCCCGTTCCAGCCCGTGAAATAGGGCTTGGACCAGAAGGTGCCGTGGACGCGGGCGTCGCCGGTCATGACCACTTCCGTGGCGGCCTGGGCCACGGCGGAGAAAGCGAGAAAAAGCGCGAAGAGCGCCGCCAGGACGGAGAAGCGTTTCATGAGCGGGCAAGCCTCCTGTATGATGGGCCGGTTTATGAATGGAACCGGGCCTGTGTACGGTGCTTAGGCACGCGAATCAACCGTCTTGTGGCGAGTTGTCCAGGATTTCCAGGGAGGGGGCCTGGGTTATGAAACCGTGCTCGGCCAGACAGTCGAAGAAGCGCGACAACCCCTGCTGCTCTTCCGGCCCCAGATCGTAGCTCAGGTGGCCGAAGTAGCGACGTATTTCGGCGCGGCTCATCTTGGGTTTGGTGAGCGAGGCCAGGCTGACTACCTCCTCGATGGCGGCCACGCCCGCGCGCTTGGACTGGCACAGGGTGCGCGAGGCGGCGGCCACTTCCTCGCGCCGTTCCTCCACGGCCTCGCGCCGGGCCACCCACACGCCGAACACGAAGGGCAGGCCGGTCCAGTCGCGCCAGACCTCGCCCAGGTCCAGCTGGTAGGGAAACCTGGGATCGGTGCGCATGGCCAGGGCCTCGTCGCCGATGGCCAGCACGGCGGGGTCCTGCGCGCCCTGGGCCAGGGCCTGGCGCACGGAGCCGGGAGATTTGACGAAGGCGGGCTTCACGTTGTGGACGCGCTCCAGCACGATGCGCAGGAGTGCCGCAGAGGTGTGGGTCTCGGCGGTCACCAGGACGCTTGCGTCGGCGAGCTTGTGCAGGGGCACGCGGCTCAGGAGCAGCACGCTCTTCACCGGACCCCGGCTGCCGATGGCCAGATCGGGCAGCAGGTAGTAGCGTCCGGGGTTTCTGGCGTACTCGATGGAGGAGCAGGCCGAGAGGTCCAGCCCGCCTGCGCGGATGAGGTCGTTCAGCGTGGCCGGGGGGCCGGACACGATGTCGAAATCGTGCTTGACCCAGCCGTCCTCGATGGGATGGTAGATGGGCAGGACGTTCAGGTAGCTGATGCGCCCGAGGCGCAGGTTCGCAGGCATCACAGAGACTCCAGCAGGCTGTAGTCCATGGCCCGGCGCACGGGTTTGAATCCGGCGTCGGTGATGGCCTGGCGCACGCCCGGCTCGTCCATGCGAAAGCGCACTCCGGCTGCGGCCACCACGTTTTCCTCGATCATGGTGGAGCCGAAGTCGTTGGCTCCGTACCAGAGCGACGCCTGGGCGATCTCGCGGCCCATGGTCACCCAGGAGGCCTGGACGCTCAGGAAGTTGTCCAGCATCAGGCGCGAGATGGTCAGTACCCGCAGATACTCCTGCGGCGAGCACTTGCGCCCGCCCAGGGCGGTGTTGTCGGGCTGGAAGCCCCAGGGGATGAAGGCCGTGAAGCCGCGCGTCTCGTCCTGGAGGTCGCGCAGCGCCAGCAGGTGCTCGATGCGTTCGGCCCAGGTCTCCACGTGGCCGAACATCATGGTGGCCGTGGTGCGAAGCCCCTGGAGATGCGCCTGTCGCATCACGTCCAGCCACTCGGCCGTGGAGCACTTGGCCGGGGCCACGGCCTGGCGCACGCGGTCCACCAGGATCTCCGCGCCGCCGCCGGGGATGGAGGCCAATCCGGCGGCCTTGAGCCGCGCCACCACCTCGGGCACTGTAAGCCCGGCAAGCCCGGCGAAATAGACGATCTCCGGCGGCGAGAAGCCGTGCACGTGGATGTCCGGGTAGGTCTCGCGCACGAAGTGCAGCAGGGCCTCGTAGTATTCCAGGCCCATGTCCGGGTTGTGGCCGCCTTGCAGCAGGATCTGCCTGCCGCCCAGGGCCAGGGTCTCTTCAATCTTCTGGCCGAGCTCCTCGCGGGTGAGGGAATACCCCCCGGCCTGCCCCGGAGCCTTGAAGAAGGCGCAGAAGCGGCAGCCGCACTGGCAGATGTTGGTGGAGTTGACGTTGCGGTCCACCACGTAGGTGACCACCGGGGCCGGATGCTTGCGCAGGCGGGCGCGGTGGGCCAGGCTGCCAAGAAGCGGCAGGCTGGCGGACTCGGCCAGGATCAGGGCGTCCTCCATTGTGAGGCGCTGGGCCGAGTCGGCCTTGCGGGCCACGGCGAGAACCTGGGCGTGATCGAATATCGCGGACATTCCTTAAGCCTCCCGGAAAAGCCCGTCGCGGCGAACAGGCGTAAAACCGCTTGAGCGGATGGCGTCCTCGAGGTCGGCGATGGACAGGGCCTGGGCCGAGTCGCTGCCCGCCTCGTGGCCGATCTTTTCCTCAACCACGGTACCGTCCAGGTCGTCCGCGCCCCAGGAGAGGCACAGCTGCGAGAGTTTCAGCCCAAGCATCACCCAGTAGGCCTTGATGTGCGGGATGTTGTCCAGCATCAGGCGCGACACTGCCATGGTGCGCAACACGTCCATGGCCGAGGGGCCGCGCGCCTCCTCGCCCAGCGGGTTGTTGCCGGGCAGGTAGGGCAGGGGGATGAAGCACACGAACCCGCCCGTGGCGTCCTGCTGGCGGCGCAGGGCGTCCATGTGCTCCAGGCGGTGGCGGGTGGTCTCCAGGTGCCCGAACAGCATGGTGGCGTTGGTGCGAAGGCCCACGCCGTGAGCCTCGGCCATCACGGACAGCCAGGCCTCGCCGCCGATCTTCTCGGGGCAGAGCGCTTTACGGGGCGCGTCCGCAAAGATTTCCGCGCCGCCGCCGGGCAGCATGTCCACGCCCGAAGCCTTCAGGCGTTCGAGCACCTCGCGGATGCTTACACCCGAAAGCTTGGCCAGATGGTCCACCTCCACGGCGGTCAGGGCCTTGATGGATGCCTTGGGGTAGGCGGCGCGCACCCTGGCGGCCAGATCCTCGTAGTAGTCGAGGCCCAGGCTCGGGTGGCATCCGCCCACGATGTGCACCTCGTCCACGGCTCCGGCCTCGCGCAGCTTGGCAAGGGCCTCATCCGGGGTGAGCACGTAGGCCCCCTCCTGGCCCTCGTCGCGGCGGTAGGCGCAGAAGCGGCAGCGGTTCACGCAGACGTTGGTGGGGTTCACGTGGCGGTTGACCACGTAGTGCACCCGGTCGCCGTGCAGGCGCTTGCGGGCGTGGGCGGCAAGAGCAGCCGGGACGTGCGGGTCCGGGCAGTCGAACAGGGCCTGGCCCTGCCCGATGGTCAGGCGCTTGCCGGAGAGCACCGCGTCCAACACGGGCTCCAGGCCAAGCGAGGCAATGTATTGTCTATCCAACGTGGAATCCTCCAGCCAGCATGGCGGCCAGCTTTCCGGCGGCCTGCCGTGAGTTTTCAGGGTCATCCAGGCTAAGGCCCAGGCCGATGTCCATCCAGGGCTGGGCCTGGGCCTGGACGAAACGGTCCAGCACGGCGTCCAGCACGAACACGGCCAGGGTGGCGTCCAAAGTTTCGGGCAGCTCGCCCGAGGCCTTGGCTTCAACGATGATGGGGGTCAGGAACCGGGCGGACAGGGCGCGAACCTTGCCCAGGAACTGCTCGCGCAGGGGGAAATCGCCCCCGGCCAGCATTTTCAGATAAATGGCGTAGATGTCCGGGTGGGTGCGCACGAACTCCGTGCCCACCAGCAGCACCCGCTCCAGGCGCTCAGCCAGGGGGCGGCCCTTGGTCTCGTCGCGGGCCTCGCGCAGAAAGAGTGCGAAGCGCTCCACCGCGCCGTCGAACACGCGCGAGAAGAGCCCCTCCTTGCTGCCGAAGTACTTGAACAGCGACCCCTTGGCGATGCCCAGGCGCGCCGACAGCCTGTTCATGCTGGCCCCCAGGAAGCCGCGCTCGGCGAATTCGCGCCGGGCCTCGCCAAGCACACGCTGCTGCTTGTCTGCGGGGATGTTCTGGAAGGTGGGGCTTGCGTCCATGGGGCCTCATGCGTAAAGTGACCGGGTGGTCACCGATACTCCCCCCAGCACCCCTCGTCAACTGAGGCCATTCAGTTTGGGCATCTCGCCGTGCCCCAACGACACCTTCATCTTTCACGCCCTGCTGAACGGCCTCGCGCCGAGCGAGCCAGGATTCGCGCTCTCGCGGCTGGTGATGGCCGACGTGGAGGAGCTGAACTCCCTGGCCGCGCGCGGGGAGCTGGACGTGGTGAAGATTTCCATGGCTGCCATGGCCGACGCCGCCCCGCACTACCGGCTGCTGCCCTGCGGCGGGGCGCTGGGGCGCGGCTGCGGCCCGCTGCTGGTCACCCGCGCCGATCGCTCTCTTGGCGCGGCAATCGAGACCTTGGCCCTGCCCGGCGCGCGCACCACGGCGGCGCTTCTGGCGGAGCTTTCCGGCATACCGGGCAGGCGCGTGCAGATGCGCTACGACGAGGTGATGCCCGCCGTGATCCGGGGCGAGGTGGACGCGGGCGTGGTGATCCACGAGGGGCGCTTCACCTACGCGGCCCAGGGCTTAAGCCTGCTTCAGGATTTCGGCGTGTGGTGGGAGGGGCGCTACGGCCTGCCGCTGCCGCTGGGAGTCATCGCCGCCCGGCGCGATTTGGGGGAGCCGGGCGCGCAGTTCGCCGCGCAGGCCATCCGCGAAAGCCTGCAGCACGCCTGGAAGCATCCCCAGGACAGCAAGGCGTTCATAGCCGAGCACGCCCAGGAGCTCTCGCCCGAGGTATGCCAGTCGCACATCGAGACCTTCGTCACGCCGTTCAGCCTGGAGATCGGGCAGGAAGGGCGCAGGGCCATCGAGGCCCTGGCCGAGGCGGCCTTCAGGCTGGCCGGGCGTCCCGGCGACGTGCCGGGTGATCTGTTCTGGTAGAGTTCGTCCCGGCCTGATCAACAAACTCGCTGGCAAGACGCAGGAAAAAGCCAGCCCCCACGTATGCCGCATACGTGGGGGCTGGCTTTAATCGTCCGATGCAGCCAGCGGGGATTTACGCCGTTTCCGATACGATGAGCCCGGAGCTCCTCTCAGGGGCTTGGGGAGCTGGCCGCAACTCCGCCGCCAGGTCCAGGGATGACCCGACCGGGCCGGAGTCCCCGCGCGAGCTGACCGGCATGTCCACTGCCGTGAGCGCAAGCGGCGGCGGGGTCGGCAAGGCTTCCTGCGCAGGACGCGACTCCGTGGGTATGTCCGTGGCGGTGGGGGCGAGAGCCGAGGCTGCGGGAAGTTCCTCGCCTCGCGGGCGCGCCTCTGCGGGCAGGTCCGTCACGGTCGGGCTGAGCGGTGCCGCCGTGGGCAGTGTCTCGTTTTGGAGCGGCTCCAGGCCCGACGCGCTGGAAGCTGGCGCGGAGGCCAAGGCTTCTTCGGGAAGCGCCTGCGGCGCAAGGCCGGTCATCGCCGGGGGGGGCAGACCCGCAGGCAGTGCGGCAGCCGCCGCGTTGGCCGCGATGGTTGTGGGATTGTCCGGCCCGTCCTTGACCACGGTGAGCTCCTGGCCTTCGGGCACGGGAGGCTGGAACGAACTCAAGGCCGCCGCTATCTTGCTGGGATTGTCCGAGTCCGGCAGGCTGCTTAGCAACCCCTCCAGGAATGCCCGGTCCTTGTTGCTGGGGCGTTCCGGGTGGTTCAGCGGCCTTTCATAGGCCACGTCCTGGGAATAGGCATCGTGGGCCAGACGCTGCTCCTTGCGCATCTGTCTGGCCGGTTCGGCTCCCGCGAAGCGAAGAAAGTGGCGGTCCGAAATCTTCATGCCAAAGCTCCGGCTCAGCGCGGCGCGCCCTGGAGGGTGAGCATTCCAGCGTGCACCTCCGTGAAGGGCGCGCTGGACACGTTCAGCACCCCGGAAAACGGCGTGGCGATGTCCACGATGAAGTACACGCAGGAGAACATCAGGAAGGCCACGATGATCTCCAAGGCCACCTGGGAGCGCGTCTGTTCCGGGTTGGTGAGCAGAAGCCCCACGAACACCCCCAGCAGGCCGAATCCCAGAATTATCCACACGGGCGGGTACAGGTTGCCGGACAAGGTCTGGGAGCGGGCCACGCGCTGGCGGTTCAGGTCCGCGACGGCCTGCCCCAGCCCGGCGTAATAGGACTGGTTGTCCGCGCCAGAGGGCTTCATGGCGTAGAAGGCCTCCCAGACGTCGCCCAGACGGTCCGAGGCCCTCACGCTCATGGACTGGTCGCGGTCCATGGCGGGCCATTCGTCCTCCACCACCACCTTCGAGTAGGCGATCAGGGCCTGCCGGAAGCCTTCCGAGCCCGGAAGCGGTACGGACAGGCGGTAGGCCACCATCACCGCGCCCGCTTCGGCGCTGACAAGGCTCCTGGCCGAACCGTACGCGCCCCACAGCGTGACGATGGCGAAGCCAAGGAAAAACGCATAGACTGAAGCAAATAGCGAGAAGATTTCTGATGAGATGAGCTTTCGCGAACCGCCGCCGCTCGCCAGGGCCTTGCGCCGCAGGGCGTAGAGAAAGCCCGGCGCGGCCAGCGACAGGCCCAGTATGACCCCGAACACCAGGTAGTATTGCGGGTTGAAGTCCTTGAATTCGGAAAGCATGGCCTGTCCATAGCGTGTTCGGGGTTGCATGGAAAGTTCCCGGCCTCATCGCGCTTTCCTGGCAACAGGAAATAAAAAAGCTCCTCGTCTGTCTTATCGGCAGTCGGCTGAACATCTTAAGAGCAAGGAGGACGCAATGGCAGTTTTCGAACCAGGGGCCAAGGCCCCCGATTTCACCCTGGCGGCGGCCATGCCGGACGGGTCCGAGCGCCAAGTCAGCCTGTCCGGGCTTGCGGGCGGCTGGGTTGTGGTGTTCGTCTATCCCAAGGATTCCACCTCGGGCTGAACGGTGGAGGCTCTGGAGTTTTCAGAGCGCGCGCCGCAGTTCGCCCAGGCCGGAGCGCAGGTGTTCGGCCTGTCCAAGGATCCGCTCAAGTCCCACCATGGGTTCATCGCCAAGAAAGGCCTGACTGTCCCGCTTCTGAGCGACCCCTCCACCGAGGCCATCAAGGCGCTTGGAGCCTGGGGGATAAAGAAGCTGTACGGCAAGGAGTCCGAGGGCGTGGTCCGCTCCACGGTGCTCATCGCGCCGGACGGCACGGTGTCCCGCCACTGGCCCAAGGCCAAAAGCTCCGGGCACGCCCAGGAGGTGCTGGAAGCGTTGCTGGAACTGGCCGGGAGCTGATACGGGACGACGCGGGATTCCAGGGATGACGTTCAGATGCCGTGAGCATGGCCCGCCTGTCGCGTGGCTGCGGCTACTGGCCGTCCTGCGGCTTCACGACTGCCTGGACAGGGTCGACAAGGCGAAGGGTCGAGTAATAGGCGGCCAGTGTGCGGGGATCGTCCGCTTCAAACGTCTCGCCTGCGGGTCCGTGTCCGCCGTGGTTCCAATAGGCGTAACGCAGGGCCAGGGTGTTCTCGCCCTGCTGCGTCTTGACGGGCACGGCAATGCGGCTGTTGACTCCGGCTTCCGGGAAGTCGGCCTGCCCGATGGTCGTCCCGTTCAGGACAACCTCGATCCGTTGCCCTGCGATGGGGCTCTTGGCGACCAGCTGCAAGGCGAATTCCCGGGGCTTGTCCGATTGGAAGGACATGGCGGTTTGCGGCCCGCGCCCCCAGCGGAAGTCGCCCTGGGGGTTTGATTCCGTGTAGTCCAGGCCGGTGACGGCCATGGAAACGTCGGAATCGAAAGACTGGCCCGGGTTGTCCAGGGAGATTTCCAGAGACCTGAACCGCACGGTCTCGGTGTTGTTGTAGAACGAGGGCAGAGCGCTGGAGGCCACCATGCGGATCGTGATGTCCACGGTTCTGAAGGGCTCCGCGCGTCCCAGGCGCAAGGGAATCCAGCCGTGGGGCGTGACTTCGCGCACTGCGAATCCCTGGCGCGCGGGTTCGCCGTCAAAGCTGTAGAAAACCTCGAAGGTGCTTTCCGGCAGGGTCTTGGCCATGAAAAAAGTCAGGTCCAGGCCTGGGACGGGTTTGCCGGTGTTGTTCTCCACCCTGAAGGTCATCGCTCCGGGAGCGTCGAACCTGGACGGATAGAGCAGGTTTCCCAAAGGTGAAAAATACGGCGTGAGATCCCTGGCCTCGTAGACATGCCCGTAAAAATCCTCCGGGTCGGCTGTCACGGCCATGCGGGCGGGCAGAGTCTGGACGGCCAGGACCGGGGTCCTGGGGATGACGAAGCTGGCAACGGAAAACCCGCAGGGGATTTGAACATTCAGGGGTTGGCGGAAGCCGCTTTTTTCGATGCCGAAAGCTTTTTCGGAGTCGCTCTGTTCATACCCCTGTTGCTTCACCAGGAAGAACTCCACCTGGCCGTCTTCAGGAGTGACCGCGTTGGGCAGGTCAACCCCGGTGTATCGCTTGAGGTACCAGCCGACGAAGTCCTCGAGGTAAAAGGGATGGAATCCCGCCACGGCCTTGGGGGTGAAGGAGACGGACATCTCCCTGGCGATGGCGTCCTGGCAGAGGTTGTGATTGATCATGGGGGCGTCGGCGCCGTAAATTCGCGAATGATTCTTACCGACCAGCAGCAGCGAGCCCGCCAGGAGGATCGGGATGACGGCCCTCTCCGGCCTGCCCAGAATTTGTCCGATGCCGCAGGCCACGACCAGGAGCAGCAGCGGCAGGATGAAGCCGATGTGCTGGGCGGAGTAGATGATGCCGTAGCGCGCGGCGATCAGGGCCGCCAGCGGGGCGGCAATGGCGATGGCGAACAGGGCGAAGAGGCCGGTGTCCCGTTTCCACATGGACCACATGCCGAGGGCGAACAGCGCGGCACCCGCGAGGGTCATCCAGGGCACAGGAAATAGGGAGAGCAGTTCGCCGAGGTTGTCCCCGGTCCGCCCGATGGTCCAGAACATGGAGTTGCCGCCCAGCGCGACGCCGGGAAACTTGCCGAGGCGCACGACCAGGGGGACCACGTTCAGCAAGAGGCTCACGGAGTTGGCGGCCAGGGAGCCCAGGGCCATGCGGGGGGGGACGTGCCCAAGCAGCATGGCTCCGAGGATGACCGGAATCTGCGCCCCGATGATCAGCGTCCCGTTGAAGTGCCACAGGCACACCAGGAGGTTCGCTCCGGCCAGGAGCCAGAGATTGCGCCGCGAAGGCGCGCTGAGAAAGCAGACCAGCCGGTCGAAGCAGATGATGCTCAGGAGTATGATCAGGCTGTGCGGACGAAGCACCCGCGACAGTTCAACGTGCAGCAGATGGACCGCCAGCAGCGCGGCGGCGCACAGGGCCGTCTCCCGGGAAAACAAGCGCGTCCCGAGGCGGTAGAGGAAGAAGACGGCAGCCACGCCGCTGACAGCGGAAAGGCTACGCAGCGCAAACTCGGACGATCCGGCCCAGAGGATCGTCTTGGTCAAAAAGTAGAAGAAGGGCGGGTGAGCGTCGGTGTAGAGGGACCGGCGCAGGATGTAGCCCCAGTCGTGGAGCGATGCGTTGGCCACCAACCCCTCCTCGAACAGGATGACCGGAACGTCCAGCGCGTAGAACCTCAGCGCCCCGGCAACCAGGAGCACCAGGAGCAGCAGGACGTCGAGAGAGCGGTCCGGACAACGGCTCAACAGACGGGTATGATCCGAGGATTTCCCGTGGAAGGAAATAACACCCTGGGCACGTCTCACAGTCGGGAGGAGTCGGCTCAGGCCTGCTGTTTGGGCGGAGCGATGGGCAGCGAGTCTTCTTTGGCCTTGGCGTTCCAGTGGTCGCGCACGGCCAGGCAGTCTTCCTTGGGCAGGGTGCGGTCCATGAGGGAGAAGAAGCGTGAGCGCAGAATCACCAGGTCGTGGTAGCTTTCGGCCTGGTCGATGAGTCGCTTGTAATAGGCGGCGGATTGCTGTTCTTCCATGAGCAGCATTTAGCACCACGAACTGATGGTTGGCAACAGTCCGCAGCCAAATGCGCGGCCTGGCGTAAGGGTCTTGAACTTGTGGGCTTTCTTGGATAGTCTCGCCCCCCGATGCCGGGACGGCTGGGGTGGCGTTTTTTCGGGTAGTTGCATCTGTATAGAACGATCTGGCGGACACCATGCGTATCCTGCGATATATAGCCGTATGTTCGGCCTTGCTGTGCCTGCCGTCGCTGGCGGCCGGGCAGCAGCTCTTCGTTTCCGACGTGCAGGAGATCACCGTCCGTACCGGGCCGTCGCTCGACAACAAGATCGTCCAGATGGTCAAGAGCGGCACCAAGATGGACAAGATCAAGGAAGAGGGCGAGTGGGCCATGGTGCGCACGGACACCGGCAAGGAAGGCTGGGTCCTCAAGCGGTATCTCACTTCCGACATGCCCGTGAAGGTGCAGTTCGAGGAATTCAAGACCCGCAACGCCCAGATGATCGAGAAGGCCGGACAGGTGGAAGCCATCGTGGGCAAGTTCGAGGAGGAGAACAAGAACCTCCAGAAGAACCTGGCCGGGCTTCAGGGCGAATACGGCAAGCTCAAGTCCGAATACGAGACGCTCTCCAAGGCCAACGCCAACGTGGCCGAGATGACCAAGAGCTTCCATGAAATGAAGGCCGCGTCCGAGGCCGCGCGCCAGGAGGCGGACCGCCTGAAGCGCGAAAACGAGACCCTGCGCGACATCTCCGACGTGAAGTGGTTCCTGGCAGGGGCCGGGGTGCTGTTCGCGGGGTGGGTGTTCGGGTATCTGCTGGGGCGCTCGGCCCGCAAGAAGTCCAACCGGATGTACTTGTAAGTATACGCTCCAGTTGTCGCGTTTCGTATGCGCGCTCATGCGCCGTAAAAGCCTTCCGAAAAGAACCAGTGCTATTTTGTAGAAAAAACATGTTCATGTTTTTTCTACGAGTCTTGCCGCGAAGCCCACTGAGGGTCCAGGGGGATCATCCCCCTGGCCGCCGGAGGCATCTTCTCGCCTTTCTCCCCTCGCTTTTTCACGATGGAACCAGTCGTAACCAGCTAAAACCATAATGAGAGTAAAAACATGTTCATGTTTTTGCTCTCGCCTCACTCTTCACTGTCCTGTTCCTCCAGCAGCGCGATAACTTCCGGCATGCGCCGTTTCCTCTCGTCCTCGGTCTCCATTTCCAGCTGTTCCACCACGCGCCCATCGCGGTAGACCACCAGGGTCTTGGCGAAGGCAGCCACGTCGTCGGGGTCGTGGGTGATGAGCACGGCGGGTATGCCGAATTTTTCCAGCGTAGCGGCCAATTCGCGGCGCATGCGCACGCGCAGCAGCGGATCCAGCGCGGAAAACGGCTCGTCCAGCAGCAGCGCGGCGGGGCTGGCCATCATGGCCCGCGCCAGGGCCACGCGCTGGCGCTGCCCGCCGGACAGGCGAACCGGGCGCTCGGCGGCGAGCTGGCCGAGCCCGAAGGCGTCCAGCATGGCGCGCACCCGTTCATTCTGCTCGCGCGAGAGTTTTCCGGGCCATCCGGGATTCAGGCCGAAGCCCACGTTCCCGGCCACGCTCAGGTGGGGGAAGAGGGCGTAATCCTGGAAAAGATAGCCGAGCCCCCGGTCCTTTGGGGGCAGGTCGATGCCTGCGGCGTGGTCGAAGAGCACGCGCCCGTCCAGTTCGATGCGCCCGCCGCTTGGGCGCATGAGCCCTGCCATGGCCTGGAGGGTGAGGGTCTTGCCGGAGCCGGAAGGCCCGAACAGCACCACGGCGTCGCCGGAGGCCTCAAAGGCCGAGCGCAGATGGAAGCTGCGGTCTCCGGAGGACAGCACGGCTTCTATGTCCACGCGCACTCTCATGCGCGCCCCCGCAGCAGTTTGCCGGACGCCACCAGGATGGACAGGCTGACCAGGGACACCACGCACACCAGGAACAAGGCCTGATCGTCGCGTCCGGCCATGACCGCGTCGTACACGGCCAGGGAGAGGGTCTGGGTCTTTCCGGGGATGTTGCCCGCGATCATGAGGGTCGCGCCGAATTCGCCCATGCCGCGCGCGAAGGCCAGCATGGCTCCGGCCAGGATGCCGCGCCGGGCCAGGGGCAGGCTCACGCGCGCGAACACGGAGAAACCGGGCGCGCCCAGGGTGCGGGCGGCGTTCACCAGATTGGGGTCCACGGCGTCGAAGGCGGCGCGGGCGGTGGTGAACACCAGGGGGAAGGCCACCACGCAGGAGGCCAGGGCAGCGCCCTGCCAGCTGAACATGAGGGTCACGCCGAAATATTCGTTCAGCACCTTGCCGATGACGCCCTGGCGGCCGAACAGCACCAGCAGGTAGTAGCCCAGGACCGTTGGGGGCAGCACCATGGGCAGGGTGGCCAGGGCGTCCAGGAGGGTTCGTCCGGGGAAATCCTTGCGGCTTAAGCCGTAGGCGACGGGCACGCCCAGCATCAAGGCTCCCAAGGTGGCCACGAACGCCACCTTGAGAGTCAGGACCAGGGGAATGAGCACCGGGCCTGTGGTCATCTGGCGCGGTGTCGGCGCGGGGAGCGGCGCGCGGGGGCGGGCTCCAGGGACAATTCGGAGCACCACATGGAGCGGTCGCGCCCCGGAAGGAGTTCGAACAGCCAGTGCAATGCGACTATGGCCAACAGTGTTGCGACGAGCAGCCAATCAATCATGGCGATTACCTCCCGTTGGGGACACAGGCGTTGTTCACGCCTTGCCTCCATAAGGGCAACAACCATGCCAGCACAGCGCTGATGCTAACATGCCTGAATCACGAACGATGCTTTGAAGATGAAATGATGCCGGGACGTACAAAATTGTAGCAAAGCGTCACGTGCTACAATTTTGTATGGGAAGGCCGCCGTTCTGGAGCGCCTTGAGCACCACCAGGGTCATGTCGTCCTGGCGCTGGGCCTGGCCCTGGAAATTCTTCACGTCGTCCAGGACTGCCTGGAGAATGTCGCGGGCGTGCAGGCTGGAGTGATCGGCGATCACCTGGCGAAGGCGCGTCTTCCCGTACATCTCGCCCGCCTTGTTGCGGCACTCCCAGATGCCGTCGGTGCCGATGGCGATGATCTCGCCAGCCTCGAAGCCGCGCCGGGAGGACTGCTCGAAACCCCAGCAGCCTTCCACGCCCAGGGGGATGCCCTTCACGTCCAGCTCCTGGAAGGTTCTGGTGCGCGGATTGTAGACCAGGGCCGGGTCGTGCCCGGCCTTCACGTAGGTCAGGTGGCCGCGCTCGGGGTCGAGGGCCAGCCAGAAGAGGGTCATGAAGCGCCCGGACTGGCCGGTGTCGCGGCTCATGAGGCGGTTCACGTCGCTCAGCATCTCGCCGAGCATGCCGGGCATGGTGGCCCTGGCGCGGATGAAGGCCCTGGCGCTGGCCATGAGCAGCGCCGCCGGGATGCCGTGCCCGCTCACGTCGCCCACGGCCACGGAGAAGCCGCTGGAGGCGGGGTCTGGGTGCGGCAGGTAGTCGTAGTAGTCGCCGCCGGTGGAGTCGCAAGAGATGGACGCCCCGGCCAGCTCGAACCCAGGCACGCAGGGCGGGGTGTGGGGCAGGAAATCGCGCTGGATGCTGGCGGCGATCTCCAACTCGAACTCCATGCGCTGCTTGGCCAACATGGCCGTGTGCAGGCGGGCGTTGTCGATGGCGATGGAGGCCTGCGCGCCGATGATGGTGAAGAGTTCCAGGTCTTCTTCGGTGAAGGGGCCGCCGCCGTTCTTGTTCATGAGCGAGGCCACGCCGATGGGCCGGTTCTTCACGGCCAGGGGGACGCTCATGATGGTGTTGGTGCGGTAGCCGGTCTGGCGGTCCACCTCGCGGTTGAAGCGGGGGTCGGCGTAGGCGTCGGGGACAAGCACGGGTTTCTCGTTCACCTGCACCCAGCCCGCGATGCCCTCGCCCCGGCGCAGCACGCGCCCCTTGGGCAACAGATGCGCAACCGGCCCCTGGGCCACGGTGAACACCAGGTCGCCTGAATCCGGGTCGGTGAGCAGCAGGCTGCACGTCTCGGCGTCCAGGGCCTGGCGCGAGGCGGTCATGATGCGCTCCAGCACGTCGTCCACGTCGATGGAGGAGCTTATCAGGGCGCACAGTTCGAAGCAGCGCCGCAGGCTGTCCACGCGCTGTTTGAGGCGCTCTGGGCTGGTATCGTCCGGGAAGACCATGGCAATTTCATGCACGCAATCCGTGCGGCTGTCCAGAGGACGAGCAGGGGGAGTGTGAGAGGGCAATTGCAATTCCATCACTCCGGCTTCGCCAATTCCAAAGGCGATCCCTGGCAGGCAACATCTGCGCGCCAGCGAATAACCATTTGCGGAACCCGGTATATGTCGATATGTTAATGTCTTGAATGTTAAGGAAAATTTCAATGATACTCGTCAGAATACGGAGCGTGGGAATGCAGCCGAACACCGCAGGATTTCGCATCAGGCCGCATCTCAAATCGTTGCGCACAGTATTGCTTTGCTCCATTGCGGTCGTGCTCTGTTTGTTCACGCCAGCAAAGGCCCAACTGGCGATTTCCACGCCGATCCTGCCGTCGGTCACCAACTTCAGAGATCTGGCGGGAATCCCCGTCAGTTTCGGGGGAACCGGATACGTCAACCCCACCGCCAACTTCGGGCTGATGCGCACTGGCGTCATCTACCGTTCCAACGCCTTGACGCTCAGCAATGCTGATTTTGCGACCATCTCGCGTCTTGGGATTGGCCGGGACATCGATTTGCGCACCCCCGCCGAGATCAGCCAGACGCCGGACGTGGTTCCGACAGGGGCCATGTATACCAACATCAACGTCATCGGCACTCCGGCCATGCCTCCGGTCACCGCGTTTTTAGACCCGCAAGGGTCGCTTCTGAGCATCGGGCAGAACGGGTACCGGACATTCGTCACCAACCCGATCGAACGGGCAGGGTTCGGCGCGGTCCTCGTCACCATGGCTCATGACTCCCGGCCTGATCTGTTCCACTGTTCGGACGGCAAGGACCGCACCGGATGGGCGGCGGTCATCCTGCAAAGCATCGCAGGGGTGTCGCCAGCAACCATCATGACGGATTACCTGGCTTCCAACGCCTATCTGGCCGGGAGCATCAATCCCCAGGTGGCTGCCGTCCAGGCGCTGGTACCGGGACTCTCCGCAAAGGACCTCATCCCCCTGTTCGGAGTGGACGCCAGTTATCTCCAGGCCGCGTTCGACCAGGTGGTCGCGTCCTACGGGTCCATGCACGGGTATCTGACCCAGGGCCTGGGCCTGAGCCAGGCGGACATCTATGTTCTGCGCGCCCGGATGGTGTATTACCCCGCGCTGCCCGGACAAGTCGGCTCATCCGGCAACGCCGCCTCGGGGGCCGCGCTCTTGAACGCGTTGCAGAACTCCCCGCTGTCGGGCAGCTACACCGCCTATAACTACTATCTGCAATCGGCAGTGGACCAGGGCACGCTCGGGGGCGTCCAGACCCAGGTCGGCGGGCAGGTTCATGCCGACGCCGCCTCGTATCTGCTGCGCCAGCCCCTGCGGACCGAAGAGGCCATCTCGCCCTATGCCGGGGGCAGCGATCTGGGAGAGGGACAGGCCCGCGTCTGGCTGGCCGGTTCCGGGGGGGAATTCCGCTCCGCTGGCCAGAGCGGCGTCGCGGACAGCACGGAGTACAGCGCCGGTTCGGTGGCGGGAGTCACGTACCGCATGAACAGGCAGGCCAGCGCACATTTCGGCGTGGGGTACAATTGGGGGTCGGTGGGGAGCGCGGACGCCACGGCCACGGTGAACACCGTCCTTGCCACGCTTGGCGGGCGGTACGGCTTTTCAGCCCTCGAATCCGGCGTCTTCATGGATGCCCGGGCGGACGCCGGTTGGGTCGACTACCAGAGCAGGCGCTCACTGGGCGCAGGCCTGGGAACCGCCACCGGCAACACCAACGGCGTCGTGTACAGCGGCCGGGTCGGTCTTGGCGACGTGTACTGTCTGGCTCCGGCCACGTTTACGCTGCAAGCCGGGATTCGCGCCAGCGGGGTGTCCCTCGGCGGGTTCAAGGAAAGCGGCAGCGACCTGCCCCTGAACGTCCATGGCCTGAACAAGGCGTCCTCCAGCCTGCTGGTCGACCTGGACGTAAGCCTTGACCGGCAAAACCTCGGCTCCTGGACCATCGCCCCCGCCCTCACGCTCGGGTATGAACGGGTGCTCGGCAACCCGCAGTCCGACAGCCTCGCAACGCTTTACGGCGTCGCCGTGAGCCAGAAGTCCGCCTACGACAGCCACGACCTCATGAAGGCCGGTCTGGGCCTGACCGCAACGCGCGACGCCTTCACCGTGAAGGCCAGGGGCAACGGCGTCATCGGGGATGGGGCAAAGAGCTCCGGGATCAGCGGGCAGTTGTCGATCGCCTACAGATTCTGAAGAGAGACTCGGGCAACGGGAGACATCGCGCGTCCCCCGTCGCCCGGTCCGGAATCTACAGGCTGTCCCTGCGTACCAGCGTGGCCACGCACTCGATGTGCGAGGTGTGCGGGAACAGGTCCACGGGGGTGACGCTGCTCACGGAGTACTGGTCGGAAAGGCGGCCCAGGTCGCGGGCCAGGGTGGAGGGGTTGCAGGACACGTACACCAGGCGCGGCGCGGCGATCTTGTGGAGGATCTCGATGGTGTCCGGGTGCAGCCCGGCCCTGGGCGGGTCGATGACCACCACGTCGGGTTTGGATTTCTGCCGGGCCACGGCGTCCTTCAGGTCTCCGGCCACGAAAGCGCAGTTGTACAGGTCGTTCTGGGCGGCGTTGGTGCGCGCGTCCTCCACGGCGGGCTCGGAGATCTCGAACCCGATGACCTTCTTGGCGGCGCGCGCCATGTAGGCGGTCAGGCCCCCGGCCCCGCAGTACAGGTCCCACACGGTCTCCTCGCCGGTTAAGTTCGCGGCCTCCACGGCCTTGGCGTAGAGGAGGGCGGCGGCCCTGGTGTTGGTCTGGAAGAAGGCGTCAGCGCTTACGCGAAGCGTGAGGCCGTCCAGATCCTCTTCCAGGAAGTCCTCGCCCACGAGTTTGCCCCGCGTCTCGGCGATGGCGAAGTCCGCGCGGTCGCGCCGAATGCCCACCACCACGCCGGAGAGCTGCTCGTATTCGTCCATGAGCGTCTCCACCAGCGAGGAGAGCCGCTTGAAGGGCGTCTTGGGGCCGACGATGATCTGGGCCAGCCAGGAGTCGCTCTTTTCGGAGTGGCGCAGCACCAGATGGCGCCACGCGCCCGTGCCGGTGCGCGCGAAATAGGGCGGCAGCTGCGTGGCCAGGGTCAGGCGGCGCACGGTGCGCAGGATGTCCATGGCCAGGGGCGGCATCAGGTGGCAGGTCTCCACCTCCAGCACCCGGCCCGGATTCAGGCGCTCGCGCAGGCCCAGGCGCAGGCCGTGGCCCTGTCCCGGCCCGAAGGCGAACTCCATCTTGTTGCGGTAAAGGCGCTCCAGGGGCGAGGCCATGGTGTCGTCCACCTGGGTCTCGATGCCGCCCAGGCGCTTGAGCTGTTCGCTCACGATGTCGCGCTTCCAGGTGAGCTGGGCCGGATAGGCCGCGTCCTGCCAGGTGCATCCGCCGCAGGTCCCGAAGTGGGCGCAGAAGGGCTCGGCGGCGTGGGGCGACGGGTCGAGCACTTTCTCGGCCACGGCGCGCAGGCAGCTTTTTTCTTCCTTGATGATGCGGGCCAGGACGCGCGAGCCAGGCAGGCCGCCCTCCACGAAGACGATGCGCCCCTCATGGCGGGCAAGACCGGCTCCGCCGTAGGCGGGCTGTTCGATGGTCAGTTCGAGCTGTTGTGACATGGACGCAGCATGCACGGCGCGAGGCTCGCTGGCAAGCCTTGTGGAGCGGGCCGGAGAAGGGTAGAGCGGCTGCGGAGGGATTGCCAATGAAGGTTTTCGCCCAGAGACAGATCGCCGCGGCGGGCATGCTCGCCGCTCTGTTCGTCATAATGTCGGCGGGCCGCGCTCCGGCCCAGGCCCAGGCTCCGCAGGACTGGCAGGTCCGGGGCGTCTGCGACCTGCGCAAGGGAGCTGGCGGGACCGGACGCCGGGATGAGTGCATCCAGGTGGCCGCCGAAGTGCTGATGCTGCTTCCCGAGAAGGCCGGGCCCGGAAACGTGGCCCTGCTGGCCGAATTCACCGACAACCTCGAAAAGGCCGGAGCCAGCTGGGACGCGCCCTGCCGCGATCCCAAGCACTGCCCGGACACTGCCTACACCATCCGCTACGCCTTCGTCTCCCGCAAGGTCCTGACCATCCCCAGGGACAAGATCTTCACCGCCCTGGTCTGCCGGGAGGGATTCTCCGAAACAGCTCCCGACGACGCCGCCTGCCGCCTGAAGCTCATGAAGGTGCTGCGCGAGATGGTGATGCGGGCCAGGAAGGAGGGTGCGCTCTTGGCCGTGCTCAAGTGCGGCGGGGCTGAAACCGAGGCCGTGCGCCCCGATGGGGCCGGAGTGGCGGGGTACGAGCTGGTGTACGCCTTCGTGCAGCTGCCGGACATGCTGCCCATGGCGGGCAACGACCCCAAGGCGGCAGCGAAGTTCGGCGTGGACCAGCTCGTCGAGCCGCAGGAGGACGTGGCCGCAAGCGGCCCGGCAAAGCCGAAGGCTGTGCAGGCCAACGGCCCGGCGCCAGCCGCCACCCCGGCGGCGAAGCCTTCGGGGACGGCCCCTCCCGCCCAGGCATCCGCTCCTGCGGTCACGCCCGGCCCGGCTGCGCAGGCTCCGGCTTCCGGCCAGGGCTCCGGCCCAACCCCGGCTGCGCAGGCCCCGGCGGCGTCCTGGGTCATGCAGCCCCTGGCCACCGGGGAGATCGTCATGCAGGTTGCCGCGCTGCCGAGTCTCGTGCAGGCCGAGACCGTGGCCGACAGGCTCTCCGGCAAGGGCATCGAGGCCGGTTTCGAGCGGGCCGAGGTGAACGGCAAGGAAGTGTACCGCGTGCTTGCGCGCGGCTCGGGAAGCCCCGAGGCCTTCCGGCAGAAGCTCGCGGAAATGGGTTATCCGGGGGCCATCCAGAGGCGCTAGTTTGCGCCTGTGCCTCAACGAAACGTCCAGACCATGGGCGAATCCGGCGCGTCCAGCGTCTGCTTGAGCACGTTTCTCCCCTCCTTGAATCCCACGACACTAAACGACCCGTAGTGCGTCACCTTGGCTGCGGCTGCTGCCACGTCCTTTGGCGCGGCGTCGGGCGCGGCCTGGAACACGGCGGTGAGGCCGCCCTGGCGGGGCAGTGCAGCAAAGACCGCGTCTACTTCCTGAGTTTGGGCCTGGGCCAGCATGTCTTTGTGGCCGGGGATGGCCGCGCGGGGCGTTCCGGCCACCAGAATCGCCTCCTGGCGGGCCAGATCCGCGAGTTTGTCCGGCGACAGGTCGCTCTCGCGCACCACGCGGGCGCGTTCCTGCCCGAGTCCCGCCAGAAGTTGCGGGAGCCCCATGCGCAGGCTCTCGGACGCGTCATCGGCCAGGATCACCGTGAGCTTCCCCGCGCCCTTCACCGAGTTGACCGACGGTGGCACTTCCGAAGGCTCCAGCACCCTGAAGCTGTCGGCCTGCGGGTCCAGCAGGATGCGCCTGGGCGCGCCAGCCATCTGCACGCTGACCTCCGTGCGCGCGCCGTCCAGCAATATGATCGATTCAACGCTCTGTCCGTCCGTCTCCACCACCAGGGGCAGCTTCAGCAGGTAGGGCTGCCCCGGTTGGGTCTGCTCTACGGCGAGGTTCACGCTGAATCCCCCGGAGGGGTTGGCCGTGGCCTTGGCGTCGGCGATCCGCAGGCGCGGGCCGCCCGTGCGCGTGAGCCACTGGGCGAAGAAGACGCGGCTCTGCGCCTCGTCGAAGCCCGGCAGTCCGGCGAAGGTCCGGCGGATGTCCTCCCAGGAGGCGCTCTGGAAGAGCCTGTCCGCGTACAGGCGGCGCAGCCCCTGCCAGAAGGCTTCGTCTCCAACGAACTCCCGCAGCATGTGGAACACGAACAGGGCCTTGCCGTAGCCCACGGCCTGACTGGCCGGAGAAAAGCGCGAACCGAACTCCGACAGGGGCATGTCGCCCCCCTGGCGGACCAGATCGGCGAAGCCGCGCAGCACGCGCTGCCGGTAGGCGCGCCCGGCCTGCGGGGAGTCGCGCTCCTGGGCCAGATAGTCGGCCACGTAGGTGGTCAGGCCTTCGCACCAGTTGCCCTGGGAGTAGTCCACCAGCACGCCGTTGCCCCACCAGGAGTGGGCGATCTCGTGGCGCAGGCTGGTGGCCGGGATGAAGGGCAGGGCTATCACCTGGGAACCCAGCAGCGTGTAGGACGGGAACCCGTAGCCCGTGGGCAGGGGGTTTTCCACCACGGCGAACTTCTCCAGCGGATAGGGGCCGTGCAGTTCCTGATAGAAGCGCAGATGGATGGCGGACGCTTCCAGATAGGTGGCCGCGAGCCTCGCGGACCCTTCCAGCAGGAAAGTCTGCACCGGGACCGGCCCCTGGCGCGACTCCTCGAACCGGTAGCGGGCCAGGCAGAGCCCCAGCCTGCCTACGGGCCTGGCCACGGTCCAGGCGCTGGTCGTGGCCTGGGGCGATTCCTCGAAGCCGTCCAGAGCGCCCTGAGTGACGGCCTTCACTCCGGAAGGAGCAGACACGCGCAACCGGTAGACGTTCGGCGCGCCTTGCACTTCGGGGTGCCACAGGCTGCCGGGCATGAGCATGGCCCAGTCCGGGCCGCAGGCCGCGTCCGAGGCCAATGCGCCGGGGTTGTCTTGCGTGGCGGGGAGCGATGAGAGCGGCGGGTCCAGGGGCAGCGAATAGGTCAGGGACAGGCTCGCCGCGCCTGCTGGGAGCTTTACGCGCAGAGTCTCCCCTGAGCGGGTGAAGCGCACGGGCCGAGAGTCGTGCGTCACTGTGATGCCCGTGGCACGCGGCGACAGGGTGACGAGCATTTCCTGCGACGGCGTGCCGGACAGGTCGAGCACGGCGGTCACTCGCAACCGCTTGGCGGCGGGGTCGAACGTCACCGCGATCTCATGGCGGACGGACGTTCCGGGCTGGTCAGGCTGTTCGGCAGCACAGGCCGGGAGCGGCCTGGATATCGGCAGTATGGCGAAGAACGCCAGCAGACAGGATATGAGAGATGCAGAGGGTGTCATGCTGTGAGCATACCCTCTCGCTTAGAGTTTAGGAAGAATCTCCGGTGCAACTCCAGATCGGCGAGATTTTGGATTGGAAAGGTGATGCAGTCGCGTGTCGCTTGACGCTTTCCGGCATTGCTTATATTCGTTGGCTTCGCAAAATTTCGCCCCCCCGGAGCGCCGTATGAATCCAGCCGTAGCCGTTCTTGTCTCCCTCTTTTCGGTCCTGTTTCTCGCCTCGTGCAGCGTGAAGGAAGTGCCGGTTCCCGAACCGCAGGTAATTCAGGTCCCGGATGGGAAAGAAACCAAACCCGTCGGTCTCGGGAAAATTGTAATGCAGGTGCCCGTCGGGAAACCTGTTGTCAGGGTCAAGGGCGGCTTGGGATGCATACAGGCAGAGAAGGATACAGCTATTCCTGCGAACAAGAGAGGCAAGAGCTTGCAGGAAGAGGCGAGAAGAGTGTTTTATGAGGAACTTAAACAGGCCAATTACAATGTGATTGGTGATCCCGGTGCGCTGTTTGAGCAAGATGATTCCGTCATGGCTGAGTATGCAGTCAGCGGATCGATCAAGGATATGTGGATCGAATTGTGTTACCCATATATGCGATGGGGAAACCACGGCGAGGGTTCTGCGAACGCGACGGTAGACGTAGAATGGCAGGTGTATAACAGACTCGACAAGAAGATTGTTTACAAGGTCCTGGTCAAGGGAGCCGCGAATAATAAATTCGAGAATGATGCGGACAAGGGGATAGGCGTACTGTTTCTTGCAGTCGGCAACGCCGTGCAGGGCCTTCTGGCTGATCCAGGCTTCCACAAGATCGTGTCCCTTTCGCCGCAAAGTGATTCGTCAACAGACGCAGGCGTTCCTGGGACGCCCGGAAAGCAGGACCCCGGCGTGGGGAGCTTGAGCGTTCGTCCCGACACATCGCCTAAAAGCGAAGGGCGCACCCTGGCCGACGTGGCCAAAAGCGTGGTCACGGTGCAGCTTGGAGGTGGGTGGGGGAGCGGATTCGTCATCTCCAAGGACGGCCACATCCTGACCAATAGGCACGTTGTGGGCGATATGAAACGAGCCAGGGTTCTTTTCCCCGACGGTACGAAAGCGGAGGCCGAGGTGCTGGCGCGCGACGCCAAGCGCGATGTGGCCTTGCTGAAGATCAACCCCACGGGGGCGGTGCCGCTTGCGCTCAATACCTCGGACCTTCCGGTCGGTTCCGACGTGTACGCCATAGGCTCGCCTAAAAGCATCCGCTTGGCTGGAACCGTGACCAAGGGCGTGGTCAGCGGATACCGACACTTCAACGGTGCGCGCTGGTTGCAGGCGGACGCGGCCATCAACCCCGGCAACAGCGGAGGTCCGTTGGTGGACGCGAAGGGCCGGGTCGTGGGCATCTCCACCTTGGTCCGCAGGGAATCGCAGGGCATTTTCTTTTTCGGCCCTATCGGGGATGCTTTGAGCACGCTTGGCATTGGAGTGAACTAGAGGGTATAGTCGGTCAAGGATAGTGAAGTGTGTTGATCATGCGTGGGCCCGGTCAGGATATGGCCGGACCCACGTCTAGTTTTTTTAGCTTCGCCGGGAGGATGGTTTCACGGACCTACTGTTAAAACAAACCGCTGAGCGCAGCCCCTCCAAGTGATCCGGCGTCCGCGCCGGGCATCGCCCACCCGCCTATAGTCCCCAGCCCCCCAAGGATGGTCTTGCCGATCTCGAAAGCCCCAGGCCCGTTGTTCTTCTGCTCCAGGGCCTCGACCTCCTCGCGCAGCTTTTTCTTCTCGTAGCGCTCGATCTCCGGATCAACGTGCCCCCAGATGTTGAAGGTGCGGTTCCAGGCCGCGTCGTTCTGGGCGGTGTTCCACTGCAACCCCTGCATGTCCCAGTTCTGGCGGCTCTGGGCCAGCATGTTGTTGTAGTCGATCTGTCGCATGGCCTGCGAATCGTTCCAGTCGCGCTGGGCGGTACTGGCCTGCCAGTTCCAGGCGTTGCTTGCCGCGTTGTTCTGGAAGAGCAGGTTGTTCATGGCCTGGTTCTCGTCCATGCGCGTGCTCCAGACGTTGTAGCCCATCTGGTTGGCGGCCTGGTTCTCCTGGAGTCGCGCCTGCCACGCGGCCATTTCCTGCTGCTGGGCGAACTGCTGGTCCTGGGCCTGGAAGTCGTAGCGCTTGGCCGCCGCGCCCGCCGCGTTGTCGGACACGGCGTCCATGTAGGAGCGGTTCACTTGGCCGTCCATCTGACGGGTGAACTGGCTGGAGCCGTACATGCCGCGCGAGGAGTAGGCGTCGGCCAGGTCGCGCTTGGCCGTCTCGTAGGCGCGGCTGGCGGCCTGTTCGCCGGGGTTGCGCAGGGACAGTTCGTAGCGGTCGTAGTCGCCGTCGTTCATGCCCTTGTACTGGGGCGCGGCCTGCCCGTAGGTCTTGTAGCTGGGATCTGAGCCGGAACCGTACTTCTGGTACTGGAAGTTCTGGTAGCTGGGCGCGCTCCACTGGGTGTTGGCCGGGGCCTGGGCCTTGTTGCCCCACCACTGGGAGTCGTCCAGGAATTTCGCCGGTTTGTACGGGTCCACGCCGTTCTGGCTGGCGATCATGTGGGACTGCATCAGCCCGAATGTGGAAGGTCCTTCATAACTCATGTGTCTTCTCCTTGTTGGTTTATCCGCGAACCTGGGCAATCTCGGCCAGGCAGAGCCTCAGCCGGATACGTCCGCTGGTGGTTGTGATCTGAAACGACATGACCGCGTCCCGGAAGCGGGTGCGGCTTACCATCTGGGTTTCCGCCGACACGCCGAGGGGGTGTGCGGCGTCGCTCACGGGGCCGTTGGCCTCGGCCAGCTTGCCCAGGCCCGGGTTGGCGCTCCAGGTGTGGAGCGTCACCGGGCTGACCTGGTCCGAGCCGAACACCTGGAGCTTGCCCGTGCCGGGAGTGATGGCCTCGCAGTTGAGGCGGGTCTTGCGCAGCACCATCTCGCCCTGGGCGGTGAACACCTTGGAGCGGGCCAGGCCGCGAATCTCGGCGAACTGGCCGGGAGCCACCTCGTCGCGCGATTCGCCCATGCCCAGCCGGTAGAGATGGCCGTTGTGCCCGGCCAGATAGACGCTGTCCCCGGCCTGGCAGGCGCTGGAGAGGAACAGCCCCTGGAAGTCCAGCCGGGTCCAGGCCTGGTTGTGCGGATGGTAGACCAGCACCTGGCTGTCGCCCTCCACGAAGGCCAGCATCACGCCGAGCCTGGGCAGAAAGCGCATCTCGGCCACGTTCTTGCCGTTTAAGGCCGGGTTGACCGGTCGGCCCGCGCCGCCCACCTGGATGTCGCCGTACTGCTGCACCCCGGCCAAATCCATGATGCCGCCCTGGCCAGCGAAGAGCAGGTTGTTGCCCACGAACTCCACTGCGCGCGGCCCGTTGGCCGTCACGTTGCGCGAGAGCTGCGAGAGCGACCAGGACGAACTCGCCCCAGCGGTCTGCAGGCGCATGATGCGCTTGCCCGAGTCCCCGGCCTTGAACACCACCAGATCCTGCCCGATGACCCCGAAGCCGATGACCCGCAGGCCGTCGCCGTAGCCCGCGCGCAGAAACACCGCGCCGCCCTGGTCGATGTCCCAGTCGGTCTCGTCGTAGGGGCCGCACAGGGCCACGCCGTCCAGGTCCTGGGCGGAGTTGGCAGCCAGGCGGCCGCCGATCTCCACCACGGCGGTTGCCGAAGGCGACCCGGCGAGCGTGGTGAGTTCCTCCCCGTCCCAGGCCCGCAGGTGCGGCCCGCCGTCGGCGATGATGAGTTTCCCGTGGAAGGTGGCCAGGCTCGGCGAGAGGCCTGGCTGGGCAAGGTCGGCCAGATGGACCCACCCTGCGGGCTGCTCCAGCCGGTAGAGCTTGCCGTCGGACGTGGCCGCGACCAGCATTCCCGAGAGGGCGTCGCGCTCGTACCAGTGCAGGGCCACGACGGCCCCCCCGCCCGCAGGCGGCTCGGCGGCGTGCACCAGCCCGGGCCGGGTGGTCAGGACGGTCTTGGCCTCCTCGTAGAACATGTTGACCACGTCGGCCAACTGGTTGTCCGGCAGGACATCGGGGTTGTCGGCCAGGTTGAGGCCGCCGTCGAAGGCGATGGCCGCCTGGGAGACGCCTTGCTGCTTGACTGAAGATTTCGCCATGTACGCTCCTTTGCCAGGGCGGAAGCGATTATCTCCAGAAAAGAACCGGCGTATACCCACATAGCGCTATGTGGGAAACAGGCGGAAAATAGATGGCCGGGCCTTGGGGACCCGGTGTCAGCGGGGAGGGGCGGAAAGGGCGGTGCGGGCCAGCACCCGGTCCAGTTCGGAGAGTTCGACGGGTTTGGTCAGGTAGACATCCACGCCAGCCTCCAGGCAGCGTTCCTTGTCGCCGGTCATGGCGTGAGCGGTGAGCGACACGATGGGCACGGCGCGGGCGGCCTCTCCGGCAACGCCCCGGCGGATGGCCCGGGTAGCCTCCAGGCCGTCCATGCGCGGCATCTGGATGTCCATGAGCACCAGGTCGAAACTTCCGGAGCGCAGGGCCTCCAGGGCTTCCAGGCCGTCTCCGGCCAGCGCGGCGGCGTGGCCCCGGCGCTCCAGGGCCCGGACCAGCATGCGCTGGTTGACGCGCTCGTCCTCCACCACCAGCACCCGCAGGGAGCGCGCTGGCAGCGGGCGCGCCTCTTCCGGGGCGTCCGGGATGAAAGGCTGCACCGAGACAGGCAGCCTCACGGTCACCGTGGTGCCGCCGCCGGAACGGTCGTGCAGGTCGAGCTCGCCGTTCATGGCCCGCACCAGCATGCTGACGATGTTGAGCCCCAGGCCCACGCCCCCGAAGGTCGTCCTGGCGGGCGCGCCCAGCTGGGTGAAGGGTTCGAACACCGACTGGCGCTTGCTTACGGGAATGCCTGGCCCGGAATCCTCCACGGTGATGACCAGTGCGCTGAGGGGAGGCCCGGCCAGAGGTTGTTCCAGGGCCAATGACACCCGCACGAAGCCTTTGGTGGTGTATTTGACGGCGTTCCCGGCGAGATTGAGCATAATCTGGGTTATGCGCGCCGGATCGCCGACTATCCTGGCCTTCGGGGCGCTGCAATCGAGCACCAGCCCCTTGGCGTCGGCCAGAGCGCCCAGCAGGCCTGTCACCTGGGAGAGCAGGTGTTGCAGGTCCACGGGTTCCGAAGTGAAGTCCAGTGTGCCGGATTCTATCTTGGACAGGTCCAGGATGTCGTCGATCAGGCGCATGAGCAGCCGCCCAGACCCCAGGGCCGCGCGCACGGACTCATCCTGGGAGGAGTCCAGGAGCCCTTCCTGAAGCAACTGAAGGTTGCCCAGCACCCCGTTCAGCGGCGTGCGTATCTCGTGGCTCACGGAGGCCAGGAACCGGCTCTTGGCCTCAGTGGCGGCCAGGGCCTGCTCGCGCGCCTCCGTCAGCTCGCGTTCCAGGGTCTTCTGGGCCGTGATGTTCACGGCCAGGCCCAGAGCCAAGGGGGTGCCGTCCTCGTCGCGGAAGGGGACCGCGTTGATGAGGAATACGCGTCCGTCCGGGAATGCGCATTCCCTGGCGGCGGGCAGGCCGGTGTCCAGAACCTTGCGCGTGGGGCATTTGCCGCAATGCAGTTCGCTGGAGCCGCTTCTGCCGTGGCAGAAACAGCCGCGTGTCTGGGAGGTCATCTGGTCGTAGACGGCGTTGGTGGCGGCCAGGGTCATGTCCTGGCGCACGGCCCAGACCGGGCCGGGGATGGCGTCCAGCAGCGTGCGCAGGCGCTGTCGCTCCAGGAGGAGGCTGCGGCGGTTCTTCAGGCTCTCGGACATGTCCCAGAAGACCATGACCACCTCGTCCGGAGCGATCAGGCGAACCGACACCTCGACGGTGACCTGCGAGCCGTCCTTGGCGGTGAGCACGCGGATGAGGCTGACGTGCCGCCCGGACAGGGCCTCGTCCAGCCGGAGGGGCTGACGCTCCAGATCGGCAGGGGAGACGAGGTCCAGATAGCTGCGCCCCGAAAGTTCCGCCTCCTCGAACCCCAGCAGGCGGCAGAAGGCTTGGTTGACCGCCGTGAGGCTGAGATCGCGCCGCATGAGCGCGATCCCCTGGCCGGACTGCGCGAAGATGGCCCGGTAGCGCGCCTCGGACGTGGCCTTGGCCTCTCGCGCGCGGCGCGGCGCGGTGATGTCGTCCACCACGCCTTCGAAATGAAGGGTGCGCCCATCCTTGTCCGCCACGCGTCGAAGCCGGAAGCGGGCCAGCCAGATGTCCGAGCTCTCCCGGTGGCACCAGGCCTCAAAGGTCAGCATGGGTGAAATGCCGGGACCTGCCTGGTCCTCGGAAGGCGGTGCGGGCCAGGGAGGGCCTGCCTGGCTGGGCGGGACGACGGGAGAAGAAAGCTGCGTGAGGCCGGTCTCGTTCATTCCCACGCATTCGGCCTTTAGGGCCAGCGCGGTTTCGGAAAAATACGTCCGGCTGTCACCGGACTGGTTCGCCTGGGCCGACTCCAGACAGATGCCGGTCCCCTGAAGCGCGGCCAGGGCCGCTTCCGGCGTCGTGAACCCGAAGAGCCCGGCAGCATGGGAGTTCAGCCACAGGAGCGACCCGTCCGGATGCACGCGGACCATGCCCACAGGCACATGCTCCATAAAATCGCGCCAGTCCCCTGCCTGATTATCCGGGTGGCGGCCTTTCCCCTGCGGTGCGGGGTCAAGAGGTGAATGGCGATCGCGCATGCTGATGCTCCCAGGCCGGGTAGATAAACCCTGCAACGGGTTGCGTAAAGTGGCGGCGGGCAGAAATCTTGTTGCGCTGCCTGATCAGCCGCCAGGCAGGAAAAAGCCCACCTCGTGGAAGACGTCGCGGTCCCGGCTGATCTCGGGGCGCGGGGCCACGTTCCAGGTCCAGGCGCGCACGGGCGGGGGGAGCGCGAGGGAGCGCAGGGGATCCTCAATGCCCGGGGTCCCGTGCCAGCGGATGTCCGCAATGAGGCAGGCCGTGCCGGGGCCGTCTTGCAACAGGCGGACGTGCTCCTCCTGGAGGCGCGACGCGAAGGCTTCAAGCTCAGGCTGCGCATGGAGGCCCGTGGCTTCCAGGCGGCGCAGGGGCAAAAGCGGCAGCTGTGAGAGGATGTTGGCGGAGACGATGAGGTCCGGGGCCTCGCGCCGAAGCAGGTCGCGCAGGGCCAGCGGCGCGCAGTCCGGGATGTCCGGCCCGTCCGCCAGGGCGTCAAGCGTTCCGGTCACGTCCAGGGTCATAAGGCGCACGTTGTCCAGGCGGCGCACGCGCCAGCGCGCGGCCAGCGGATGGACCACGTCGGCCAGCACCACGCGCTCGAACATCCGGGACAGCTGCTCCACCGGGACGTCCAGGAGCGCGCCGGAACCGAGCACCAGGGCGCATTTCCTGCCCTGGCAGGCCTGCGCAGCCTCCAGGATTGCGGCCCGGCTGTTCTCCAGGTGGCTCTGCCATGCGGCGCGGCAGCGCCGGTGGCGCGCGCGAATGGCCACGGCCTCGGTGAGGTAGCCCAGTTTGCGCGCAGACGGCGGACAGGGCGTAAGCAGATATTCCACGAGTTCGGCCAGCATGCGCGGGGCTCCGGGGGCTGCTTGCAGGGGGGCGGGCAAACCGCAGGTCCGTGCGAACCCGCCCCGTCCTGATATGTGCCGGTGGACCCTACGCTTCCAGCTGGTTGCTGCGCAGCTGGCCGATGACCGTCTCCAGCGAGTCGCTCTGGTCGCCCAGGGTGCGCAGGATGTCTTCCGAGCGGGTCATGCTCTGGGAGATGCGCCCGGCCAGTTCGCGGATCTCGTCCACGGAGCGGGTGATCTGCTCGCTGGCGGCGGACTGCTCCTCGCTGGCCGTGGCGATGGCCCGCACCTGATCGGATGTGGTCTCCACCAGGGAGACGATCTCGGCCAAAGCCCCGCCCGAGTTCCTGGCCAGGGAGCTGGCCTGGCTGGCTGCCTGGGCCATGTCCTCCACCTTGGAGACGTTTTGCTGGGTGCCGCCCTGGATGGCGGTGATGGTGGCGCCAACTTCGCGGGTGGCCACCATGGTCTTTTCAGCGAGTTTTCTCACCTCGTCGGCCACCACGGCGAAACCGCGCCCGGCGTCTCCAGCGCGCGCGGCCTCGATGGCGGCGTTCAGGGCCAGCAGGTTGGTCTGGTCCGCAATGTCGGAAATCACGGTCAGCACCTGGTCCACGGCCTTGGTCCGTGAAGCCAGTCCGTCCATGGCCTCTTTGAGCTCCCCGGCCAGCTGGTCCACCCCGGAGATGGCGGCCACGGCCTGCTCCACCAGATTCTTTCCGTCATTGGCCTTCTCGCTGGCCATGCCGGTCTGGTTGGCGGCCTGCTGGGCGCTTCGGGCCACCTCCAGGATGGTGGCGTTCATCTGCTCCATGGCGGTGGCGGTCTGCATGGTGCGGTCCTGCTGGGACTGGGCGTCGCCTATGGCCTCATCCATCTGCCGGGTGAGCTGGTCCGAGGAGTCGTTCACGCCGGTCACCACGCCCTCCAGGCGCGAGGCCGCCTCGGCCAGCCCCTCCAGGCGGGAGCGCTCGGCCTTGCATCCGGCGACCTCGGCCTGACGCAGGGCCTCCTCGGCTTTTTCTGCCTGGGCGTTGGCCAGGGCCTGCTTTTCGGCGATGCTGGCCAGGTTGTCCTTCAGGGTGGACACCAGCTCGGAGAGCGACAGGGACAGTTCGCGCAGCTCCGTGCAGCTGGTCTCGGTAGCCAGCTGCCGCATAAGCTCGCCTCCGGCCACGGCCTTGGCGAAGCCCAGGCAACGGGTCAGCGGGCCGGTGACAACCTTGGCCGAGAGAAGCCAGATGGCGGCGGCCAGCACCACGGTAACCACCGCCGCCAGCAAAGCCTGCCGGTTGATGGAGCTTTTCACCTGGGCGGCTAGGTCCTCCATGGGGGCCAGCACGCAGAAGGTCCAGCCGGTAAAGGCGTCCTTGCGCACTGCGGCCAGACGCCCGTCCGCGGAGGTGAGCAGGGCGTCGCCGGACACGGCCAGGGCCTTCTGGATCATTTCGTTCTTGGAGGATTCGTCCTTCAGGAGTTGGGCCGGATCGTGATGGGCGATGGCCTTGCCGTCGGGTTCGTAGATGAGCACGTGTCCGGTGGAACCGATCTTGGTGGCCGAGACGGCTCCGGTCAGGGCCGTGAGGTCCACTGCGGCGGTGAGCACCCCGATGATCGCGCCTGCGGCGGACTTGACCGGCACGGCCACCACCAGCACGGGCTTGTTGGATATGCGGCTCACGATGGCCTTGGAGACGAAGGAATCCTTGCCGCCGCTGGTCACGGCCTTGAAGTAGTCGCGGTCGCCCATGTTGGCCTTGGCCAGGGGGCCGGGCAGGCTGGAGCCCACCAGATCGCCGTTCTTGTTGTAGAGGCTCACGTAGTCGATACCAAGGCTCTTCATGCCGGACACCGTGACGCTCATGCGCTTGAGGAATGCCTCCTGGTCGCCAGTGCCCTCGGCGCTGGCCTTGACCACGGCGATGTCGGTCCAGGTTTTCAGGGCCTCGGTTTTCAGGCGCATGGAGTCGGACACGTCCTTGACGATGGCCTGGGCGATAATGGGCATGTCGGAGCGCAGCATGACTGTGGCCGAGTCGCGCGTGGCGTTGGCTCCCATCCAGACCAGCCCGGCGAGTCCGGCGGTGACCACCAAAAGAACCGGGGTCAGAAACGCAGCCTTCAAAGACAGCCTCATGGTCAAACCTCCACGGATGCTATGCGTTAGGTCGCTGCCGTGCAGCGGCGCAGAATCCATACTTCATTGGTGCGACTGGCTGGCTGGGCGGGAACTCATTCCTTCTTCGTTGCGCGCCATTCATGCCGGGAGAGCATGATCGGATTGCGAGTGTGTTTACATCGGCTTAGTGGATATGATCGGTGGCATCAAGCGGAATCGGAATCTATTGTCCGCGAATGGTGATCCGTCCGTAGAAGGGGGACATCGCCGGAGCGACCTGGAATGCAGCGGGTAACGGAAACAGCATTCCCTTGCGCCCGCACGGCGGCGCGGGCGCAAGGGAAGTATTGAATGCAAGACGGATGCAGGTGTCGCGTTATTGAAAAACAAGAACATGTTTCTCAATGACAAAACAACTGGCGCGCCTGGTTCAGGTATCCCGGATGGATGAACGTATTCCGAGAGCGCCGCACTACAGTTCGCTGGGGAGCTTTTTCAACTCCGCATAGGTGAACACCGGCCCGTCCATGCAGACATACTTTGTGCCGATGTTGCAGCGGCCGCAGATGCCTACGCCGCACTTCATGCGCTTTTCCAGCGTGGTGATGATGGATTCGTCCGGGAAGCCCAGTTTCTTGAGCGCCTGGAGCGTGAACTTGATCATGATGGGCGGCCCGCAGGTGACGGCCACGGTGTTCTCGGGCGAGGGGTTCATGTCCAGGAGCACGTTGGGGATGAGCCCCACGGTGTGCTCCCAGCCCGGCGCTTCCCGGTCGATGGTCAGCACCGTTTTCATGTCCTTGCGGGTGGTCCAGTCGGGCAGGTCGTAGCGGAAGGCCATGTCTTCGGGGCTGCGCGCGCCGTAGAGCAGGCTTATGTCCCCGTAGTCCTTGCGGTTGTCCAGCATGAAGAGCAGCAGGGTGCGCAGCGGGGCCATGCCGATGCCGCCGCCCACGAACACCACGTTCTTTCCCTTCATGGACTCGTAGGGGAAGGCGTTGCCAAGCGGGGCGCGCACGCCGATCTGGTCCCCGGCTTTGAGCGAATGCAGCCTGGAGGTCACTTCACCGGCGGCCATCACCGAGAACTGGAGGTACTCCATGCGGGTGGGGGGTGAGTTGATGACGAAGGTTGCCTCGCCCACGCCGAACACCGAGAGCTGGCCCGCCTGGCCCGGCTCGTACCGGAAGGACTTCATGCGCTCGGGGTTGTTCAGGGTCACCCGGAAGGTCTTGATGGCCGGGGTCTCCTGGACGGTCTCGATGATCGTGGCGATCTCGGGGATGTAGGGATTTGGCAGGGTGGTCATACTGGGGGCTCCCTACTTGTTTTCCGGCTTGGCCGTGGGGCGTTCGATGGACAGGCGCACGATCTCGCGGATGTCCACGCTCACCGGGCACAGCGAGATGCAACGTCCGCAGCCGCAGCAGGCGATGGGGCCGCCGTGGATCTCCGGGTAGTAGCTGAACTTGTGGCCGACGCGGTTTTTCAGCCTGTGGGCCTTGGTGGGGCGGGGGTTGTGCCCGCTGGCCTCCAGGGTGAACAGGTAGGACATGCAGGTGTCCCAGGTGCGGATGCGCTCGCCCTTCATGCCGGTGCGCTCATCGGTGACGTTGAAGCAGTAGCAGGTGGGGCAAAGGTACGTGCATGCGCCGCAGCTGATGCACTTGGCGGAGACGTCCTCCCAGAAGCCCATGTCGTCGAATTTCTCGATGAGCTTGGCCTTGGCCGGGGAGGGGTCCCATACCGGGTCCAGGGCGGCCAGGGACGAGGCGTGCACGGCCTTGGCCTCTTCGCGCTTTGCTGCGCCGTCACTCAGGAGTTTGGATTCCAGCAGCACCTTGCCGCGCTCAGACGCGCACTCCACCAGATAGCCCCCGGCGACCGGGGTCAGCAGCACGTCCGAGCCGGTGGCGTCGTAGGGGGAGCTGCCGATGACGTTGCAGAAGCAGGTGTTCTGCGGGTCGTCGCAGGCCAGGGTCACGAACAGGGTGTTTTCGCGCCGCTTCTTGTAGGCGGTGTCCTGGATTTTGGGGGTGTCGTACACCCGGTCGAACACCAGGAAGCCGCGCGCGTCGCAGGGGCGGCCGCCGAAGACCACCGTGGGCGGTGCGTCGATGGTTTCGTGCACTTCCACGGCCACCTGCCCCAGGTTCTCGGGGTTCTTGGTGTAGCGGAAGCTCATGAGCGCCTCCGAGGCCGGGAACACGCTGGCCTTGGGCGGCACGTTGGCCTGGCGGTCCAGCACCGGGGTCACGCCCGCTGCATAGGGGCGAAACACCACGGCCTCGCGCTCCCGGACGGGAACCAGCACCCGGCGCGCGGCGGCGAGCTCGCCAAGCCACGCGGACAATTTGTCGTCTGCGAGAAACAAGGCGTCCATCACCAGCCCCTCTCGTTGATGGTGTCTTCCTCGACCTTGAAGTTCAGAAGCGGCGGCCTGGCGTCGGGATCGGTCCCGGCGCGGTAGTCGAACAGCTCCAGAATCTCCTTGCCCAGCTTGCGCTTGAAAAGCAGCAGCGGGATGTCCACGGGGCAGGCCCGCTCGCACTCGCCGCACTCGGTGCAGCGCCCGGCCAGGTGCGTGGCGTGGATCATCTGGAAGAAGAACTTCTCCTCCAGGCCGTCGCGCTGGCTGACCCAGTTGGGCTCGCGGCTCTGGCCGATGCAGTAGTCGCGGCACACGCACAGGGGGCAGGCGTTGCGGCAGGCGTAGCAGCGTATGCAGCGCTCCATCTGCTCGCGCCAGAACTCCATGCGCTCCTCCAGGGTCTGCTCCTCGAAGGCGGCGATGTCCGCGTAGGTGTCCGGGGCTGCTTCCGTGATGGGCTGGCCCGCGAATTCGTCATGGATGATGGCGTTGTGGTAGCGGCAGCGTCCGCACTTGTCGGCCTGCACCTCGGCCATGGGCAGCCGGATTTCCTGTCCCGACACGGTGACCACCAGGTCGCCGTCCGCGAAGCTCGTGGCGCGCACGCGGCCCATGTCCAGGTCCTTGGCGGCCAGGGCGCGCTTGACCTTGCCCAGGTCGGCCACGCCCTCGCAGGGCAGGCCGAACACCACCACCTTGTCGCGGTGGATGAGTTTTTCCTGCAAGAGTTCCACCACCGAGCGGCTGTCGCAGCCCTTGACCACCACGCCGATGCGCTTGGCGCTGCCGTAGCGGGTGAGGTAGGTGGACAGGTTGTGCACGCACAGCGGGTCGAACACCAGCTTCTCAACGTCGGCCTCGCTGGTGATGAACAGGGGCGTGCGGTGCAGGGAGTCGTACCCCTGGCCCCAGCCGATGACCACGTCCAGTTCCGGGAGGCGCTTGACGATCTGCGCCTTGAGTTCGTCTTGTAACGGCATATATGTCTCCGCCTGGTGTGGCGTTTTCAAGATGCATTCATACAATTTGCGAGTCTAAACAAAGAGAACCATTTCTTTTATTTTTGAAAAACATTTCATGTTTTTCAAAAACGCGACACTAGGCCAAAGGCTCGAGGACCGTGCCCAGCGAGCAGGCCGTGGCCAGGGACTGCCTGCCGATGCGCTGGACGGGACCCAGGGCGTGTATCTGGTTGGTGAAGGTGGTTACCACGTGCTGCCAGCGCTGGCCCTCCGAGGCCGAGACCCAGGTGTACTCGAAGCGGCCCGGATCGATGCCGATGACGGGCAAAAAGCGCTTGAGCACCTCCAGGCGGCGTCTGGCGTAGTAGTTGCCTTCGGCGTAGTGGCAGTCGCGCGGGTGGCAGCCGGAGACCAGCACGCCGTCCGCGCCGCCGATCAGCGTCTTCAGCACGAACAGCGGGTCGATGCGCCCAGAGCAGGGCATGCGGATGATGCGCAGGTCCGTGGGCTGCACGAAGCGCCCCACGCCTGCGGTGTCCGCGCCTCCGTAGGAGCACCAGTTGCAGAGGAAGCCTACGATGCGAAGTTCCTTGTCCATCTCCTAAGCCTCCTCCGTCTCGCTGGAAAGCAGCGCGTTGACCTCGGCCAGTATCTGGTTGTCGGTGAAGTTCTGAAGCTGGATGGCCCCCTGGCGGCAGGTGGAGGTGCAGATGCCGCAGCCCTGGCAGATGGTCTCGATGACCTGGGCTTTTATCTCCCCGCGCACCTCGGTCTCCTTGATGGCGCCGAAGGGGCAGGTGAGCGCGCACTTCATGCAGCCCACGCAGCGCTTGAGGTCCACCTTGGACACCTGGGGGTCGCTCTGGAGCTGGTCCTTGGAGAAGAGCGAGAGCACCTTGGCTGCGGCGGCGCTGCCCTGGGCCACGGAGGAGGGGATGTCCTTGGGGCCTTGGGCGCAGCCCGCGAGATAGACGCCCGCCGTGTTGGTCTCGACGGGTTTCAGCTTGGGATGGCCTTCCATGAAGAAACCGTAGGAATCATACGAGATGCGCAGCTTCTCGGCCAGCTGGGCCGAGCCCGCCGCGCCTTCCGCGCCAACGGCCAGCACCACCAGGTCCGCCTCGACCTCGACCTGGGCTCCGGCCAGGGTGTCCACGCCGCGCACGATCATCTTGCCGTCCTGGGGGTAGACCATGGACACGCGGCCGCGCACGTACTTCGCGCCGTACTCCTCCATGGCCCGCCGGGTGAACTCGTCGTACATCTTTCCGGGGGCGCGGATGTCCATGTAGAACACGTAGGACTCGCTGTCGGGGATGTGGTCCTTGGTCAGGATGGCCTGCTTGGCCGTGTACATGCAGCAGAAGCCGGTGCAGTAGGGCCTGCCCACGGACTTGTCGCGCGAGCCCACGCACTGGATGAACACGATGGTCTTGGGCTCCTTCTTGTCCGAGGGGCGCTTGATGTGCCCGCCCGTGGGGCCGGAGGCCGAGAGCATGCGCTCGTACTGGAGGCTGGTGATGACGTCCGGGTAGCGGCCCGCGCCGTACTGGCCGTACACGTGCCAGTCCATCAGGTCGAAGCCGGTGGCCGCGATGATGGCTCCGACCTCTTCGGTGATCATCTCGTCCTGCTGGTCGTAGTCGATGGCCTTGGTGGGGCAGACCTTGGCGCAGATGCCGCACTTGCCGGTCTTGAACTTGATGCAGGAGTCGCGGTCGATGGAGGCCCGCTTGGGGATGGCCTGCGGGAAGGGAATGTTGATGGCCGTGGTGGTGCCGATCAGCTCGTTGAACGGGTCCCTGCTCTTCTTGCTGGGACACTTCTCCATGCAGGCCCCGCAGCCGGTGCAGGTCTTCCAGTTCACGTAGGTGGCCTTCTTGCGCACCTCGACCTGATAGTTGCCCACGTAGCCGAACACCTCGTCCACTTCGGCGGAGGCGTGCAGGGTGATGTTGGGGTGCTGGGCCACGTCCACCATGCGGGGGCCAAGGATGCAGCTGGAGCAGTCCACGGTGGGGAAGGTCTTGTCCAGCTTGGCCATCTTGCCGCCGATGGTGGTGGTCTTCTCCACCAGCACAACTTCCAGGCCGCCGTCGGCGCAGTCCAGGGCGGCCTGTATGCCCGCCACGCCGCCGCCGATTATCATCACCCGCTTGTTGATACTGAAACTCTGGGAGTAGAGCGGCCTGTTCTGGGCCAGCTTGGCAACGGCCATGCGCACCAGGTCGATGGCCTTCCTGGTGTTGGCGACCTTGTCCTTGCCGATCCAGGAGACGTGCTCGCGGATGTTGGCCATCTCGAACATGTAGGGGTTCAGCCCCGCGCGGGCCACGGTGCGCATGAAGGTGGAACCGTGCATGCGCGGCGTGCAGGAGGCCACCACCGCGCCGTCCAGGCCCTTTTCCTTGATGGCGTCGATGATGCCCTGCTGGCCCGGCTCGGAGCAGGCGTACATGGTGTCCTGGGCGAAGGCCACCTCGGGCATGGACTTGGCCGCCTCGGCCACCTGCACCACGTCCACGGTTCCGGCGATGTTGGAGCCGCAGTGGCAGACGAAAACTCCTATCTTCATGACTGCGCCCCCTTGCTTGCAGGCTTTTTCGCTGCCTGGGCTTGGGCTTCAGCCCTGGCGGGCAGGCTGTCGAGAAGCGCCATGGGGCTGACCTCCAGCTTTTCAAGGCCCACCTGGGACGGCGTCATGCCCAGGGCCAGCCCGATGAGCTGCGTGTAATAGAACACCGGCATGTTGTGGCTGGTGTTGTTGGCCACGTTTATCTGGTCCTGCCTGAGGTCCAGGTTCATCTGGCACAACGGGCAGGCCGTGACCACCGCGTCCGCTCCGTTGGAAGCGGCGGTGTCCAAAAGCTTTCCGGAGAGCTTTTGCACGATGTCTCGCCTTGCCACGCCGAAGGACGCGCCGCAGCACTCCACCTTGAGGGGGAAGGGGACAGCTTCGGCTCCGACGGCCTCCATGAGGCGATCCATGGCGATGGGGTTCTCGTGGTCGTCGAATTCCATGATGTCCGGCGGGCGGTTCATGATGCAGCCGTAGTAGGGCGCGAGTTTCAGCCCCGTCAGGCGCCTCACCACCTTGGGGCTCAGGGCGTCCGGTCCGACGTCCTCATAGATGGCCTGAAGGATGGACTTCACGGGCAGGGTGTTGCGCACTGGAAAATCCAGCAGGGCGTTGACCTCGGCGGCGAACTCCGGGTCCTTCATCTTGTGGGCGGACACCTTGAGGTTGGTCAGGCAGCTGGGGCAGGGGGTCAGGATGGCGGACACCCCTTCCAGGCGCTCGGCCAGGGCAAGATTTCGCCCGGACAGGGCGCTCGAGAGCCGGTGGTCCACGGTGTGGGCCGGGGAGGAGCCGCAGCAGCTCCAGTCCGGGATGTCCACCAGTTCCATGCCCAGAGCCTCGCACACGGCGCGGGTGGACTGCTCGTATTCCTTGGACGTTCCCTGGCCGGAACAGCCGGGGTAGTAGGCGTAGCGGAGCTTCTGGCTCATTTCTGGCACTCCTGCCTGAAGCGCTCGAAGATTTTGGCGATGGCCTCGGGGTTCTTCACCTTGTGGGGCAGCGGCGAGAGCTTGCCCTTGGGCAGGATCTTGGGGGCCAGGTCCACATCGGTCCAGAAGCGCCCGGTCTTGCCGATGAAGCGCAGCAAAAGGCCCATCTCGAAGGCCCTGCCGTTCTTCTCGACCGATTCCAGGAAGCTGTCCGCGAAGGCCTTCACCCCGTACTCCGTGGAGTAGCCCTCGCGCCGGGCCATGTGGCGCATGACGTCCACGATGTGGGCCACGTCGATGTTGTTGGGGCAGCGGGTGGTGCAGGACTGGCACGTGGCGCACAGCCAGATGGAGCGGCAGGAGAGCAGGGTGTCCTTCTGCCCGGCCTGGAGAAGGCGCATCATCTGGTGCACGGGTATGTCGTATACGAAGGTGTAGGGGCAGCCTGCGGTGCAGTTGCCGCACTGGTAGCAGAGACTGACGTTCTGGCCGGACTCCTTCTCCACCTGGGCGATGAAGTCCCGGTCCTGGCTGTGCGAGAGGGCGATGACGTTCATAGAGCCGGTCAACCTTGCGTTAGAGGATGGTGCTCGTTTTCAGCGCTTTTGGGGCGTGGGGGGTCCTCATAACAGGCATGGCAAATCCGCCGCAAGTCCTTTGAGAGGAACGCGGGGACTAAATCCCTGGACGTTTGTACGTCTGGGCATGTCATTGCCTGTCATGGGATCTCGGGACGACCCCCCTGAAACGCCTGGCGCGGACCGAGTACGCGTTGGCAGACCATCCGCCGCACGCGTTGTTCGCACTCGCCCGCTCGCCAAAGCTGCCGCGCCAGGCGGTCCAGGGAGGCCGTCCCGTTATTCTAACCCAAAAGTCTTCTGGCGATCTCCTTCGCTGCCCGACGTCCCGCGCCCATGGCCGAGATGACCGTGGCCGCGCCGGTGACGATGTCGCCTCCGGCAAAGACGTTGGGGATGGACGTCTCGCCCGTATCCTCGTTGACCGTTATGTAACCCCACTTGTTGAGTTCAAGTCCGGGAGTGGAATTCGTCATCAGCGGGTTGGAGCCCGTGCCCACCGCGATGATGGCCATGTCGCAGGGGATGTCGCAGAACTGGCCGTCGCAGGCGATGGGGCTGCACCGGCCCGACTCGTCGGGCTCGCCCAGCATCATCTTCTGCACGGTCAGGCTCTTGAGCCAGCCCTTTTCGTCGCCCACCAGCTCCACGGGGGCGTTCAGGCACATGAGCTCGATGCCCTCCTCCTTGGCGTGGTGGAGCTCCTCCAGGCGGGCGGGCATCTCCTTTTCGCTGCGGCGGTACACGATCATCACCCGCTCGGCCCCCAGGCGCTTGGCCGTGCGGGCCGCGTCCATGGCCACGTTGCCCGCGCCGAACACGGCTACGTTCTTGCCCGTGTAGGCCGGGGTGTCCACGGCGGGGAAGTTGTAGGCCCGGCCCAGGTTCACGCGCGTCAGGTACTCGTTGGCCGAGAACACGCCGATCAGGTTTTCACCGGGCACGCGCAGGAACTTGGGGAGCCCCGCGCCCACGCCGATGAACACCGCATTGAAGCCCTGGTCCAGAAGATCCTGCACGGTGATGGTCTTGCCGCCCACCCAGTTGGTGTGGAACTCCACACCCTGGGCCTTCATGGCCTCGATCTCCTTGCGCACGATCTCCTTGGGCAGGCGGAACTCCGGGATGCCGTAGATCAAGACGCCGCCAAGCTCATGCAGCGCCTCGTACACATGGACCTTGATGCCCAGCGACGAGAGGTATCCAGCCACGGTGAGGCTGGAAGGCCCCGCGCCGATGCAGGCCACCTTCAGCCCCTCGTGCTCCAGCGAGCAGGCGTGGGTTCCGGTGAGCTGTTCGCAGGCGTCCGAGGCCATGAAGGTGTCGGCAACGAAGCGCTCCAGACGGCCGATGGCCACGGGCTCGCCCTTCTTGCCCAGGATGCAGGAGCCCTCGCACTGGGTCTCCTGGGGGCAGACCCGGCCGCACACCGCGGGCAGCGAGTTGGTCTCGCGCAGCACCCTGTAGGATTCGTGCAGGTCACCCTCCACGATCTTCTTTATGAATCCCGGGATGTTGATCTCCACCGGGCAGCCCTTGACGCACAGGGGCTTCTTGCACTGGATGCAGCGCTTGGCCTCGGTGAGGGCCATCTCCGGGGTGTAGCCCAGGGTGACCTCGTTGAAGTTTGTGACCCGCACGCTGGCCGGCTGCTCCGGCATCGCGGTGCGGGGGACGGCCTTGCCCTTCTTTTTCTCAGTGGGAGCATTTGCAGACATGGCTCTTCTTGAACTCCTCGTAGGAAATCTGTTCCATGGCCTTGAAGGCCGAGAGGCGGCTGGACAACTCCTTGAAGTCCACCAGCTGGCCGTCGAACTCGGGGCCGTCCACGCAGGCGAACTGGGTCTTGCCGCCCACGCTCACCCTGCAGGCGCCGCACATGCCGATGCCGTCTACCATGATGGAGTTCAGGCTCACCACGGTTTTCACGCCGAACGGCTTGGTGGTGCGGGCCACGGCGGCCATCATGGGCACGGGGCCCACGGCCACGACCTCGCCGATGGTGGGGTCGGCCTTCAGCCGCTGCTCCAGGATTTCGGTCACCAGGCCCTTGTGGCCGTAGGAGCCGTCGTCCGTGGAGACCAGCACCTCGGGACAGAAGCGTTTGAGTTCCTCTTCGAAGAGCAGAAGGTCTTTGGTGCGAGCGCCGATGATGGCGATCACGTGGTTTCCGGCCATGTGGTGGCCTTTTGCGATGTGGTGCATGGCAGCGATGCCGGTGCCGCCGCCCACGCAGATGACCGGGCCGCCGAGCTTGTGGATGTCGGTGTCCTTGCCCAGGGGGCCGCACAGGTCCAGGATGTCGTCGCCTTCCTTGAGGGTTTCCAGTTGGGCGGTGGTCTTGCCCAGCACCAGGTAGACGATGGTGATGGTTCCTGCCTGCTTGTCGGTGTCGGCTATGGTCAGGGGGATGCGCTCGCCGCCCTCGCTGACCCGCAAGATGACGAAATTTCCGGGTTTGGCCTTGGCCGCGATATGCGGGGCGTCCAGGACCAGTTCGCTGGTCTGCCCCGGTATCAGGCTTCGTTTTTTGAGTATCCTGCTAGGCATCACGAACTCCTTGGGTGGTCTCTTCCTCGCGGTTCAGCCGCACAGGGGCTCAGGGACCGGCATATCCTCCCAAAAAGGTATGAGATGCCGAGAGACCCTGCGCCGTGGAGCGTTCCCCCTCCCGGCGCCGGACCGGCAGAGCAAACCGGTCCGGCCAAAAGCGATGCCGGAGAGGGAGCCGTGCGGCTCTTTCTGTGGCGGCGAGGGGGGGCGTCCTCCCAAACGCTTCCCCCGCGCGCGCCGTGGAAGTCTCGAACCGGATAGACGTGATCCGTAGGCAATACGTGCCTGCCAGCCAGCCTCGGAGTCCAAGGGGTTCAAGCCTTCCCGCAAAAGGGCGAACGCTCGCCTGCTTGCGGGAAGACCGGTCCGCCGGGTTGGCGGAGGCGGACCGGTCCCCTGTTGTCAGCTAGCCTGCGAGGGCTGCTTCCAGGTTGGGCTTGGTGTAGAGCTCACCGCCGTGACAGTCGTTGATGACCAGCAGGGGGAAGCGCTCGACGGTCAGTTCCCGGATGGCCTCGGGGCCGAGGTCGTCATAAGCGATGACCTTGGCTGCCTTGATGGCCAGGGACAAAAGCGCGCCAGCGCCGCCGGTGGCTCCGAAGTAGGCAGCCTTGTGGGTGGCCATGGCGTCTTTTACTTCCTGGCTGCGCTTGCCCTTGCCGATGGTGCCCTTGAGGCCCAGGCTGTGCAGGCGCGGGGCGTAGGTGTCCATGCGGTAGGAGGTGGTGGGCCCGGCCGAGCCGATGGGGCGTCCCGGAGGCGCGGGGCTTGGACCCACGTAGTAGATCAGCGCGCCCTTGAGGTCGAAGGGCAGGGCCTCGCCCTTGTCCAGGGAGTCGGTCAGTCGCTTGTGGGCGGCGTCGCGGCCCGTATAGATGGTGCCGGTGATGTACACCACGTCGCCGGATTTCAGCTTCTCGATGTCCGCATCGGTGAGCGGAGTCTTCAGTTCGTATTCAGCCATTAGAGCACCACCTCCTTGTGCCGCGCGGAGTGGCACTGAACGTTCACGGCCAGGGGCAGGCTGGCCAGGTGGCAGGGGGCCACCAGGATCTTCACGCCCAGGCAGGTGGTTTTGCCGCCCAGGCCCATGGGGCCGATGTTCAGCTTGTTGATGGACTCGAGCACTTCGGCCTCAAGCTTGGCGACTTCGGGATCGGGATGGGTGTCGTCGATGTCGCGCAGCAGGGCCTTCTTGGAGTTGATGGCCGCCAGCTCGAAGTTGCCGCCGATGCCGATGCCCACCAGGACGGGCGGGCAGGGGTTGGGGCCTGCCTCGGCCACGCGGTTGATGATGAACTCGCGCAGGCCCTTCCACCCGGCTGCCGGGGGGAACATCATGACGCGGCTCATGTTCTCGGAGCCGCCGCCCTTGGCCATCATCCAGATCTTCAGCTTGTCGCCGGGGACGATGTCGAAGTGGATGATCGCGGGGCCGTTGTCCCCGGTGTTCTTGCGGGTGAAGGGATCGCAGGAGGATTTGCGCAGGTAGCCTTCCTTGTAGCCCTTGATCATGCCCTCGTTGATGGCCTGGCGCAGGCTCATGCCGTCCACGTGGGCGTCCTCGCCCATTTCCACGAAGAACACGGCGAGGCCGCAGTCCTGGCAGAGGGGCAGGCCGGTGTCCTTGGACAGCTCGGCGTTCTCGATGAGCTGGCGGAAAATCTCCTTGGCGGCGGGATTTTCCTCGGCCGCGTGGCGCTCCTTGAACGTCCTCATGACGTCCTCGGGCAGTTCCCGGTTGGCCGCGATGCACATCTCGGCCACCTTGTCGATGATCGTCTGTGCTTGAATCGTACGCATCGCATCTCCCTTTTGGGGGCCGGGGCGGGGGTGTTGGCCCCCGCGCCCGTCCTGGGATTTCTCCGCTGGTCCAGGGGTGGTGTGTTCTCCCCCGGGCTCCCCTTGTTCATGGCTTCTGTGGCTCAACAGTGGCAGTGGTGAGGCCGGCGAAGCACTGTGATTTCCCTTGAAAGAGGCCCGGCGGAGGCCCTGCCCACGTGCAGGGCCTCACCGGAAGATCCCTTCAGTTCTACAGCTTGATGTCCTGCTTCAGGAAGCTGGGCAGGATGTTGTTGACGGCGGCGAAGGCCATCTTCTTGCGCAGCTTGCCCAAGACGTCCTGCAGGGGCAGGTACTTGGGGCAGACGTCCTGGCAGGCCAGAAGGCCCATGCAGCCGAAGATGCCCTCGTCGGTGCCGATCAGGTCGAAGTACTCCTTCTCGGTGCGCTCGTCGCGGGGATCCAGGATGAAGCGGGCCACGCGGTTCAGCGTCGTTGCTCCCAGGAAGTCCTCGCGCATGAGCGCCGTGCCGCAGGCGGCGACGCAGCAGCCGCATTCCACGCAGCGGTCCAGCTCGTAGATGGCTTCGGCTACGTCGTTGTCCATGCGCTCTTCGATGGCGCTGGGGTCGAAGACCTTCTTGGTGTGGCACCAGGATTCGATCTTCTTGTACATGGCGCGGAACCAGGTTCCGGTGTCCACGGACAGGTCGCCCACCAGCTTGAAGATCGGCAGCGGCATGAGGGTGATCTCTTCCGGCAGGTCCTTGGTCTTGGTGTGGCAGGCAAGCCCCGGGCGGCCGTTGATCACCATGGCGCACGCGCCGCAGATGCCCGCGCGGCAGCAGAAGTCGAACTGGAGCGAGGGGTCCTGCTCTTCACGCAGGCGGTTCAGCACGATGAACAGGGTCATGGACTCCGTTTCATCGATGGAGAAGCTCTGCATGTGCGGGACCGATTGAGGGTCCTGCGGGTTGTAGCGGAATATGTTGAATTTCAGCATTCTGGCCATTGTACTCTCCTCGCTTCCTTAGGCCTTGGCGCCTTTGGGCGTTGCCGTGGGCGGGTTGTCCATGGGGATGATCTTGCCGCCGCCGTAGCCGCGCTCTCCGGGAGGAATCTCGAACACCTTGGTGGCGGGTTCGTAGGTCAGCGTGGGGAGATCGTCCGTGGAATTGGCCCAGGTGGCCAGGGTGCGGTTCAGCCAGTCGCGGTCGTTGCGCTCGGGGAAGTCCTCGCGGGTGTGCGCGCCGCGCGACTCGGTGCGGTTGAGCGCGCCGTAGCACACGCACTGCGCAAGCTTGACCATGCCTTCGATCTTAAGGGCCAGACCCAGCTCGGCGTTGGCTCCCAGGCCGTTGGACCGCAGACCCACCTTGCGGGCGCGGTTCAGGATCTCCGTGAGCTTGGTGACGCTCTCGGTCAGGTCCTTGCCGTTTCGGAAGATGCCAGCGCCCTTCATGATGGTGTCGAACATGGCGTTGCGCACAGCGTAGACGTTCTCGCGGCCGTTGGACCCGGAGATGAGGGCCTTGATGCGGTCCTCCTGCTTCTGCTGGGCCGCGCGGATGGCCTCGGTCTTGAAGATGGTGTCGGTTCCGGCCAGGAACTCGACCACCTTGCCGCCGACCCACATGCCCGCAACGATGGTCTCGGCCAGGGAGTTGCCGCCCAGGCGGTTGAAGCCGTGCATGTCCCAGCAGGCGGCTTCGCCAGCGGAGAACAGGCCCTTCAGGCCGTAGGCCGCGCCGTCCTTGTTGGTGCGCACGCCGCCCATGGAGTAGTGCTGGGTGGGGCGCACGGGGATGAGCTGGTGCACGGGGTCCACGCCCAGGAAGGACTCGCAGATCTCCTGCACTTCGCGCAGCTTGGTGGAGATGTGCTTCTCGCCCAGGTGGCGGATGTCCAGCCAGAGGTGGTCTCCGTAGGAGCCCTTCACGCCAAGGCCCTTGCGGATGTGCTCGGTCATGCGGCGGCTCACCACGTCGCGCGAGGCAAGCTCGGCCTTCTCGGGCTCGTAGTCCGGCATGAAGCGGTACTGGTTCACGTCCAGGAGCGTTCCGCCGTCGCCTCGGCAGCCTTCGGTCACCAGGATGTCCGTGGGCACGATGCCGGTGGGGTGGAACTGGACGGCCTCGGGGTTGCCGAAGGGCACCACGCCGGTGTCCAGGCCGATGATCATGCCGCCGCCGTCGCAGATGACCGCGTTGGTGGACTCGCGGTAGATGCGCCCGTAGCCGCCGGTGGCGATCAGCGTGGCGCGCGACAGGTAGGCGCGCAGCTCGCCGGTCTTCAGGCAGCGCACGATGGCGCCCATGCAGGTCTCGCCGTCGTGGATCAGGGCGATGGCCTCTGTCTTGTCGTGGACCTCAACGCCCATCTGGGCGGCGCGGTTGTCCAGGGTGTACAGCACGGCGTGGCCGGTGCCGTCAGACGTGTAGCAGGTGCGCCACTTGGCCGTGCCGCCGAAGCTGCGCGAGTGGATGAGGCCCTCGTTCTCGGGCTTCTCGTACGCGGTGAAGGGTTTGCCGCCCTTGTAGTAGGTGGCCTCGCCGGGCACCACGCGGTTCCAGGGCACGCCCCAGAAGGCCATCTGGCGCATGGCGATGGGGGCGGTGTCCGCGAAGATGCGGGAGCATTCCTGGTCTGCGCCCCAGTCGGAGCCCTTCACGGTGTCGGAGAAGTGGACGTCCGGGGAGTCGCCCTCGCCCATGGCCGAGTTGCCCAGCGCCGCCTGCATGCCGCCCTGTGCGGCGGAGGAGTGGGAGCGCCTGGCCGGAACCAGCGACAGACAGATGACCGAGAATCCGTTTTCCGCAGCCTCGATGGCCACGCGCTCGCCGGCAAGACCGGCGCCGATGCACAACAGGTCGGTTTGAATGATTTGCATGGCGTTATCCTTATTTGGTGGCGAGGAACCAGAAGCGCAGCAAAGTGACCACGCCAATGCCAATCATGATAGCCGTGAGCAGGTTCTCCTTCTTCTTGAAGCCGAACCGTCCCTTGCTGTCGATGACGCCCCATTTGATCATGATGCGGTAGAAGCCGATGCCGACGTGCAGCTCCACCATGGGCAGGAGCACCAGGTAGAAGAGCATCCACCAGCCGCCCTGGATGCGGGCTGCGGACTTCTGCGCGGTGATGGGCAGGTCGGTGAGGACAACCCACATGTGGATGGAGCCCATGATCAGGATGATCATGGCCGTGACGGCCTGAACCACCCACAGCCAGGTGTCGGCGTGGCGCATGCGCTTGGCGTTCTGCAGCATGAGCCCCTGTTCCTTGGAGGCGAAGGGGATCTTGCGGGCGGCCAGCACGAAGTGGGTGAGGAAGATGGCGAAGATCGCCGGACCACCCAGCTGGGCCATGCCGGTGGCCTCGAAGAAGTGACCGATGGCGTTCATGACGCCGGGGCCGATGATGACGCTTGAAACCAGGAACAGGTGCGCCCACATGAACATGATCAGGAAAGCGCCGGACAGCATCTGGCACCAGTCCAGATAGGCCGAGCACTTGCAGCTGGTCATGGGTTTGTGGGTGGCGATGGACGGGATCGACATTACATCCTCCGGGTCTGTGTGGAACTGTCCGTCAGAGCGGGGCGGGCGTGTCTGGTCCGCCCGCCGCCGCTGTTGCCGGTTTTGTACTTATGCCTTGTCCGTGGGGCAGACGCCGCCATTGGTGACGGACTTGCCTTCGGCCAGCATCTCTTCGGGATCGTCGGCGAAGTCGCCTGAGAGGTCGCCTGCCAGCACGCACTGGAGCTTGCGTTCGTCCAGCGCGCCTTCCCACTTGGCGATGACCAGGGTGGCCACGCCGTTGCCGATCAGGTTGGTGATGGCGCGGGCTTCGGACATGAAGCGGTCAACGCCAAGGAGCAGGGTCAGCGAGGCCAGCGGGATGGAACCCACCGAGCCCAGGGTGGCGGCCAGGGTGATGAAGCCGCCGCCGGTGACTGCCGCAGCGCCCTTGGAGGTGAGCAGCAGGATGAACATCATGTACAGCTGGTCGGCCATGGTCAGCGGGGTGTTGGTGGCCTGGGCCAGGAACACGGCGGCCATGGTCAGGTAGATGCAGGTGCCGTCCAGGTTGAAGGAGTAGCCCATGGGCAGGCACAGGCCGACCACGGACTGGTTGGCTCCGGCGTTCTCCAGCTTGGCCATCATGCGGGGCAGGGCCGCCTCGGAGGAGGAGGTGCCGAGCACCAGGAGGATCTCCTCGGAGATGTACTTGAGGTACTTCCACAGGGAGAAGCCGGCCATCTTGCAGACCGCCCACAACACCACGAAGATGAACAGGGCGCAGGTCAGGTAGACGTCGAGCATCAGCCTGCCCAGCGCCATGAGGGCGTCACCCCCCTGGGTGGACACCACCACGGCCATGGCCCCGAATGCGCCGAACGGCGCGAAGTACATCACATAATGGACTACTTTGAACATGCCTCGCGCGAATTCATCAATGAATGTCGTTACGTTGCGTGCGCGGTCTCCCAGGGCGGAAAGGCCCGTGCCGAAGAGGATGGAGAAGAAGAGCACCTGCAGGATGTCGCCCTTGGAGAAGGCGCCGACGACCGAGTCAGGCACGATGTTGGTGAGGAAATCGACCGTGGAGAGCTTCTTGGTCTCGCCTGCGTAGGCTTGCACCTTTTTCACGCCGGCAGCGTCGGCCTGCATCTTGGCCGCGTAGTCGTCCAAGCCGACGCCGGGCTTGGTGACGTTGACCACGGCCAGGCCGATGGCCAGGGCGAACAGGGTCATGGTCCAGAAATACAGCATGGCCTTCAGGCCCACGCGGCCGACCTTGCCCATGTCGCCCATTTTGGCGATGCCGGTGACGACCGTACAGAAAATGATGGGTGCGATGACCATCTTGACCATCTTGATAAAGGTCTTGGCCAGTGGCTCGAGACCGGAGGCGAATGCCTTTGTCTGCGGAATGAAGCCGATGATGATACCGGCGGCGATGCCGAAAAGAACCCAGAAATACAACGTCTTGTAAATTTTCTTCCCTGCCATTTTCCTCTCCTCGATCGCGCTGCGTTAAGTAAAACGATTCATGCGGACCTTGCCGCAGTGGTCCGGTGCGGCTCCGGCTGCTCACGGTGCTGGCTTGCCGCTGCCTCCTTCTCAATTGCCGACCTGGGAGAGCGGTCGGGTTGGATGTTTCTATTGGTATCGGAAAGCTAACATGCTTTAAGCTCCCCCCGTAAAGGCAATTTGCGTGCCACTTGCCCAGAACGGTGCGAAATAGGTGAATGATATTGAATTAAGAGGCTTTGGCGAGCGGATAATGCAGCGAGGCGGAAAATGCGCCGGGGCAAAGGTGTGGCAAAATGTGTGGCGTGGCGCCACACATGTGTGGCGTGCGCCACAGGTGCGCCACGGTGACATGCGGCACAGGGGAGCCCGTGGCGCAAGGGCCGGATGAAATGTCCCGAGGATTCGGGATGTTGGCTTGAAGAAAGGCGGAGGCGTCAAACCGGGGCAGGCCGGGATGCGGGCTGGGGCGCGGCTGCGCCATGAACGGGTAGTCCTCAGCCGGGTCAGGGCGAGGGCGGAGCGCTGGCGTGGCGCGCTACTGCACGCCGTGCTTTTCCATGTTGCGGTACAGGGTGCGCCGGTCCACGCCCAGAAGCCGCGCCGCCTTGGCCCGGTTGTTGGCCGAGCGCTCCAGGGCGTCCAGCAGGTCCTCGCGGGTCAGGCCGCCCTGCTGGATGTGGCCCCGTGGCGAGAGCGCCCTGTGTGCGGGCTGTTCCGGGCTCTCGTGGGGGGAGGGGCCGTTGGCCAGCTCGTGGGGCAGGTGCGCGGCCTGGATCTCCCCGCCGGGGCAGAGGATGCAGGCGTGCTCCAGGGCGTAGCGCAGCTCGCGCACGTTGCCGGGCCAGCGGTAAGTCATGAAGATGCGCATGACCTCCTCGCCCACCTTGGCGATATGCTTGCCGAAGCTGGCCCGGAAAAGCCCCAGGAAGTGCTCGCACAGGAGCGGGATGTCCTCGGTGCGCTCGCGAAGCGGGGGCAGGTGGATCACCATGACCTTGAGGCGGTAGTACAGGTCCTCGCGAAACAGCCCCTGGCGGATCTTGTCCTGCATATCGGCGTTGGTGGCCGCGATGACGCGCACGTTGGCCCGGCGGGTCTTGGAGTCGCCCACGCGCTCGTACTCCTTGCGCTCCAGCACGCGCAGGAGGTTCAGCTGGATGCGCGGGGAGATGTCGCCGATTTCGTCCAG